>JADHRC010000086.1 GCA_016777645.1 Alphaproteobacteria bacterium
GCAGCTTCTAAAACTAAACATGGTCGCTATACAAAAATCGAAAAAGCAAAAGCTAAAGCCCGAGCTCAAATTGGACGAGAAATTTGGAAAGAACTTAAAGAAATAGAAAACTGGTGTATTGAACATGGACATTTGAAAAAGAACTGGCGTAAAGATTTTTATATTTAAATAATAGCCTCTTGAACCAATAACATTAGATTTAAAACCGTCATCATTCTATTTTCTACTTTAAATTATCTTATTCTTTCTAAAATTGAGACATAATTGGCCACAGATGCACCTCCCATATTAAAAATACCAGCTAATTTAGCATCCTTTATTTGCATCTCACCTGCCTCACCAGTCAATTGCATTGCTGACATAACATGCTGAGATACTCCTGTAGCTCCTACAGGATGACCTTTTGATTTTAACCCCCCTGAAGGATTAATAGGCAACTTTCCATTTTTGTGAACCCATCCCTCCTCAACAGCTCTATACCCCTCACCTATTTTAGTTAATCCCATAGCTTCATACTCAATGAGTTCGGCTATTGTAAAACAATCATGAGTTTCAACGAAGGATAAATCATCTAAATTTATTTTGGCATCTTGAAGAGCATGTTGCCATGCTTGACGTGCACCTTCAAATTCTGTTTTTTCTCTTTTACTTAACGGCAAAATATCATTCACCTGTCTTCTTGCTCTAAACGCTATCGCTCTTTTAGCCGAAAGTGCTAGATCAATATCTTGAATTATTAAAGCAGCAGCTCCATCAGACACCATAGAACAGTCAGTTCTTCTAAGAGGTTCAGCTACATATGGATTTTTTTCAGATACTGAATTACAAAAATCAAAGCCCAGATTTTTTTGCATATGGGCAAGGCTGTTTAAACATCCATTTTCATGGTTTTTTGCAGCGATCTTAGCTAAAATATCTGATTTATCTCCATATTTTTGAAAATATGCCTTAGCAATACTAGCAAAAACACCTGTGAAACCACCTTTAGTATTCCCCTCTTCAGGCCTATAACTCGCACCTAAAAGAATATCACCCACTCTTTCAGAGGAAGTGTCAGTCATTTTTTCAACCCCAACAACAAGTGTGGTTTTTGCCCTTTTTGATTCAATTGCATTCATTGCAGTATGAATAGCTGCAGAACCAGTAGCACATGCATTTTCTACCCTCATTGCAGGCACATATCTTAAATCAGATTGTGAAACTGCAGGTAGCGCACCATGAAAATCTTGCTTTTGGAAACCATTATTAAAAGTTCCTACATATATTGCATCTATATCTTTAGGTGATATTGCAGCATGATTAATAGCTTCTTCAACCACTTCAGCAATCATTTGCTCAGAGTTTTGTTTACTATTTACGCCAAATTTATTATGAGCCCAGCCAGTAATACATGATGACATTTTTCTCTCCTAAATTTTAATTACAAATTTTCATGAATAAATTTAAAGTTTCTTTCGGATGTGTAAACATTGCGTTATGGCCAGATTTTAATTCAAAGATTGGCCAATTCATTTTTTTTACAATCTCTCTTGAACTTTCTAAAGATTTATAAACTGGATCAGTACAAATAATGTAGCTAAGAGGCAACCCATTTCCAATTTCATTCTTTAAGACCAATTTTGATTTAAACGTACTTAATGGATGTGGTGTTAATTTACTTTCTAAAAGTAGTGATTTCCTAACATCAAAAACTCCAAATGCTTCAGCTTTGGGAGAAGGAACTGAAAGCTTTCCCTCTGACTGTTCTGCTAGAGCAATTCTTTCATTAACTACCTCAACAGGTGCAATATCAAATGGAGACTGACCATTTAATAAAATAACAGCATCTAAATAAATTAATTGTTTAATTCTATCTTTTAACTTATCAGCAACCCCACTTATAGTGCTACCAGCAAAACTATGACCAACGAGTATAATATTATACAAATCTTCTGAAATAATATGATTTACAATATCTTCAATAAATATTTCTAAAGTAATGTCGGATGAAATTAGATGCTTCCTTTCACCTAATCCAGTTTGAGTTGGGCAGGAAACACTATAGCCCTGGTATCTAAGTAAATCTGCCATTTCTTTCCAAACCCATCCTCCATGCCAAGCTCCATGCACTAGAAGAAAATGGGGTTTATTGTTTTTCATATTTCACTCTTTATATTTTCAAGCATGATGATACTATATATCATTATAAAAAAGTATATTTATCAATATATTTACATAATTAGAAATCAAGTTATTAAATGAAACCATTAAATATTGCCATATTTGGAAGTTCCGGCGCCATTGGAAAAGCTTTGTGTGTTGAATATGCAAATAAAGAGAATATTGAAAATGTTTTTGCATTCTCTAGAAAAGGTGACACATTAAATCAAAAGAATATTAATTCCCATACCGTTGATTACTTGGATGAAGAAAGTCTTAAAAGAACGTCGTTATCAATAAATTGTAAACTGGATATTGTAATTGTAGCTATAGGTCAATTAGATAACCCAGAAAAGTCTATTAAAGAACTATCTGCAAAAAAGTTTATTGATATGTTTAAGGCTAATACAATACCCACAGCACTAATTGCCAAATACTTTTTACCTCTTCTATATAGAGATCGTACAACTAAGTTTGCTTCTTTATCCGCAAGGGTAGGAAGCATAGAAGACAATCACTTGGGGGGGTGGTATTCCTACAGAGCGTCAAAATCTGCTTTAAACATGATACTTAAAGGGTTATCTATTGAACAAAAAAGATTAAATCCAAAAAGTATCGTTTTTGGACTTCATCCTGGTACTGTAGACTCTAAACTTTCAAAACCTTTTCAGAAAAACGGCAAAGAATATTTTTCTCCTGAATTTTCTGCTAAAAAATTGGTTAATGTAATTGATAAAAAAACAACTGATGACGACGGCAAAATTTTTGCTTGGGATAACGCTATAATCCCATACTAACCATTTGGTTTATATTCGGGTATATTTGAATTTGTAAAATGCTTATGCCAAAATTGTTCTGTGAATTGAGCACCTAATCTCATAAAAACATACACAATACATAAAGTTATAATGGCTCTTAAAAAAAGAGTTATGATTATATTCGCTCCAATAAACGAAACTACAAAAGTATCTTCAATTATACTGTGAAGCATCCCTACTAAAACTAAAACTCCGAACACATCTTTATAATGTAGTTTTCCAGTTTTGACCTCTTTTATTAAAAGACCTGCGCCAAAACCTATTCCTAAAGTAACACCAACAACTGCAATGGTTGATGCCTTTTCTCCAACACCTAGAAAATTTAAAAAAGGTTTAAGAGCCCTTTCAATTAGTTTTTCAACACCAATATATTTTAAGAAATCTAAAATTATTACTAAAGCAACGATAATAACAAAAATCAATCCAAGACCTTTTAACTGAGCTATTGCCCAACTAAGAAGATCTGATGTGGTTTCTAAACTTGGTAATAAAATGGTAGCGGGATAATTCATGTAGCCAGTAAATTGAAAAAATAAATTTAAAAAATAACATGAGATAATACCTAAGCCTAACCTTATGAATATCATTGCCCGTGCCCTTACACCTGCTTTACGGCAAATAATCACCTCTATGGGTAAAGAATGCGTAAACAATATAAGAAGACCCAATATACTTGCTTGTGCTGCTGTAAAGGGAATATCTGCAGGCAGTCCAGAAAAAACAATTAAACCTGCATAAGGACTCGTAAGCATAGAAGTAGTGAAGACCAGAGACATTTGTTCCGGCAAACCTATTATAAACATTAATGGTGCAAAAAATTTATTTAAAATTTGAACAAAGCCTAATTCATCCAGAATTTTCACAACTATAAGAGTAGGAATCATTATGATGAATAATTCATAAGTTATTTCAAGACTTGATTTTGTAAGCTCTTTAATTTTATTCATCAAAAACTCGTATTCTAACTGTAAATTAGCTTATCTTTTTGGAAATAAATCTTCCACATAATAAACGTGACAATAAGTAAATTAATTAAATTCCAAAATATACCATTAACAAATGCAAGTTTATAAGATTGTGTGAGATCAAAAATTTCTCCTGACATCCAACCACCTAACCCCATGCCAACAATTGTTGCCATAATGACAAGACCTACTCGTTCACCAACTTCTTTGATTGGCAAATATTTTCTAACTATCATTGCATATGCTGGTACAATTCCACCTTGTGATAAACCAAACATCAAAGAAACTATATATAATGATAATTGACTATCAAAGGGTAAGAAAAATACTAGAGAAATCATTTGCAGTAAAGAGCCTATAAATAAAGTATATACCGGACCAATCCTGTCAGATAAATACCCAAAACCAACTCTACTAATCATTCCTGAAAAAAGCATGACCGCGAGTATTTCAGCTCCAATACTTAAGCCAAAACCTCTTTCTACGCATAAAGCTACAATATGTACTTGTGGCATCGCCATAGCAAGACAACATCCAATTCCAGCTAAAATTAATAATGTTTGTAATGTGCTTGGTGATAGATTTATCAATTTAGAATTATTGTCTTCAACGCTTTGATTAACTTCATTATTTGAAATATTATTTTTTAAAAAAAACGTAATCGGTATCATTATAACTATACAAATTATCGCTATATATAAATAAACATCCTTCCAAGTATTGGTTTCAAGAAAATGACTTATGATCAATGGCCAAAAGGCTCCAGCTACATAATTAGCGCTGGCGATTATAGCGACAGCTAAACCTCTTCTTTTTTCAAAAAAATTTCCAATATCTGCCATCGATGGGCCAAAAAAAGTAGCAGCAGCAGTTCCCATAAAAATTTGAAGAATTAATAAGTGCCAGAACTCAGTTGAAATCATTCCAATCAGGTATGAGAGTACTAAAATTATAGTTGCAACAATAATTGGTAACTTTAGACCAAACTTATCAATTATTTTCCCAATTAGAAAATTACCAAGACCAAAGCCAACCATTGTGGTTGCATAAAGTAAACTTGCTTTTCCTCTATCTATATTAAACTCACTCTCAATCGCTGGCATTACCACAACAACTGACCACATCCCAACAGTACCTGTTATACCAAGACTAAATAAAAGAATAAGTCTGATCCAGGAATTTAAACTGTCATATTCAATATTTAAGATAGATTTATTCAGTTTGATTAATATCCATTATTTATAAAATTAGTATTAAACTACACAATACCATTATCTTTTAATTGTTTTATTTCACCCTCAGACAAACCTAATGCTTCAGATAATATTTCATCGGTATGTTCACCTAACAAAGGTGGAGATAATCTATAGCTTGGAGGAGTATCTTTCATTTTAATTGGATTAGCAATTAGCTTTAATGGTGCTTTTCCAGTTTTTTTATGGTCCATTTCAATTACCATCTCTCTTGCTTTAACATGAGGGTCAGAAAAAACTTGTTTAAGAGTGTTTATTGGGCCACAGCCGATTTTTTGTTTTTCTAACTCTGACAACCACCAAGAAGAAGTTTGCCTTTTAGTAATCTCATTTAGTGTGTTTGTTACAAATTCTCTATTAGAAACACGATCTGCATTGGTTTTGAATTTAGGATCATTTATAAGCTGTTCTTCTCCAGCTAATTTACAAAATCTTTCAAATGTTGGATCGTTTCCAATTGAAAGGACTATATATCCATCAGAAGTTGGCATAACTTGATAAGGGACTATATTGGGATGTTGATTTCCAAGTCTTTCTGGATTTTCTTCTGTTGACAAATAATTCATTCCTTGATTTGCAAGCCAAGCAACATGAGTATCTAACATACCAATATCAATGAATTGACCTTTGCCAGTAGTAATTTGATGACGAACAGCCGCTAAAATGCCAACTGATGCAAACATGCCTGCCATTAAGTCTCCAATAGGAACTCCAACTTTCATTGGTTCTCCATTAGGTTCACCAGTTAAAGCCATCACTCCTCCCATTGCTTGTATTAGACCATCATAACCTGGTCTTGCTGCATATGGTCCAGTCTGGCCAAAACCAGTGATTGAGCAATAAATTAGTCGAGGGAACTCTGATTTCAAATCATTATATCCAAGACCATATTTTTCCAGAGTACCTGTTTTAAAATTTTCTACCAAAATATCACAATTACTTAATAATTTTTTAACCAAGCCCTGCCCTTCTTTTGTGCTTAGATTAATAGTTATTGATTTTTTATTTCTATTAGCACCACAAAAGTATGCGCTTAGATCTGTTTCCTCACCGTTTTCATTTTTAATAAATGGTGGAGCAAAACCTCTGGTATCATCACCACCTCCAGGTCTTTCAACCTTAATAATATCTGCTCCTAAATCACCTAGCATTTGAGTACAATAAGGCCCAGCCAATACCCTAGTCAGATCTAATACTTTAATTCCCTTTAATGAATTGTTCATAATTTACTCTCACACAGTTCAAATTAATCATTTATTGTTAGAAATATATCTATATAAAATGATATTTCATTGTTTTAATTAAATTTTAGATTTACTAGAACTTAATTAATATTCATGTATATTCTTAACATCTTAAATAATAATCACCAACAAACTTATTCACGAGATTTAAATGACAAAACTGGAAGTTACTAAACCTAATTTTGGAGAATTAACACAGATCGCCAAGGACTTATACTGGGCACATTTTGATCTCCCATTTAGATTAAATCATGTGAACTTATTTCTTATGGATACCCCAAAAGGAATTTTAATTCTAGATGCAGGTTTAAAATCAGACCATTCTGAAGAACATTGGGAAG
>JADHRC010000087.1 GCA_016777645.1 Alphaproteobacteria bacterium
CAGTTAAAAAGATGACCTTAGATGCATGTTTTCCTTTTGAGATTGGTTTTACAATATTATCTATATGATAAATTGGATATGAAACCCTAGTATTTTGGGTTACAGAAGTATCAGTATAGTCAACTTTACCGTTTTGATTTACAGTTACATTTTCTAGAAGAGCATCTCTTTTGATCGCTTTATAAATATCAGGTTCTTTTTCTTTATCAAGGTCTATGGTCTTTGCATAGCATCCACCTTCAAAATTAAATACACCATCTTGATCCCAACCATGCTCGTCATCACCTATTAGTTCTCTTTTAGGATCAGTTGATAAAGTAGTTTTTCCAGTTCCTGACAAACCAAAAAACAAAGCAACAGAACCATCTTTCCCTCTATTGGCAGAACAGTGCATTGATGCTATGTTTTTAGGAGGTAACAAATAGTTCATGACTGAAAACATCCCTTTTTTCATTTCTCCACCGTACCAACTGCCTCCAATTATTTGAATTTTGTCAGTTAGATTAAATGCAATAAATGTTTCTGAGTTTAAACCATCACTTTTAAAATTTTTATTATTTGATTTTGAACCGTTTAAAACATGAAAATCTGGGACAAAGTCTTTAAGTTCTTCTTCTGAAGGTCTAATAAACATGTTTTTAACAAAATGAGCTTGCCAAGCAACTTCCATTACAAACCTTACTTTCAAACAAGTATCTTTATTGGCGCCACAAAATGCGTCCACTACATAAAGTTTTTTATTAGAAAGTTGGTTGGTAACAATATTATTTAGATTATCCCAAACATTTTTAGTAATTGGTTTATTATCATTTTTGGATGTTTCAGAAGTCCACCATAAGCTATCCTTGGTATTTTCATCTTTTAAAATGTATTTATCTTTAGGAGATCTACCTGTGTAAATACCAGTCATTACATTAACTGCACCAAATTCTGTGTTCTGAACTTTTTCCAATCCCTCTAACTCATCAGAGTTTTCTTGTTCATATAAAAATTCATAAGTTGGGTTATAATAAATTTCTTTTATATTTACTATACCAATGTCTTGAAGTTGTTTTTGTACTTTAGTGCTCATTAACTTTTCCAGAAGCTATTTTAAAAAAAGACTATATCTTTATTATTTTTGTCAAAACTTCAAGTAAATTATAATTATAAGTGAATTTTTAGAAACAATAGTTAATGATAAATGAAATTATTTTTTGTTATACTTAGATAAATTATATTATAAGATTAATAAAAATCAAGATTTCAATACTTCTAGTTATAAAGGA
Source organism: Alphaproteobacteria bacterium (assembly GCA_016777645.1). Taxonomy (GTDB): domain Bacteria; phylum Pseudomonadota; class Alphaproteobacteria; order Puniceispirillales; family Marisalimonadaceae; genus Marisalimonas. The sequence goes on from JADHRC010000087.1 coordinate 1,269, forward strand.
CTTCTAATTATTTTTATAGAAATTAAATATTGATGATAAAAAATATTACTATTATTGGTGGAAGTGTTGCTGCCTGGCTAGCTGCTGTAGTTTTTACAAAAAAAAAATATCATGTAAATATATTTGAAGGTGATAGTAATAGTTTTGGATCACAACAAATTTCGCCAAATGGATGGCTTGCTCTAAATCAGATTTGTAATATTGAACACGTTGAACCAATATTTGAACCATTCAACACAATACATATTAAAAAAATTAATTCTGAACAAACATTAGAATTTTTAACTAATTATGATCTAATAAATAAGGTTTCAAATTATGGCTCAATTAGCAGGGAAGACATTATTGAGATTTTCAAGACTCAAGCTCTTAAGAGTAAAAGAGTTAAAATATATTCATCAAAAATAGATCATATAGTAGCAAATGGATTGAATAAAGAGCTCTTGGATAGTGAAGGAAGGCTTTTTGAATCAGATTTCATAATTGGTGCAGATGGTGTTAACGGAATATCAAGAAAATTCGTTGTAGGATCTAAAAAAAATACTGGCTTTAAAAAAATTTTTAGAGCTGTTTCACTAGATAATAATCCATACCAGTTAACTAAAAGAATGCTCCAGATTTTAATTCATTCTGAGGGATATTATGTGATTTACCCCACAATTATAAAAAAGAAAAAAGCAACAAATTATATATTTGTTCCAAACAAAAATAATACTACTCCACCAAAATTTTTAAATAGCACGTTACTTTATTTAATACCAAATGAATTACATTGGATCTCAACACATGTTCAAAAAAATTTAAAAGAAAAAACTTCCATATATAAACAGGGAACTTTTTTGTTCGGTGATGCAGCTTTTCCTACGCTTCCTCATTTAGCTCAAGGCGGAAATCAAATTCTCGAAGATGCTGTTTTCTTAAAAAAATTTTTAGAGCATAGTGATAACTTGGATGAATTAGTTAATTCTTTTATTCGAGCGAGATATTTAAAAAGAGATTTAATCTCTAAAAAATCAGAATTAATTGGTAAACTGTTAAGTTCGAAGAATTTGACGGGCCACATTAGAAATTTCGCCATTCAATCTAATGGCAAAGATCTAATAGATAACTTTTTAAATCCAATATGGACATCTTAAAATATGAAAAATATCTTATTTTTTTTTTATTTAATAACAGGAATAATAATGGTTAATGATGCTAGTGCTAATGCATATAAATTTAACTTTAAATCAGTTGACGGTGAATTAATAAAGTTAAGTGATTTTAAAGGAAAACCAATGTTAGTCATTAATACTGCCTCTCTATGTGGTTTCACCAATCAATATGCTGATATAGAAGTACTACACAAAAGATATAAAAAAGACGGACTTATAATTTTGGCAGTACCTTCAAATGACTTTGGAAACCAAGAATTATCTACAAACGAAAAAGTTAAAGAATTTTGTACGACAAATTTTGATATCACTTTTCTATTAACAGAAATCACTGATATAAAAGGAAACAATGGACATGGTTTTTTTAAGTGGATAAAAGAAGAAGCTGGCTTTTTAGCTTTCCCAAAATGGAACTTTTATAAATATCTCATTAATAAAAATGGTGAACTTGATTCTTGGTATGCTAGCACAACAAAACCTGATTCAAATAAGATTAATCAAAAGATTAGAAAAATTATAGCTGATAAATAAAAAAAGCCATCAAAGATGGCTTTTTTTTATATTTAAATTTTTAAATTATTCTCTGTTGCCTAAAAACATAAGTAAAAATTGAAACATTAATATAAAATCTAAATATAATGTTAAAGCGCCCATTACTGATTTTTTACCAGATGTTTCATTATTATCACCCGCTAAGTACATATTTTTAATTTTTTGTGTATCATATGCGGTTAAACCTGCAAAAATAAGAACACCAATGATTGAAATCATGAAATCTAATTGAGTTGAAGCCATAAAAATATTAACTATCTGAGCTATAATCAAACCAAAAACACCCATCATTAAAAAAGAGCCTAGGCCTGAAAGGGACTTTTTAGTGGTATAGCCATAGATAGATAGAGCAGCGAAGGCTGCGGCAGTAATAAAAAATGCTCTAACTACAGATGCACCTGTGTAAACAAGTAGAATTGATGACAAAGAGAGCCCCATTAATCCAGCATATACATAGAATAGGCTTCTGGCTTTTTGAGCTGAAATACTATTTATTCTTGCAGATATGTAGAAAACCATTCCTAAGGGCGCTAACATTACCACCCACTTTAGAGGGCTTAAGAAAAATAATTCACCTATGGGTGTTAAGGCACCATTGGAAATAGCAAGAAAGTTTAATCCCATAGCCATGAAACCTGTCAATGCTAGGGCTGTTGTCATATGATTATAAACACCAAGCATATATGATCTAAGACCCAAATCTATCTGGGTAGCTTGAGCATTTGAACTTGACATGAAACGATTATTATTCATTTACATATTTTCCTTATTAAAATTAATTTACTTTTGTAATGTAATAGCTAATGCCTCTTAAAGCAATAGTTTCATAAAAATTTAATATTCTTAACAATTTTTTTAAATTGAATGTAAAGGCATGAGTTTATTGATTTGTGATCTTCTTATTTTCTCTGTTTCAGACTTTAATTGCCCACATGCTGCGTAAATATCTTGGCCTCGAGGTTTTCTAACAGGAGATGCATAACCTGCATCCATAATTACTTTTGCAAATTGATCTATACTCTTTTGCGAGGAAGTTTCAAATAATGACCCTGGCCATGGATTAAATGGAATCAAGTTGATTTTGGATGGTATTCCTGAAATTAATTCAACTAGTTTTTTGGCATCTTCAACTGTATCGTTTATGCCTCTTATCATAACATACTCCCATGTAATTCTTCTAGAGTTTGATAAGTTAGGATAATTTCTACATGTGTTTATTAACTCTTCTAAATTATATTTTTTATTTATTGGAACTAACTTATTTCTCAAATCATCATTAACTGCATGAAGTGAAATAGCTAAATTTACACCCAAGTCAGATCCAGCTATATCTATAAAAGGTATTATCCCAGAAGTTGATAATGTTATCCTCCTTCTTGAAATAGAAATACCATCGTCTGACATCATTATTTTTATAGATTTGCTAACTTCTTCATAATTTAATAAGGGTTCTCCCATACCCATCATAACTATATTAGTTACTTTTCTTCCATTTTTACCAGAAGGCCAATCTTGTAAATGATCCATTACAACCATTAATTGGCCAATGATTTCACCTGCTGTCAAATTTCTAACTAAAGCTTGCGTTCCAGTATGGCAAAAGGAGCAATTTAGTGTACAACCTACTTGACTTGATAAACAAACAGTTCCTCTATCATCTTGAGGTATGTAAACAGTTTCTATTTCGGATTTGTCCTTAAGTTTAATTAACCATTTTATGGTACCGTCTTTACTCTTATGAATCTCAGAAATTTCTAGCCTTGGTATATAAGAAATTTCATTTAAGAAATATTTGTCTGTCTTGGATATATTTTTCATATCTTCAAATGATTTGAGACCAAAACAATAAATCCATCTCCATATTTGCGTGGCTCTAAATTTAGGAAGATTATTAGTAGTACAAAAAGTTTTTAAATCTTCAAAACTTAACTCAAGGAGATCTTGTTTTAAAATAGACACCTACGTTATGCTTTCTCAAAAAATTTTAACTAAGAACAACTTTTGTCTATAAGTCTTAATGCTTTTGTAAAACCTATTAAAGAGTATGTATCAACAATTTTATTACCTGGGGTAGAAGTGCCTGTTACTTTTAGCAATTTACCTTTTCTCATTGATTGAACAAGGAACCTATCTACTTTAGAACTCTCTGACCAAGCTCGATCATCAACAGGGAAAAGCTTTGTTCTTTTTCCATCTACATCAAAGATAACATCTTCATTTCGTTTGAAATTAAAACCAGCTTTTATAGATACTTCATGGGTACTTCCACCCTTTATGTTTGTAACAAATACATATGGTTTACCCCTATTGTCTTTATTAAATTTTCCAACGGTTTTAATAGGCTCAGAGGTAATAAAACAAGTTTTAGATTTGCCTTTTAAAGTAGAGTAAGCTTTCCAGTTTTTTTCAGAGCCCAACAAACTTGTTTCAGCAAATGAGACTTTAGAGGCAAATAAGGTTAATGTTAAAAATGCGCTAAAAGAAATCAACCTAAAGAAATTCATTATGTTCCCATGAATAATACCCTAAAATGAGATGTCTAACTACATTTCTATAGGGATTAATTTATTTCTTTTTATTAACTAACAATTATTAGGTTTACTTACAACCCCTATTGTCTCTAAAATTTCAATAAAATAATTATTTTTTTTACAATTTTTTTTTTTTAAAGTATTTTTGTCCTAAATATTTTACTGATATTAATTATTTTTTTTTAAAAGAGAAATCATAATATTTTTAAATAATTTAAGGAACAAAATGCGAGAAAAAAGTCCTGAAGTAAAAAAAGTTGTCCTTGCCTACTCGGGTGGATTAGATACATCAGTTATCCTAAAGTGGCTCCGCGATAACTATAATTGTGAAGTTGTAACGTTTACTGCTGATATTGGTCAAGGTGAAGAAGTTGAACCAGCTCGAGAAAAAGCAAAGGCATTAGGTGTTAAAGAAATTTTTATAGATGACTTAAAAGAAGAATTCGTAAAAGATTTTGTTTTCCCCATGTTTAGAGCTAATGCTCTTTATGAAGGCATTTACTTGTTAGGTACTTCCATTGCTAGACCTTTAATTGCTAAAAGACAAATTGAAATTGCAAATATAACCGGTGCTGATGCAGTTTCACATGGTGCAACAGGTAAAGGTAATGATCAGGTTAGGTTTGAGATTGGATATTATAGCCTGCAGCCAAACATCCGAGTTATCGCCCCGTGGCGTGAATGGGAACTTACAAGTAGAACAAATCTAATTAATTATGCAGAAAAAAATCAAATAAAAGTTCCAAAGGATAAAAGAGGTGAGGCTCCTTTTAGTGTAGATGCTAACCTTTTACATATTTCAGCCGAAGGTAAAATACTTGAAGACCCATGGATAGAACCAGAGGAATTTGTTTATTCAAGAACTAAATCGCCTTTTGAGGCTCCTGATAAACCAACAGAAATATTTTTAGAATTTTTAAATGGCGATCCAATTTCTTTGAATGGTGAAAATTTATCACCAGCTAATATGCTTCACAAATTAAACGTTATAGGAGGTGAAAACGGTATTGGTAGAATAGATTTAGTCGAAAACAGATTTATAGGCATGAAATCTAGAGGCATATATGAAACTCCCGGGGGAACAATATTATTTCATATGCGAAAAGCCATTGAATCCATAACATTGGACAAAGGAGCAGCCCACCTTAAAGATGAATTAATGCCAAAATATGCCGAGTTAATATATAACGGATTCTGGTTTTCACCCGAAA
>JADHRC010000088.1 GCA_016777645.1 Alphaproteobacteria bacterium
AGGGTTCGTTATGTATTTATTCACTAATTGAGCAACGGTAAAATAGCTTCTAAGTTTTAAAAGCGCCGGGATTTGCTTTAACATGAATAAGAAGGAAGTAAACGGCTTGTCAGCTAGCTTGGTAAAACCAATATCAAAAATAGATTTTGACGCCTTTAATAAATTTTCATAATTGTCGGCGTCTTTAGTTGAAAACCTTTTCATTTCTTCTTTAGTTTTTTCAATTGTTTGAGAATAATCAAAAGTTTTACCATCATGGAAATGAAATCTATACCAAGGATCTAAAGGCTTGAATTCAACGTAATCCTCTCTTTTTTCGTCAAAAAGTTCAAAGAGTTCATCAAATAAAAATGGTGCAGTTATTACAGTAGGACCTGCATCATGTTTAAAGCCATTTTTTTTGAAAACCTGCGCTCTTCCACCTAAATAACTTAGCCTTTCTAAAAGCGTAACCTTATGACCAAGAGCCCTTAACCTTAGTGCAGTAGCTATACCACCAAAACCTCCACCAACAACGATACTACTTACTTGATTTATTTTTTTAATTTCTCTTTTCATTTACACCCAGTAACATGTTTATCACTTTAACTTAAAAATAAAAAAAAGCCTGCAGAATAAACTGCAGGCTTTTATTAAAATTGTATATTAAATTTATGCTTCTGATTCAGTAACAGCAACATTCCATATAATTACACCAAATGCAATCTTGTTAAGAACGTCAGCTAAGTTATAAATTATGTTAAGGGAGTTATCATCTACTCCACCTGCCATATAACCCATGAAGTAACCGATTGGATAAATTGCCCAACCAATTGTTACAATCCATCTCATAGTAGAGAAAGCTGATCGAACTGACTCTGGAGCTTCTTCACTGGCTTTACTTGCTTCACCAGCAAATACTTCATATAGGATGTATATCCAACCAACCATTCCTATAACAAATCCTAGAGTTACATTCATGTATCCGGCTTCACCTAAATATCCACCGACAAGCATTACTAATGAACCAATCATTAATTTCCAGAAAACACCACCAGCAACAGCTGTACATGCTCTAAGAATTATGTAAAATTCAACCATTAACAATGGAACAGTAATTAACCAGTCAATGTATCTATAAACTGTGGGTGTTTCTCCAGTTCCTACCCATACATCTCTCATGTAGAAATAGTGAACGGCAGCAACTAATGTCACAAGACCCGAAACTGTTAATGATGTTTTCCACTTTGCAGAAACTCTTTGTGTTTCCATAAAGAAGAAAGCAGTTGAGGCTACTAGAGCCATAGAAATCAACCAGAAACTTATTCCAACAAAATCATCTGACTTTAAGTTAGCACTATCTGCTGCATTAGCCAGAAATGGTAATGACGAAATGAAAGCTGCCGGCACGGCGTATTTTAAAATTTTATTTAAAGACATTTATAAACTCCCCTTATATTTGTCATATTTTCTAGCTAAAGCTAGATTTATGCACTATTAGTTAGTACTTAGATGAGACAATAAAAAAGAATTAATAGTTAATCAACAAATAAAAGTAAAATAAAATTATTTTTTTTTTAAGTTTTTGCTTAAGTTATTGTTTTAAAAAGATTTTATTATTTAATAATGATAATCATTATCATAAATATTTGGAGATATATCTATGGATACAGTGTTAATTGGAGGTATAGGTTTCTTAATTTTAGCAGGAATATCATTCCTATTAATAAGGATAATAGATAATTCTTCCATGAATAGTAAAAATAAAAGGTTATTTAACTATGTAATTTTAGGATTTTTAGTATTAGTTACAATAGCTATTTTTAAATGGCATAGCAGTACTTATTTGATACCAAATTAAACTATTAAGTCTCCCTTAGCATTAACCTTAACTATTTGCCAATTTGGTTTTTTAGGTTTGATAGCTTGTTCTTTTAAAATCTCATGAATTGAAAGCCTATACTCTTTATTTTTTATTACTTTTTCTAACCAAAGATTTAAATCCATATCCTTGATATTTAAAAAATCTTTAAGAGAGATTAAGGCATTTTTTTCTGATAAATTAGTTAAACTTGTATTTTGCGCATGAATGGATGATAATCTTTTCGGTGTTTTTAATCCAAAGGGGAACACACCTGGCACTGAAACATATCCGTAAATATCATTTTTAAACTCAAAGTCTTGTATTTTTACAGTTCCTGATTTTAGTTTAACAAAATCATAGGCGATCCCAAGCCCCTCAGTAAGATGCATTTTATTTAGCTGATTTTCTTGCAACCATAAAACATTGAGATTAACTGACACCCCTTCACAAGGCCATTGTGTTGAAGGCATAGAACCATAAGCAGATATTGATGCCGAATAAACTATATCTGAATCATATAAAATAGCGGGTGTTACACAAATATCCGCATTCAAAGAAAATTTTCTTTTTAACTGATAAGGTGATCTATTAGAACCAACTGACAAAATTGGAATTCTATTATCTAAATTATGACAAATGCCTTTTACAAAAGACCCTTTGTAAAAAGAAAATGAGTAACCGGGAGCAAAATATGGATAGCTAATAGCTCTCTCAAATGGAGAAAAATCAGGAAAAATCTCATCTAAACTTGAAGAATCTTGTTTTTCTGTAAAATAGCTCATAGGTATTTTTATAATCCTAAATTTTCACTGTATCCTAGTGCCAAGTTCATACATTGAATGGCCGCTCCAGATGCACCTTTACCCAAATTGTCTAATCTTGAAGATATTATGAGTTGTTCATTTTTATCATTTCCAAAAATACTTATATCTAGGAAATTAGTATTAACTAAATTGTCAGGCCTAAAAAAACCTTTCGAGTTTAATCCTTCATCTTTCTTTAAAACTGATACAAAGTGAGAATCTGAATAAAATTCTTCCATTAACCCTTGTATTGTATTGGTATCAATCTTTTTAATAAAAGACGAAAAATGAATTGGAATTGATACTATCATACCCTGAATAAAATCTCCCACTGATGGCATGAAAATAGGATCTAAGGTTAAATTATTGTGAAATTTAATTTCTGGCAAATGCTTATGGTTTAAATTAAGTGCATAGGTAAAAAAGGGTTCATGATCTTCTTCATTAAAATAATTAATAAGATCCTTACCTCCCCCCGAATACCCGCTTACTGCACTAATAATAATAGGATAGTTCGGTGAAATATATTCATTCTCGATAAGTGGTTTAATTATAAGATTAGCACCTGTTGGATAACATCCTGGCACAGCAATTCGTTTTGACCCAATGATTTTATCTTTATATATTTTTCCCAGTTCCGGGAGACCGTAGGACCATTCTTCATTGGTACGGTGAGCTGTTGACGCATCAATGATGAGTGGAGATTTTTCTTTAAGTTGGTTTGCAATTTCAACTGTTTCAATAGCACTGATATCAGGCAAACATAGAAAAGCAACGTCACATGAAGCTAACATTTCTCTTTTATATGATATGTTTTTTCTTTTTTCATTATCGACTGATAAAATATTTACATTAGGATGTTTACTCAATCTTTCATAAACTTGAAGACCAGTAGTTCCACTTTCACCATCAATAAAAATATTTTTTTTCATTTTATCCTTTTATTAATTTTAATTAACATTGCAACAACAGTGACACTATATTAATAACTCAAATATATATTTTTGTAATTTATTCTTTTTAGGAAATTTTTAAATGTGTGCCCAAAAACTTAATGATACAGACATCATGAGCATTCTTATAGAAACAGCTTTAAAAAATGGTGCAACAGCCGCAGACTGCGTTTTATCAAGAAGTAGAGGTGTGTCTCTAACTAGAAGACTAGGTAAGGATGAAAATATAGAAAGATACGAGGATTTTGATACTGGACTAAGAGTTTTTGTGGGCAACAAAATAGCATCAGTTTCTACAAATGAAAGCTCTGAAAATTCTATTAAAGAAGTAGCAAACAGAGCCGTCGAAATGGCTAAAATTGCTCCCAAAGATGAATTTAGTTTAATTGCTGACAAAGAAACTCTTAAACTTTTTTCTGTAGATAATGATTTTTCAATAGATAGTTATGATCCTCTTGAACCTAACATTGATATTATTAGACAAAGAGCGTCTGAAATTGAGGATGCAGCCCTAGGAGTAAAAGGTATTACTAACAGCGATGGAGCAGATGCCTCGTGGGGAGAAGGTGAAACCCTTTTAATGACCTCAAATGGATTTTTAGGTAGTTCAAAAAAATCAAATCATAGTATTAGCGTAGTTGTAATAGCAGAAAAAGACGGAAAAATGGAGAGAGATTATGACTACTCCTCAAAAGTGTTTGGAGAAGATTTAAGAGAGCCAAAGCAAATTGGGGTTGAAGCTGCAAAAAAAACATTAGCGAGAATGGGCGCAAAAAAACCAGTTACTGGTAAATATCCAGTAATATTCGATCCTAGAGTATCACGATCTATTGCAAGTCATTTTGCGTCAGCAATTAATGGCTCAGCCATAACCCGAAAAACTAGTTTTTTAAAAGACATGCTCGGCAAGTCCGTGGCAAGCAAACTTATTAATTTAGTAGATGATCCATTACTTAAAAGAGGATTAGGTTCACGAATGTTTGATGGAGAAGGATTACGAACCTCAAAACAAACATTAGTTAAAGATGGAGTTCTTCAGCAATGGTTATTAGACTTGTCATCAGCAAAACAACTTAATTTAACGCCCACTGGAAACGCACGACGAGGTATCAGTGGCCCTCCATCACCTGGAACAACTAATTTGATTTTAATGAATGGAGAAGATACACCTCAAGATCTTATTTCAAGAGTAAGCGAAGGCTTTTATATTACAGATATGATTGGTAGTAGTGTATCAATGGTAACAGGTGATTATAGTAGAGGTGCAAGTGGATTTTGGATTAAAAATGGACAATTATCCCATCCTATTACAGAGGCAACAATTGCAGGAAATTTAAAAGAAATGTTCATGAATATCATTCCTGCAAATGACCTTGATTACCAACAAGCTATAAATTGTCCAACTTTACTAATTGAAGGAATGACAATAGCAGGGAATTAGATAGTTGACTGAACAAATTAAAGAAGATCAATTCAACAGATTTTCAGCATGGTTTGATATGATGATCAAAGACCATGGTTTTTTAAGGTTGCTTTATAACAATTTCCATAAAGTTGACGAAAATATTTTTCGATCAAATATGCCAACTCCCTCTAGGATAAAAAAATATAGTGAACTAGGCATTAAGACTATTGTTAATCTAAGAGGAGTTAGAAAAGATGGCGGTTGGTTACTTGAAAATGAAGCATGTAAAAAATATAATTTAAAGTTGATAGATTTTAGAGCCAGGTCTCGTGCAGCTCCAGAAAAAGAAATGATTTTCGAAGCTGAAAAGCTTTTTAAAAACATAGAATATCCTGCTCTGATACATTGCAAATCTGGTGCAGACAGAGCTGGTATAGTATGTGCCTTATATTTTCTACTTCATAAAAAACAACTTGAAAAAGCTAGAGAACAACTTTCTTGGAAATACTTACATGTAAAGTGGGCCAAACCGGGTGTTTTAGATTCTTTTGTTTATGAATATACGAATGAATATAAAAAAAATGAAATAAGTTTTTTAGACTGGGTTAAAAAAAAATATGACCCTATTAAATTGGAAAAAAACTTTAGATCTATTTGGTGGGTTAATCGTCTATTAGATGATGTTTTAAAAAGAGAATAACTTTTAGCTCTTAGAACTTGTCTCATATAATTTTTTATAGAGTTTAGATTTTTTGATTAAATCATCATGTTTACCAATATCTTCAACTTTGCCTTTACTAAATAAAATAATTTGATCAGCATGAATGATGTTATTTAATTTATGAGTTACTGTTATAGTCGTCTTATTTTTTGTGATTTGGTTCAAAGTTCTATTAATTTGATTTTCAGTTTGAGCATCCAAAGAACTTGTTGCTTCATCTAATAAAAGTATAGGTGCGTCTTTTAGAATTGCCCTAGCAATAGAAATTCTTTGTTTTTGCCCTCCTGACAAATTGTTGCCTCCTTCTCCAATTATTGTTTGGTATCCTAAAGAGGAGTTGTTAATAAAATCGTGAATGTCTGCGTTCTTCGCTGCTTTTATGATTTCTTTTTCTGTGGCGTTCAATTTACCAAATTTAATGTTTTCTAGAAAACTTTTATTGTAGATAATAGTATCTTGGCTAACTAAAGAAATATTATTGCGTAGTGAAGTAATATCTACTTTTCTAATATCTTGGTTATTTATAAAAATATGTCCAGATGATGGATCATAAAATCGTGACATTAAATTTATAATAGAAGACTTACCTGCACCACTTTGACCTACTAACGCTACATTAGAACCGCTTACAATAGAAAAACTTATATTATTTAAAACTTTTGATTTTTCGTTATATGAAAAATTAATGTTTTTAAAAAATATATCAGGTGGTTTATTTTTATATAACTCTAATTTTGGAGCAGTATGTAGGTTATTTATTTTAGGGGTAATACTAAGTTGTGAATATATTCTCTCTAAAGCTGACAAGGCCTCTTGTAAAATAGTATTAAACGTTCCTAATGCCCTTGCAGG
>JADHRC010000089.1 GCA_016777645.1 Alphaproteobacteria bacterium
CTTCAAAGACAAATTCGTTTTCAGGTTCTATGGCTACTAATCAGTCGAACAGTTTAAGCGGAACCTTATCCGCAACCATTGTTAGGGTTTTTCCTAACGGAAATTTTGAGATTAAAGGGCAAAAGAAATTAAGAATTACAGAGGGTACTGAGTATATTAGATTAAGTGGGATTATTAGACCTCAAGATATTTCGACAACTAATACTGTGTCATCAGCTAAGATTGCAGAAGCACAGATTGAGTATGTTGGAGCAGGTATTTTAGACAGTGCCACAAAGCCAGGTTGGGGCAGTCAAATTTTTAGAGCAATTTCACCATTTTAAGGTTTAAAAAATGAAAAAAATAACAACCATTTTCTTATTAGCGTTAATCGGATTATTTTATTCAGCTAAAGTTTCAGCTGATAGATTAAAGGACATGGTTAGTTTTGACGGTATTAGATCAAATCAATTAATGGGTTATGGTATTGTTGTTGGACTTGATGGTACAGGGGATTCATCATTAGCATTAACGCTGCAGAGTATGCAGTCTACAATTTCCCAGTTTGGTATGAATGTAGATGCAAGTAGTCTAAGTGGAAAAAACTCAGCAGCTGTAATGATTACTGCAGATTTAGACCCCTTTACAAAAGTTGGGCAAAAAATAACTGTTACAGTTTCTTCTATGGGTAAAGCTAAAAGCCTAAGAGGAGGGACCCTTTTGATGACTCCTCTAAAGGGAGCTGATGGACAGACATATGCCATTGCCCAGGGAAACCTTGCAGTAGGTGGTTTTGGTGTTGAAGGTGCAGATGGATCATCTATGTCAGTTAATATACCAACTGTAGGAACAATTGCGAACGGAGCTACAGTCGAAAGAATGGTTGAAGCGCCATTTATAAATTCAGAAAATTTTGTGATGAATTTGCATCAAGGAGATTTTACAACTGCGAACCGTATTACAGAAGAAATAAATAAAGTTTTTGGACCTGATGTTGCCAAAGCATTAGACCACACATCTATTTCTGTGAGGGCGCCAAAAGATCCCTCTCAAAAAGTAAGTTTCATGAGTTTGCTTGAAAATATTGAGGTTGATCCGGCATCTCCTATTGCAAGAGTGGTTGTGAATGCTCGAACAGGTACAATAGTCATTGGAGGTGATGTTAAGGTTACTCCTGCAGCAGTAAGTCATGGAAGTTTAACAGTCAAAGTGAACGAAGATACAAACACAATCCCTGGTCAAGTTTTATATGATGATGAGGGAAATGTTACTACTACTACTGAGGCCACCACCCAAAATGATACTGATATACAAGCTGGAGCTGACAAAGCTTCTGCGTTTGTATTTGATCCTGGAACATCTTTAGCTGACATTGTCGATGCTATTAATTCAATAGGTACTACAAGCGCCGACTTAGTTGCCATTTTAGAAGCTTTAAGAGCTGCAGGTGCTCTAAGAGCACAAATGATTATAATTTAAGGTATTAAAATGTCTGATACTTTATCAAAAATAAATCAAATTAAAATTTTATCAGATAATGTAGCGAATAAAAAACTTGAGAGAAATTTAAGAGCCTCAAGTGATAAAGAGTTAAGAGACGTTGCAGAACAATTTGAAGCTATATTCGTTCATCAAATGCTTAAGCAAGCTAGACAAAGTAAACTTGCAGAGGGAATTTTTAGTTCAGAAGCCCAAGATACTTTTAATGATATGTTAGATAGTGAATACGCTTCAATTCTATCAAAAAAGAATAATTTTGGTATTGCTGAAGGTTTAATAAGACAATTTAGCTCTCATATTGAAGTAAAAGGTAAAAAATAGATGGCAAGTCTTTTTGAAATTGGAAAGACTGGTGTCCAAGCATATAGACAATCTCTATCTGTAACAGGTCAGAATATAGCCAATATTAATACTGAAGGATATAATAAAAGAGATGCTGATGTAAGCGAAATAGCTGGTGTTTCAGGCGGTGTTACAAATGTGTCTGATCAAACAGGTTTAGGAGTAAGAGTTGACAAAATTCGAAGATCATTCAATACCTTTCTTGCTGATAAAACTAGATCGACTACCTCAGATTTTAGTAAGTTAGACTATTTTGTAAAAAATCTAAATGAGCTAGAAAATATGTTGTTGCCTCAGGATAGTGACTTAGGCACTTTTATTGGTAGATTTTTTAGTTCTTTACAAGATATTGCAAGTAGGCCAGATGATTTATCTGCTAGAACGGTGGCAATAGAAAATGGTAAGGCATTAGCAAATTCATTTAATAGTTATGACAAATCTTTAAAAAATTTTAAAAACTCTGCTGCCAAAGAAGTTGATATACAACTCGAAAAAATAAATTTATCATTAAAACAAATTTCTGAAATTAATAGACTGATTAGGGGAAGTGGAAAATCTGATGCTTCTAATGATATTTTAGATGCAAGAGACCTTTCACTGAAGGAGCTATCAAAACTTATAAATTTTACAGTTGACTATGATCAAACTGGAGCAGCTGAAATAACCCTTGGAGATTCTGGCAAAGGTCCAGTTCTTATTGAAGGGACAACTTACGGCACTCTTACTTCAGTAAGAGATGAGAATAATATATCATTAAAGATTAATAGGAATGGATTATCTTACCCAGGCAATGGTTTATCTAGTGGAGTTCTCTCGGGATTATCAGAATATTATAATTTAGTTGAAGTAGTACAAGGCGAAATAAGTACTTTAGCTGATAAATTAAGTCGTGAGTTTAATGAAATTCAGACCTCAGGGATTGACTTGAATGGTAACCAGGGAAAATCTATGTTTTCCACAAATTCCATGAACCCTAAAGCCAATTCATTTAATAAATCAAATTTGACTTTTGAAGTGGTTGTTGGAAAACCAGATAAGATCATACAAGAGAATATCAAGGCCAAGTTTATTAAATCCATTAATAGTTGGGAAGTCAACTCTTCTAAAGGTATATCGTTGATACAAGGGAACAAATTGACTTTTGAAGGTTTTGAAGTCCAAATAATTGGAAACCCTGAAGACGGAGATATAGTAGAAGTTTCTCCTACAAACACTCGTGCAGGAGCCTTTAAATTCAATTTAATTGCCCCTAATGATTTTGCTGCCGCGTCTAAAAATATGATTTCTGCTAGTGCTCAAAATGTTGGAACTGTTGAACTAAAACTTCTTGGCAAGACAGCTTTATTTAATGATAACTTTCTGCCTCCAAAAGTTGATGAGGTTTTTACAAAATCATCTAATCCTCTTTTAGCAACCTCTTTTTTAAAAGATGGTGTTGTGTCATCAATACCTGGATCTGTTAAATCAATAAATTTAAATTCTATTGGAAAGCAATCTTCTGCGTCCTTTTCAGTTTCTGATAGTATTTTAAAGGATTTTACGTCACTAAACCTTTCATTGGCGAATGGAAATACTATAAATTTAGTAAAAGACGTTTCAGATCCCGGTGATGGCATTAAATCAGTAAAAGAACTGGCTGATCTTTTAAA
The DNA here is from genome assembly GCA_016777645.1 of Alphaproteobacteria bacterium. Classification (GTDB taxonomy): domain Bacteria; phylum Pseudomonadota; class Alphaproteobacteria; order Puniceispirillales; family Marisalimonadaceae; genus Marisalimonas. The sequence continues at coordinate 3,471 of JADHRC010000089.1, forward strand.
TTCAGGGTTAATGTTAGATGGAAAGAGTAGACATAATTTTAGAGATTATGGCATGTTTGCATCTGGCTCCAACGGAACTTTAACAATAGCATCATCAATATCAGATATAGCATCTGGATCTATACTTGCTTCTGGTAACACATTTTCACCTCTCATTTCCTCAGTAAGTAGTTCAGATGCAGTGGCAAGTAATATTCAAATTTTGTCTAGAGATGGTCGTCATATAGCTGGAAAAGCATTAACCTCTTCGCAGATTGCAGCCTTAATCAAAGAAGAAAACGGTTTTTCAAAAGATGCAGAATATAACAACGATTATCTCAATACAAATTATAGAGGTATTAATTTAACAAGAAAAACTGCAAATGGTAATTATGTTCAAAATTTTGGATCAAACATAAGTTATAAAAAACAAGGCACTGACTCAGATGGGCTTTTTACTAATAAAAATGCAACTTCTTTATCAGGAAGTTTAACGCTTGACGGATTACTTAGTAACTCTACTGATCTTGATGCAAATGTGACAATTACAAGTTCTGGAAATGATAGTGGTATTACTTTTACTGTTACTGGATACGATCTTGACGGGTTATATCAAACCGAGACAATTACTGGTTCTAATGCGTCTCAATCCGTGGGTTCCAAAGTCTTTAAATCGGTGACAAGTATAGTAAGTAGTGGGAATGCCGCAGGTACTCTTAACATTGGTACCAAAGCAAGTAGTTATGATCTTAAAACAACCAATGTCAATAATGCAACAAACACTACAGAAGTGCCTATAAATGCTTCAGCTCAGTATCTTGTAAAAAAATTATCGACAGAATTATCAGGAACAGGAATTGCTGTAGAAGCAAAAACGAGAGTGCTTTTAGGCCCTTTTAAGAGTGGCACAAGTGGTGACATTAACTTTAAATTAAATGCAAAAAACAATGACCCAATATCTATTAGTGCAACTATTGACGCTAGTGACATTTCAGCATTGGCAAAAGTAATAAATCAATATTCAACTCAGACAGGTTTAAAGGCTATTAATACCTTAAACTTTGACCAATTAATCATAGAATCAGAAGAGGGATATGATATCGCTATAACCGAGATATCTGGACCATCCGATTTTGATATTGTTCCATTAGGAGAAGGTTTCAATAAATTATCTGAACCTCTTTCAATAGATGTAAGTTCAACCGATAAAATATCTGCCTTTATAAAAGGAAATGTGAAATTTACATCAAGTCAGTCATTTAATAATCAAATTAATTCTGGCCTAACTATATCCGCATTACAAGATGGTCTCAGTGATGGATATATAGATGTTAGTTTGAATTCATCTGGCGAAACTGCCAAAATAAAGCCTGTTATATTTAATCAATTAGACAATAGCTTAGGTGACCCTAACGGTAAAAAAGCTATAGTGGGACTTTCAAAATACGGTCTTGATATTAATCAAAAACAATACAAAATAGGCGTTACTGACATTGACAGCCTTTATACTAGCAATAATCCAGGGGCTGCAGGTTCAATTAATCTTAATGGTGCATTAAGGAATGCATCTAATTTATCGGCCGTTGTGACTATTTACTGTTCAGCATCAGAAACAGGCAACATTTTTACAGTTACAGGAACTGATGATGATGGGGTTGTTATTTCTGAAAATATAACTGGAGTTTCATCTTCTAGCACAGCTGTTGGCTCAACAAGATTTAATACAATCACCTCAATCACATCATCTGCTACTGCAAGTGGCAATATTCAAATAGGTACTATTTCACGATCAGATATAAATGACGATGATGGTTTGATACAGGAACTATCAGTTACTTCATCAGGTTCGCTTACACTCAATGGTCCACTTTCAACTGCTTCTTATTTAGGAGCTCAAATTTCTGTAACAAGTAATAATGATACAACTTCAAATTCATTCATAATTGTTGGCACAGACCTTAATGGAGCAGCACTAACAGAAACTATCACTGGATCTAACTCCAGTACTGTAACAACAACAAATATTTTTCAGACAGTGTCTTCTATAAATGTAACTGGTAGCATATCTAGCTTGATTAAAGTAGGCACAGTAGGAGCTGATGGAAACTGGAATACGTCTATTGACGCTAATGCATTAGAAATTGATAGTAATTACGAAATATCGAAAGCTCTTGTTAACAATTTAAGAGTTGGCACTCCTATATCTCAAATCAAAGGAGAGGTTATTACATCCCTTCCCCCAGAAGGCAGTACCATAGCAATGTCATTTGAAAATCAAATTTATGAGGGTGTTATTAAAAATGGAGAGATAATAATTAATGGTCCTGAAGATAATAGAATTGTAGCAAGGTTTAATGGGACATCAAATTTAGATCAGGACGCAATATCATCTTCACAATCTGGCATTGCTTCTTCATCATTAGATTTTAATGGAGTAAGCTCAGTACCATCTGACTCAGATGGTCTTGTTGCTATTGGAAGTCTTGCAGGTGCTGGAACTATAAATATTACCGAAGGTGCATTATCAGCTATTGCTTCAACTAATTTATCTTCTTTTATAACTATCTCAAGTCCTAATAACAATGCTTCTAGAACTTTTACTATTACTGGAACTGATATTGATGGAAATCCCCAAACAGAAACTATTACGGGTGTTAATAATAATAGTATCCAAAGTACAAAAATTTTTAAGACAGTAACTCAGATTTCTGCTGATGGATCCTTGTCTCCTTTTAATATTGGAACTGTTTCAGCTATTACAAACAAAGAAGGTACTCGAATATCAATTAGCGCAACTTCGGACGAAACAAACAATACATTTCAAATAGTTGGAACTGATGTAAATGGTTTATCACAAACAGAAACCATATTCGGACCTAATTCTGGAGGAACTGTATATACTAAGCAATTATTCAAGACTATTACATCGATAACGCCTTCAATTACAACCCAAGGAAATATTCAAGCTGGTACAGCGCCAGGCTTTCAGTTTTTGGCAACAGTCGAGGGAACTTTAGAAGGGGCACAAT
>JADHRC010000090.1 GCA_016777645.1 Alphaproteobacteria bacterium
AAAAGGGTATTGTCGGTTGCAGTTCATAATCATTATAAACGATTAACCAATTCGTTAGATATGAGCGATATAGAAATTTCAAAATCTAATATTCTATTGGTTGGACCTACAGGTTGTGGAAAAACTCTTTTAGCTCAAACTTTAGCTAAGATTTTAGATGTTCCTTTTACAATGGCAGATGCAACAACTCTAACTGAAGCAGGTTATGTTGGAGAAGATGTTGAAAATATTATATTAAAACTTCTACAAGCATCTGATTATAATGTTGAAAGAGCTCAAAAAGGAATAGTTTATATCGATGAAGTCGATAAAATATCTAGAAAGTCTGAAAATCCGTCCATAACAAGAGATGTTAGTGGTGAAGGTGTTCAGCAAGCTTTGTTAAAGATAATGGAGGGCACTGTTGCAGCTGTTCCTCCTCAGGGAGGAAGAAAGCATCCTCAACAAGAATTTTTACAAGTTGATACTACGAATATTCTTTTTATATGTGGTGGTGCCTTTGCTGGATTAGATAAACTAATAGCTAATCGGAATAAAGGTTCTTCGATTGGCTTTGGAGCTGAAATAATAAACTCTGACGAACTTTCTTCTTCTGATGTACTCAAAGATGTAGAGCCAGGTGATTTAGTTAAGTATGGTCTTATTCCTGAGTTCGTTGGGAGATTGCCAGTATTAGCTACACTTGAAGATTTAGATGAAGAGGCTTTAGTTACGATACTAACACAACCAAAAAATGCTCTTGTAAAACAATATCAAAAACTTTTTGAGATGGAAAATACCAAACTTGAATTTCGAGACAAAGCATTGAAAGCATTGGCCCAAAAAGCTATAGGTTTAAAAACTGGAGCTAGGGGATTAAGATCAATTATTGAGAACATTCTTATGGACACAATGTTTGAATTACCATCAGAGCCTGATATTGCTGAAGTAATTGTCAATGAAGATGTGATTTTAAAAGGAAGTAAGCCTTTATTAGTTCATGAGAAACAAGTCAAAGAAATAAATAATTCTCTATAATTATCTTTAAAACTTGAAGTTTTAAAAATAAATATCATTTATAATTATGACTTCACTTTCAAAGGATACTATTTTGACTAAAACTGAATTACCTATACTACCACTCAGAGATATTGTTATCTTTCCTCACATGATAGCACCCTTATTTGTTGGAAGGGTTAAATCTATAAATGCTCTTGAGTTAGTAATGGAAGAAAATAAACAAATAGTTTTACTAACACAAAAAAAGCCTTCGACAGAAGATCCTGTAGAAAAAGATCTGTTTAAGGTTGGTACGTTAGGCAATATCCTTCAAATGTTAAAACTACCAGATGGCACTGTAAAAGTTTTAGTTGAAGGTAAGTCAAGATGCATTGTTGAAAAAATAATTTCACTTGATGAATACTTAAATGCGGAAATAAAATTTCTTAAAGATGAAGAATATTCAGTTGAAAATTCAGATATTTTAACAAATGAGTTATCTAGTGTTTTTGAACAATATGCTAAATTAAATGGTAAAATTAACTCTGATATTTTGTCTACTATTTCAGAAATCAGTAACCCTGGTACCTTAACTGACACCATAGCTAATCATTTATTATTAAACATACAAGAAAAGCAAGAGTTTCTTGAAATGATTAACCCATGGGAGAGAGTTGAAAAGCTTAGACTAAAATTAGAGAATGAAATTGAAGTTTTATCCACAGAGAGAAAAATACGTAATCGTGTTAAGAAGCAAATGGAGAAAACGCAAAGAGAGTATTATTTGAATGAGCAAATGAAAGCAATTCAAAAAGAGTTAGGTTCTTCTGAAGACGGCAAAAATGAATTCGATGATATCGAAGATAAGATTAATAAAGGTAAACTCTCCAAAGAAGCTAAGGAAAAAGCATTATCAGAACTTAAAAAACTTAAGAATATGAGCCCAATGAGTGCTGAAGCTACAGTTGTAAGATCTTATATAGAATGGTTGATCTCTATTCCATGGACAAAGAAAAATAAAGTTAAATCAGACATTCAACATGCAAGGGTTATTCTAGATAATGATCACTATGGATTAGAAAAAGTTAAAGATAGGATTATTGAGTTCTTGGCCGTTCAAAAAAGAACAAAAGAAATTAAAGGTCCAATTTTATGTCTTGTTGGTCCACCAGGTGTTGGGAAAACATCATTAGGAAAGTCAATAGCCGAAGCTACTGGTAGACAATATATCAGAATGGCTCTTGGTGGTGTTCGAGATGAGGCTGAAATTAGGGGGCATAGAAGAACTTATATAGGCTCTTTACCTGGTAAGATTGTGCATGGAATGAAAAAGGCATCCACAATTAATCCTTTGTTCTTGTTAGATGAGATAGATAAGCTTGGCAATGATTATAGAGGTGATCCTTCATCTGCTTTGCTTGAAGTATTAGACCCCGAGCAGAACAAAACCTTTCAAGATCATTACTTAGAAGTGGATTATGATTTATCCAAGGTATTATTCGTAACAACTTCTAATACTTTAAATATGCCACAAGCTTTATTGGATAGAATGGAAGTCATTAGACTTTCAGGTTACACTGAAGATGAAAAACTTGAAATAGCAAAGAGACATTTAATACAAAAGCAAATGGATAATTGTAAACTCAAAAAAACAGAGTTCTCCATAAATGATGACGCTATTAAGTTTATTATACAATCTTACACAAGAGAAGCTGGAGTTAGAGGATTAGAACGTCAAATTGCAAAATTAACAAGAAAGGTTGTTACATTAATAGAAAAAAATGAAGCAAAATCTTTTTCTATCACCAAAGACAATCTTCCTGAAATTTTAGGTGTTCCAGTTTATCAGAGGCTTGAAATTGAAAAAGAAGATTTAGTTGGTATAACCACTGGCTTGGCTTGGACTGAGGTTGGGGGAGAATTATTATCAATAGAAGCTGTTAAAGTAACAGGGAAAGGTAAGGTAACTGCAACAGGTAAATTAGGTGATGTAATGAAAGAGTCTGTAAAAGCTGCAGAGTTTTTGATAAGATCAAAAGCTTTCAACTACGGCTTAGACCCTCTAGATATCGAAAAAAGTGATATACATGTTCATGTACCTGAAGGTGCTACCCCTAAAGATGGACCTTCTGCAGGTGTGGCTATGGTAACAAGTATAGTATCTGCTTTAACAGACATAAAAATTAAAAGTTCTGTTGGAATGACCGGAGAAATTACATTAAGAGGACGTGTCCTGCCTATTGGAGGATTGAAGGAAAAGTTGCTCGCTGCTAGAAGAGGAGGATTAAAGACCGTTTTAATCCCTATAGATAACAAAAAGGATTTAATTGAAATACCTGATAATATTAAGGATAAATTAAAAATCATTCCACTTAGTTCCATTGATGAAGTTATCAGTAATGCCCTAGTAAGAATGCCTAAAAAGCTGGATATTATAGATGTAGGAAACTTATCTTCTAGTAACAAAACAGATTTAATGGATAAAAATAATATTCCTCATTAATTCGAATTTATTTATATTTGTTCATCTAAATAGCTTTATTTACTAGAGTTATAGTTATTTATCAGTTATAATTATATATATTTAACATATTTTCTGGAGGTACGAATGAATAAAAATGAATTAGTTGCTAGTGTTGCTGATGCATCAGGTTTATCAAAAGCAGACGCAGCTAAAGCTGTTGATGGTGTTTTTGCATCAATTACCGGTGCATTGAAATCTGGTGGTGACGTTCGAATTGTAGGATTTGGAACTTTTTCTGTTGCAAACCGTGCCGCAACTACTGGAAGAAACCCAAGAACTGGCGAAACAATTCAAATTAAAGCATCTAAGCAGCCAAAATTTAAAGCTGGAAGCCCATTAAAAGACGCTGTAAACGGTTAATAAATTATTTTTTTATTAAGGATTAAGGGTGTTTTAGTATTGAGACACCCTTTTTTTTAGTACACATCTTTGAATTACTGATGTAACAGAATCTGAGATTTTTCCATTAAAATAATACTTAATATCAAATTTATTTTTGAAAGTTTGAATTAACTCTCTATGTCTTAGTAAATAATTTGGGTTAGTTGGCCTTCCAAATTTTTCATTACCAACTGCAAATGTTTCGTAGAATAAATAACCATTTTCCTTAACTAAATCTCCAATTTTTTTTATTTTAGGCCTGAATAGATAATTGGTGACTATTACTAAATCAAATTCATTTTTTTTTAATGGCCATTTCTGATTTGTTTCTAGGTCGAAACAGATAGTTTGAATATTTTTATAATTTTTATATTTATCTAATTTTTTACTATCAATATCTATAGCTGTAATTTTTCTTTTTTGGTTAGCTAAACTAATACTGTGTCTTCCGTTCCCGCTTGCAAAATCTAGAATATTAAGGTTATCAATATTATCAATATCTTCTATTCTTTTAACGATCCAAGAAGATGGACACACTTTAAAATCGGTATTCATTTAGCTATAATTCCTTAAATCTGAATATATTGTCATTAACAAAATAAATAAGTTCGTAGTTGTCAATTATATTAAAATTACGTATAAACAATGAATTGGGGCGGTTAGCTCAGTTGGTAGAGCATCTCGTTTACACCGAGAATGTCGGCGGTTCGAGACCGTCACCGCCCACCATTAAAATCATATCCTTTAATTAGTCTACAAACGCTTTTTCTAACACAAAGTCTCCAGGTTTATTGTTGGCTCCTTCACATAAATTATATTTTAACATAATTTTTTTTAGATCGTTATTTAGTCCCATTGATCCACAAAACATAAATCTATCGTTTTCAGATATTGCCTCTATATTAAGATCAGTGAAGAGTTTTCCTGTACTAATTAAATCAGTAATTCTTCCATTATTAGAATATTTTTCTCTGGTTGTTGAATGAAAATTAATCAATCTATCGGAGACGAACTCTTTTATTAATGGATCGTTGTGACATTCTTTGATTTTTTCTTTGCTATACCCCAATTCATCTATAGTTCTACATGTATGAGTGATTATCACTTTTTCAAATTTTTCAAATGTTTCTGGTTCTTTTATAAGAGAAGCAAACGGAGCAAAACCGGTTCCAGAAGATAGTAGAAAAAGTCGTCTACCAGGTTTTAAGGCATCCAATACTAGAGTGCCTGTAGATTTTGGCATCAAAATAACATCATCGTTTATACTAATATTTTTTAATTTTGACGTTAGTGGACCATCTTTAACAATTATGGAGTAAAACTCCAGTTCTTCATACCAACTTGGTGATGCAATGGAATAAGCCCTTAAATTTGGCTTGTCTTCTTCATTCGGAAGGCCAATCATTACAAATTCTCCTGATCGAAACTTAAAACTTTGTGGTCTAGTTATTCGAAAAGAAAACAGATTTTCAGTCCAATGTTTGACATAAGTTACTTTTTGTAAATTATTTAAGAATTTAGACAAAAAATTATCCTTTAATGTATTAATTAACGTTTTATTAGATTTTTAGTTAATTTAAGTAAAGATTTTTTATAATCAGGGTTTTTAAATTTGTATTTAAATTGATTTCCTATAATCCCAGATCTTACAACTCTATCAACCTCATAAAAAGATCTCAAAGTATCTGATACTTTTTGAGAATTATAATGAACAATTTTTGGAGGAACTAAATTTAATTGTTCAGTTACATATTTAATAGCATCATAATTTCCTATTTTGTCTTCATCACTAATATTTAAATATCTATGATTATAATGTTCAGTTATATATTGAATTGAAATTGCGGATAGATCTTCAACATGAATCCTATTTGAAAAATGTCCATCTTTTACTATTACTTCGTTACTATCATTAATATATCTAATCATTGAGTGTCTACTTGGACCATAAATACCGGAAACTCGAAAAATTGAAGTTTCAGAATTAGTGTTTATCCACTCTGTTTCTGCTTGAAGTCTAATTTTACCCCTAATATTTTGTGGGTTTGGTTTTGTTGTTTCATTAACAATTCCAGCACCATAAACAGAGGTGGCTGAAATATATATTATTTTTTTATTATTTAAAGAAATTGCTTCTTTATATTTTTTAACTACTGGATCGGTACCATCTTTATTAGGTGGAACAGTTGAAATTAAATGTTCCTTTTGGATTTTTTTTGAGATTGTAACCTCATCACTAAAACTAAAATAATGTATATTTTTTTTAGGTTTGATTATATTACGCGAAATAATAGAGACTTTTATACCTTTTTTAAGAGCTTCTTTAGCTATAAAATGTGCGCTGTAGCCGTTGCCAATAATTGTTAATTTATTCATTTTAAAATTTTAAATTTTATTAGTTGCATTTAATTAGAAAATACTATTATCGTATAAATGTTTATGGTGCTTCGAAGATTTCTTCAAGCTTAAAATGGGAATTTGGTAATTCATGAGAATTGTAAGCCAAAGCTGTCCCCGCAACTGTAAATGCTGAGTAAAGGCTATTATACCACTGGAATATTTCTGGGAA
>JADHRC010000091.1 GCA_016777645.1 Alphaproteobacteria bacterium
TAATTTTTTATTAAAAGATTATGAGTATATGTGTAAAAAACCAGAATTAATCAAACCAATAATTAATGGACTTCAGAAAAGATTAAGTAAAAAATTAATTAATGATTGGTTACAATTAATAGATAAAAAAAATTGGCTTGATTTAACCAAAAGTTTTTTAGAAAATCATTATGATCCTTCTTATTCATCAAATACTATAAAAAATGATCGTAAAATAATAAAACAAATAAAAGTAAAATCATTTTCTGATAATGAAATCAAAAGAATAACTGATACAATAGTTAATTAAAAATTAATCCAAAAATTTCCTTAGCATTTATTAATTAGTTGCATTTTATGATATTTACATTAAAAACATATTTTTGAGCATAATATTATTCCCCGGTAGCTCAGCGGTAGAGCAGACGACTGTTAATCGTCTGGCCGGCGGTTCGAATCCGTCCCGGGGAGCCATATTTCTCTTTTATTCAAGACTATTATAAAATTGTTAAAATACATTTAATGCTATTAATGAGACAAAAATATATCTTGATACTTTGGCCACAGAAACAATAACAACAAATTGGTATAATGGAACTCGAAACATACCTGCTACTAAAGTAAGTACGTCCCCTATAAATGGAACCCAACTTAATAACAATGACCACTTTCCATATTCCAAAAAAGATTTAGAAACTTTCTTTATTTGGTTTTCATTGAAAGGAAACCATTTTTTATTTTTAAATTTTAAAAAGTAAAGACCTAAATACCAATTCAAAACCGACCCTAAAATATTACCTAGGCTAGCGAAAAAAACTAAATAAAAAACCTCATATTTTTTCTGAGTAATTAGAGCTATCAACGTTATCTCTGAGTGACCAGGTAATATTGTTGAAGAAGCAAAAGATGAAGTAAAAAGAATAATATATACTTCAATAGAACTCATCTATTAGACATTTCAATTTTTTCAAAGATTTTTTCCCATCTTTTTTCTTCTTCCAAAATTTTGTTATTAATTGTTTTTAAATTCACATTTACTTCTTCAATACGTTTATTATTAGAAGGTTCATAAAAACCAGTATCAAGCATTTCTGTTTCCAACAATTGTTTTTGTTTTTCAAAATCTATAATTTTTTTTTCTATAGATGATAATGTCTTTTTTAAATTTGATATATTTTCTCTAAAATTAGAATTTGTAATTTTATTTTTATTAATCTTCTTATCTTCTCCAACTGTTTTTCCACTTAAAATTAATTTTCTATACTCATGAATATCACCTTCAAACTCTGATACATTTCCATTTTTTACAATTAAAAGCCTATCTACCAACCTCTCAACTAAAAAGGCATCATGACTAACTAAAATTAAAGATCCAGAATATTGATTTAATGCCATAATAAGAGCTTCTCTACTTTCAATATCCAAATGATTAGTAGGTTCATCCAATATTAAAAGATCAGGTTTTTCCATTATAACTAGCAAAATTAAAAGTCTTGCCTTCTGACCACCTGACAATCTTTTTACTTCAAGATCCATTGTTTCAAAAGTAAATCCAGCAGAACCAAGAATTGCTCTTATTCGAGATGGAATCTCTTTATCTAACTTTAAAGTTAAATGCTGAAATGGTGTTTCATCAGGCCTTAGCTCATCTAGTTGATGTTGTGCAAAATATCCTACTTTTAGTTTTTGAGGCATATTAAACACCCCTTCCATTTTAGGAAGTTTTTTTGCAATAAGTTTTGAAAAAGTAGACTTGCCTTCTCCATTTATACCTAAAAGGCCAATACGATCATCTGGGTTAATTTGTAGATTAATATTTTTTAAGACTGGTAAATTATTATAACCAACAGAGACTTTGTCTAAAGTTATTAAAGGAGGTGAAAATTTAACAACATCTAAAAATTTAAATTTTGGAATTTTTTGATCTTCTTCAATCACTATAGGCTTCATCTTTTCTAGAATTTTTATTCTTGATTGAGCCTGTTTAGCCTTAGAAGCTTTTGCTTTAAAACGATTTACAAAATTTTCAATATGGGCTCTTTGAGCATCTTGTTTATTTTTTTGTGTGAGCTTTTGTTCTAACTGATTTCTTCTTTCATCATCAAATGCATCAAAATTACCAGTATAAAATTGTAATTTTTTTGATGATAAGTGTAATATTCCATTCACAGATTTGTTTAACAAATTTCTATCGTGAGAAATAACTAAAACAGTACTTTTAAATTTTTGTAAAAAACTTTCTAACCAAACAGTTCCTTCAAAGTCAAGATAGTTTGTCGGTTCATCCAATAAGAGCAAATCTGGATTTGAAAAAAGTACACTCGCTAACGCAACTCTCATTCTCCATCCCCCAGAAAAACTTGAACAAGGTTTTTTTTGACTATCTTGCCTAAACCCTAAACCACTTAAAATAGACGATGCTCTAGCTTCAGCAGAATAAGCATCAATATCTGCGAGTCTAATATGAATATTGGCTATTTTATTTGGATCTGTCTCAGTTTCTGCATCTTTTAGTAATTTGGTTCTTTCAGTATCAGCCGACAGAACAGTATCTAATAGCGTCTCTTCTGAGGAAGGTGCTTCTTGAGCTACTGAGCCAACTTTAAAATTTCTTGGAATTTCAATAACTCCTGAATCTAAGGTTAACTCTTTCAAAATTAATTTAAATAATGTTGTCTTGCCTGTACCATTCCTTCCTACTATCCCTACCTTGTGTCCAGTAGGAACAAAAGCAGATGTATTTTCAAAAAGTGATACTCCACCAATTGAAAAAGAAATGTCTTTAAAATTTATCATTTTTAAATTTATATATAATTAAGATTTATGTTACTTGTTTGGATTATTGATATACTATAATTAATATCTAACTACATTTTAAATAAATAAAAGACTTTAATAGTAAGTAAAGTATATGAAAGCACTAATAAAAAAAAATTTTGTTGATACAATTGGAAATACACCTCTTATTAAATTAAACAAGGCCAGTGAAATTACGGGATGTGAAATTTATGGAAAAGCAGAGTTCTTAAATCCTGGATCATCCATAAAGGATAGAGCGGCTAAAGGAATAATTTTAGATGCAATAGCCAAGAAAAATTTGTTGCCTGGGGGAACTATAGTTGAAGGTACCGCTGGTAATACAGGAATAGGTCTTGGTTTAGTAGGAAATTCACTTGGATACAAAACCTTGATTGTAATGCCAGAGACACAAAGCCAAGAAAAAAAAGATGCATTAAGATTAATTGGGTGTGAACTTAAGCTAGTGCCAGCTTTACCATACTCAAATCCAGGGAACTATATAAGACAATCAGAAGAAATTGCTAAAAATTTAAGTAAGACTAGTAAAAATGGAGTTTTATGGGCAAATCAATTTGACAACATTGCAAACCGAATGTCTCATTTTGATTCAACTGGACCTGAGATTTGGGAACAAACAATAGGAAAAATTGATGGGTTTACTTGTGCAGTTGGTACAGGAGGCACTCTCACGGGACCCGGATTATTTTTAAAAGAAAAAAATAAAAATATTAAAATAGCTCTGACTGATCCATACGGATCTGGATTATACAACCACTATAAAAATGGAGAAATGAAAGCTGAAGGAAACTCAATCACTGAAGGAATAGGTCAAGGCCGTATTACTAAGAATTTAGAAGACTGTCCTATCGACTTATCATATAGGATAGATGATAATGAAGCGCTTAACATTATTTTTGATCTTCTTAAAGAAGAAGGTTTGTTTTTGGGTGGATCTAGCGGTATTAATGTTGCTGGTGCTATTAAATTAGCCAAAGAATTAGGGCCAGGAAAAACTATAGTCACTATCTTGTGTGATTCTGGACAAAGATATCAATCAAAAATATGGAATCCTTCATTTCTAAAATCTAAAAATTTAGTTGTTCCTAATTGGTTGTAAATGGAGATTAAAACATGAATGATGATTTATTTATTGAACCTAAAATATTAATGACCAAAATAGATAAACTTAGTTTTAAAATACTAGATGCTACTTTTTATTTGCCTGATTCAGGGTTAAATGCAGAGGAAGAATACAAAAAAAAACATATTCCTGGTGCTGTTTTTTTTGACATTAATAAAGTAGCAGATCCTAACAATTCACTTCCTCATATGATACCCCAAAAAGATTTGTTTTCAAAAATGATGCAAAATTTAGGACTTAACAATGAAGATGAAATAGTCATATATGATAACTCTCCCTTTTTATCATCTGCCCGCGCATGGTTTTTATTTAGATATTTTGGACATGACAAAGTGTTTATAATGCAAGGGGGATTAGAGAATTGGAAAAATTGTGGTGGGAATATTTCTCAAGAAAATGTTGTTATTAAAAAAGGTAATTATACTGCAAAAGATGAAAAAAAAGATCTGGTAGTGAATTTAGATCAAATGATTATAGCAACACAAAATAAAGAAAAAATTATTTTAGATGCAAGATCAAAGCAAAGATTTTTAGGTGAAGCCAAGGAGCCAAGACCTAATTTACCTTCTGGTCACATTCCAAATTCTAAATCTTTACCATCATCTGTTTTAATTAACAAAAACGGTTATTTAAAGTCAAAAGAAGATATAAATAAAATATTGGATGATATTAATGTTAATCCAAATGATAAAATAATTGCAACATGTGGTTCAGGTGTATCTGCATGTGTTATCTCAATAGCTTTGTATTGCTTAGGAAAGAAAAATGTGCCTATTTACGATGGTTCATGGACCGAATGGGCATCTTCTGGACAAGAAGTAATAAAAGGTTAAAGTTCTAATGATTCAAAATCTGACTTAGAAACAGCTTTGTTCTGTCATTTTGAGGTTTGTTAAAAAAATTGTTAGGATCATTCTTTTCTATTATTTCACCTTCATCCATAAAAATAACACTGTCTGCAACTTTTTTAGCGAAACCCATTTCATGAGTTACAACAAGCATAGTCATTCCAGTTTCTGCAAGTTCAATCATGGTATCTAAAACTTCTTTAATCATTTCAGGATCAAGAGCTGAGGTAGGTTCATCAAACAACATTATTTTAGGCTGCATACATAATGATCTTGCAATTGCAACTCTTTGTTGCTGCCCACCAGATAGTTGACCTGGAAATTTAAGTGCTTGCTCAGGTATTTTTACTCTGGTTAAAAGTTCCATGGCTAGCTCATTGGCTTCTTTTTTAGGCAAACCTTTCACCCATATTGGTGCTAAAGTACAATTTTCTAAAACTGTTAAATGAGGAAAAAGGTTGAAGGATTGGAACACCATTCCAACATCACTTCTAATAGCTTCTAAATTTTTTAAATCACCACTCAACTCAATATCATTAACAATAATATTACCCTTTTGATGAACTTCTAATCTATTAATACATCTTATGAGCGTAGACTTTCCAGACCCAGAGGGACCACATATGACAATTCTTTCACCTTGGTTTACCTCAAGAGAAATGTTTTTAAGAACATGGAAATTACCAAACCACTTATGCATCTCTTTAATTTCTATAACAGGCTCAGTTGTAATTTTTGTTTTTTTATTAACCATTATTTTCTCACTTGTGATCTGTATTTAATTTATTTTCAAGCCATAGAGAATACCTGGACATAGCAAAACAGCTCACGAAAAAGAAAAGAGCTACAAATAAATAAGTTTCTGTAGATAAACCATTCCATTTTGTGTCTGCCAAAGCAGCTCTTCCTATACCCAATGGATCTAATAAACCAATGACAACAACAAGTGTTGTATCCTTATAAAGACCAATGAAAGTATTCATGATTCCTGGTATTGAAATTTTTAAAGCTTGCGGAAGTGTAATGAACCTTGTTTTTTGCCAGTAAGTCATTCCTAAAGCATCAGCAGCTTCATATTGCCCCTTAGGAATAGCTTGAATGCCTCCTCGAATAACCTCTGCAATATATGCTGCAGAAAAAAAGGTAAACATAATAATAACTCTAACTAAAATACTAAAATTTGTGCCTGGAGGTAAAAAGTAATTCAGCATTGATGAAGCTACAAAAAGAAGTGTTATTAATGGTACACCTCTCATGAATTCAATAAAACAAATACTTAGAGTTCTAACAACAGTTAATTTAGATTGTCTTCCTAAGGCAAGAACAATTCCTAATGGAAGCGAACAGACTATTCCAGATACTCCCAGTATTACTGTAAGCATGAATCCACCAAATAAACTATACTCAATCTTAGCTAAACCAAAAAAACCACCATTTATAAGTATAAAGGCAAAAACAGGGTAGATAGCACTAAACCAAAGAAGCCATTTTCTTTTAGGAAGATCAGGATATAAAAGTGGAGCAAAAGCAATAAACATGGTTAAAAAAGAAATATCAATTCGCCAACGTT
>JADHRC010000005.1 GCA_016777645.1 Alphaproteobacteria bacterium
TTAGCTATTAAACCTTATGCTTGTGGAACTATGGCTCAACCATTTATTGATTGTGCAATTAAAATAAGAGATAAAATTAGTAATATTGAGGAAATTGACAAAATCATTGCCCAAGTAGGTGAAGGAACCGTCCATAGATTATGGGAGCCATTAAAAGAAAAACAAAACCCTTCATCTCCATATGGTGCAAAATTTTCAGTCCCATATTGTATAGCCATTGGTCTTTTAGATGGAGAAGCAGGTTTGATGCAATTCACTGACAGTAGATTGAAAGACACAGAACTGATGAAATTAACATCTAAAATTAGTTATGAAATAAACCCCAAAGATGAGTACCCCAAAAATTATAGTGGTAATATAAAAGTCTTCAAAAAAAATGGTGAAATTCTATCTGCTAACCAGCCATCTTTAAGGGGAGGGAAAAAAGATCCTTTGAGTATTAAAGAAGTTTACAAAAAATTTGAGGCTAACCTAAATTTTGCAGGAATTAAAAAAAATGAAATCAAAAAACTTAGTAAATTTGTAGAGAATATATTTAAAACAAAAGATTTTAAAAATTTATCTGAAATAGATTTTAACTAATCTATATCTTTGCAACCATCCCCTAATAATAGGTTAAAAAAACGTTTCCATTTTTTTCCATAATCACTTCTATTAACAACCCATTCAACATGTTCTAATGATTTTTTTGAGGAATCAATTTTTATACCCCATAAACCATCAACTTCATTGGGAACAGCAGAATATCTTACATCCGTGATAATATTTTTTGATTTTCCTATACCTAAATAACCTTGAGAAAACCAATTAAATCTATCTATATCTAAATATTGCTGACTTTTTTTATCTAAGTCATTAAAGTCAATTAAGTTGTCTAGTTTCTTAATCTTAGTTCCTTCACAATATTGTTTAGTTGAAAATAATCTGACCGCATCCACATAATAAAAACCTCTATCTTCATAGATAGATTTCCATAAAAATAGATTCCCTAAACTTGGTTTTACAGTTAACCTCATGCTTTCATGCCCTCTTATTGATGCAATTTTTTTACCAACTTCTTCAGCCCTATTTGATTGAACTAAACCAAAACCTAAATAAATAAATATATAAATTATACCTAGGAAAGGCATGAGTTTATTTTTTCTTAATACTGCTATTATGACAAACACTATAACTGGTATAGTTAAAAACGGATCAATTACTGAAACATTATTCCAAGAAACCCTCATATCAGAAAATGGCCACAAAAGTTGTGTTCCATAACTTGTGCACGCATCTAGTAAACCATGCGTTGCATAACCAATAAAACAAATAATATATGTCTCAATCCAGTTCAAATATTTCTTAAATAACAATCTTGAAAACAAAGCTACTAGAAAAGCTCCTACCGGAATAAAAATTAGGGCGTGGGTGAATTGTCTATGATATTCCAATTTAAGAAGAGGATCTGTATCAGATCTAATAAAAATATCTAAATCAGGCGCCATTCCGGCCATACATCCAAGAATGGATCCAACAAGCAGTTTCTTTTTATTACTAATAGTCTGAGAAAAAATTGCTCCAAATGCGCCTTGACTTACAGGATCCATATCATAAAACCTTAAGATTAAAATAGCATCTATATACTAAGAATTCTTGACTGTTTACAACTTTATCTTTTAACATATTCATTAAATTTAAAGGAATAATAATGAATCACATGAACTCTATTACTAAAGAATATGACGCAATAATTGTTGGCGCTGGTTTTTCAGGGTTATATCAATTAATATGTTTAAGAGACCAACTTAATCTAAACTGCTTGATTTTGGAAACAGGAGACGATGTAGGAGGAACTTGGTATTGGAACCGTTATCCTGGAGCAAGATGTGACACAGAAAGCCACGCATATTCTTACTATTTTTCTGATGATTTGTTAAAAGAGTGGACTTGGACTGAGAGATATCCTGGACATGCAGAAATAAGAAAATATATGAACTTTGTTGCTGACAGGTTTAATTTGAAAAAAGATATTCAGTTTAATCAAAAAGTAACAAGTGCTAAGTTTGACGATTCGAGTAAAAGTTGGGAAGTAGTTTCTAATAATAATATTTATTATAAAACAAAATTTTTAATTGCAGCAGTTGGATGTTTGTCAAATACAAACATTCCTAATATTAAGGGACTAAATGAATTTAGTGGAGAGTACTACCACACAGGAAACTGGCCTCAAAAAGGTGTGTCCTTTGAAAATAAGAAAGTAGGTCAAATTGGAACAGGTTCTACTGGAATACAAGCTGTACCAGTTATAGCAGCTGAGGCTAAACACTTAACAGTTTTTCAAAGGACTGCTAATTATAGCATACCTGCAAGAAATCAACCTTTGACAGAACAATTTAAGAAACATGTAAAAGAAAATTTTAACTTTTATAGAGAACTTATAAAAAAAACCCCTAATGGCCACCCGTTTGAAATATCAAAAAGACTAGTTTCTGATGTAGATGAAAAAGAAATGAATGAAATATATGAAAAAGCTTGGGAAAAAGGGGGGTTACAATTCAGAGCTACTTTCAATGATTTAATAACTAATCTTGAAGCTAATAAAACTGCATCCGAATTCATTAAAAGAAAAATTAAGGAAATAGTTAAAAATAAAAAATTTGCTAAAATTTTGTCAGATATTGATCATCCTTATGCCGGTAAAAGGCCTCCAATCGACAGTCATTATTTTGAAGCTTACAACAGAGATAATATCGACTTAATAGATTTAAAAACTGATCCAATTGAACACATTGATAGGAATGGTATAAAAACAAAAAATAATCACTTTGATTTAGATATTATTGTTTTTGCAACAGGCTATGATGCTATGACCGGTCCACTTCTAAATATGAATATTACTGGGAAGAATAATTTGTCATTAAAAGAAATTTGGCAAGACGGGCCTAAAACATATTTAGGCCTGCAAGTGCCTGGCTTTCCTAATTTATTTACCGTAACTGGACCAGGTAGTCCTTCAGTCTTAACTAATATGCCCATGGCGATAGAACAACATGTCGAATGGATTAGAGATTGTATTCAATTTATGATTAAAAAAGAATATAAAACCATAGAAGCAAATAATAAGGATGCAGAAGTATGGGGAGAGGAGGTTAATTCGGTTGCGAATAAGACTTTACTGCCTACTGTAAAACACTCATGGTATTTAGGTGCAAATATTCCAGGTAAACCACAAGTTTTTATGCCTTATGCCGGAGGTCTTCCAAGATACAGTGAAATTTGTGAAAATATAAAAAATCAAAACTATAAAGGTTTTATTTTAGCCTAGTAATCAAATCTCTAAGTTTTGCTGTATCTTATTCAAGTTGGATCTGATTTTCTTAATTCTTTCTTCAAGAGCATTCTTCTTTGGTGGATTGTTAGATGATAATTGATTAAGTAGGATAGATATTTCATTAGCTAACTCATTACTTTGTCTGTTTGAGTCAATAAGTCTTATTTGAGTTTTTCTTACTAATGCACCTAATATCACATTTGATTTCATCATCTTAGTAAAATATGATTTAGGTATTTTTTTAGCTACCAATTTCTGATTACATACTCTAGCAGTAACAGTTCTGGGAATATCTAATAAAATAGAGCTCTCACCAAATATTTCACCTATACCCAGTCTATTTAGCTTTAAGCCATCTTTAGTTTCTATATTTACAAAGCCTTCTAAAATGAGATATGCCTCTTTGGGAATACTACCTGCTTCATATATAATTTCACCAGGTTCCCAAATAGCTGAAATGCCATTATCAATCATTTAATATCAATTCCTAGAATTATGATCATAATGTTAACCTGTGGGCATAGGTAGTGGTTCCATATAAAAAATATATCCATAAAAAACTAAGTAACAATAAAATAGAAAATAAGCCCACCATTTTTTGGGTTTAAATTTTTTACTTTCTTCATTAACAATATCTAATTCTTCTTTATAATTTTTGTAATATCTGATCATAAAATTTGATCTAGCCACTAAAGTCTCCATCTAAATTTTTCAAAGTTATAAGTCAAAAAAAATTGTCTCTTTATCACCTTGTAGAAAAACATTAAATAAATAATCGTTTTTATCAATTTTTTTTGCTACCAAAGAACTTATATCATTATTATTATTATTGATGATGAATGAAATTAAAGGATCATTCGTTAAGTCATCATCATCAAAATATATTCTAGTGTTAAGAGACATGTTTAGTCCTCTAGAAGAAATTAATAATGAAATATGAGGACTATAAAGTTTGCCATCAAAACTTTTAACTGAGCCAGGTTTTATAGTAGAAAGACTAAATTTTTTTGTAACCTTGTCAGGAACAAATCTTGCAAAACCATTAAGGCCAAAATAGTTACCATCTTCGTCACACTGCCATGTTTCTAACAAAACATCATCGACAGCCTCTTCATTTCCATCAAAAATAGAACCTGAAATTTTTATGAAATCTTTATTTTTTTTTTCAGGGAAAGGATCTACCCCAATATCATTTTTATAAATTCCAGGAATACCAATAAAGTTAGGGAGACATCCTATGTGAAGAAAAGGTCCTGCTGTTTGAAAGGGAGTTTCTTTATGAATATTCTTAATTAGATCCATCTTAAAGACCCTCTTTTCTATTTTCAAAATAAGTTTGATTTATTCCTCTTAGAATAATATCAAATTTGTAAGCAAGTATGTTATGTGAAACAGCTCTTGATACATCAAGTTTACTTATTAGACTTTTTCTTATCTTATCATCTGGTATTGAATTCACCATAGGACATAATTTGATCAAAGGATCACCCTCAAAATACATTTGGGTAATTAATCTTTGCCCAAAACTTTCTCCAAATATTGAGAAATGAATATGCATTGGTCTCCATTCAATACCACGGTTAGGATAAGGGTATGGCCCTGGTTGAATTGTAAAAAATTCATACGATCCATTTGTTTCTGTAATATATCTTCCACAACCAGCAAAATTAGGGTCAATAGCTGTTGGTGTTTTATCATTTGGATGCATGTATTTACCAGAAGCGTTAGCTTGCCATATTTCTATAAGTGCTCCTTTAACTGGCTTCAAAAATTGATCTTTTACAGTGCCATAAACAAGTATTTTATGACCTATTGGACTCTTATTGTTTTTTGAAAAATTTAAAATTAAATTATTATCATTTTGTCCAATAATATCTTTGCTAAAAACAGGACCCGAAACTTCAGATATGGTAGAAGGAAAAGTAATTTTATCCTTGTGAGGAGCTCTTAAAATACTAGATTTATAATTTGGATAATATATATGAGGCTGATAGTTAAAGTCTCTTTTAAGAAGTGATTTGTTTTTCATATTTTTACAAAAGCAATTTACTAATTTATATAAAATTAAAAAGGAAGTCCTACATAATTTTCAGCTAAAACAGTCTGGGATGCAACTGAATTTTCTAAATACTCCAACTCAGAATCTTGTATACATTGATCAAAATCACTTTGCTCAGGAAACCTATGAAAAGTTGTTGTCATCCACCAACTAAACCTAATAGCTTTCCAAACCCTAGATAAAGCTTTTTGAGAGTAGAGATTCAAGTCTTCATCAATATTCGATAGGTAGTGTTTTTTCAAACCATTGTACAAATAATAAACATCTGAAACAGCCAAATTAAGTCCTTTTGCACCTGTTGGAGGAACTATATGAGCTGCATCTCCAACTAAGAATAACTTTCCCCAACACATTGGTTCACAAACAAATGATCTTAACGGGGCTATAGATTTTTCAATAGATTTACCCATAACAAGAGTATCAGACGCTTTTGTAGGAAGTCTTTTTTTTAATTCCTCCCAGAATTTTTTATCCGTCCAATTTTCTATTTTATCACTCAATGATGTTTGAATATAATATCTACTCAAGTTCTTATTTCTCATTGAAGCCAAAGCAAAACCATTTCCATGATTAGCATAAATCAATTCATCACTTACTGGTGGTGTTTCAGACAAAATACCCAACCATCCAAACGGATAAACTCTCTCATAAATTTGAATTAAGTTTTGCGGTATAACTTTTCTGCTAATACCATGATAGCCATCACATCCTGCAACAAAATCACATTTTATTTTGTGCTCCACCCCATTCTTATTATATGTAACAAAAGGATTGTTTTTATCTAAATCTTGGGGGCATACATTCTCAACGCTGTTAATTACATTACCATTTTCTTTTTCTATAATGTCATATAAGTCTTTAGTTATCTCTGTTTGCCCATAAACTGTAACGTGTTTATCTGTTAACTTTTTAAGATCTATTCTAAAACCATGATTTTTAAATGATAATTCAATACCTTCATGAACGAAGCCCTCTGTTTCTAATCTATGAGCAACTCCTGCTTTTCGAAGCATTTTTATTGTACCACTTTCTAAAACACCTGCTCTAATTCTACTAATGACATGGCATTTAGTTTGTTTTTCTAATACAATATTATCAATTCCATCTAAAGACAGAAGTCTTGACAATAAAAGACCGGATGGACCACCTCCTATGATAATGACTTTTGTTCTCACTAGAATTTACCTTCGATAATTTTGAGTATCATTTTAAATATATAACCAGTAGTACGATACAGCAGACTATTTGTAAAAAATTAATAAAAACAGATAATTTATGAAGCTTGTTGAACTTAATATCTTTGGCTTCGTCTTTTGCTTTATTAATCATTGGCATAAGAACCTGTCTAGAAAAAATAAAAGCCAATGTTATGAAAACAAAAAAAAGTAATGAGACAGTATCTTGTTTTAGGGCTGAAATTATCAAGCCTAATAAACTTAACAAAGTCCCAAACAAGTAATATTTAGGAAAAAATATTCTAAGAAATTCTGATGATTGTTTCTCGTCTAAAACTTTAAAAACTGAAGTAGCAACGACAACAGGAAAAAATATCATAAAACTTAAAATTGCCGCTGTTATTAAAGTTAACAATCCTTACTCCTCAAAATAAATAATGAATTTTAAAAATTTGTATTCTAAGTTAGATAGTAACACATAGTAATCATTGTTTTAATAAAAGAATTGTTTGGATATTAAGATGAAAAAAAGTAATATTTCCTATACAGTTGAATGTTTAATTTCTCAAAATGAAATAAAAAGTCGTATTACTGAGCTAGGAAAAAAAATAAATAAGCATTATAGCAAAACTCAAAAACTCCTAGTAGTTGGTTTACTAAGAGGTTCATTCATATTTATAGCTGATTTAGTAAGAGAATTAAAAATACCAGTTGAGGTGGATTTCATGACAGCCTCTAGTTATGGCAATTCAATGGAATCTTCTCATAACATCAGAATTCTAACTGACTTAAATACCGATATAAAAAATTTAGATGTGTTATTGGTAGAAGATATTGTTGATACAGGACACACACTCAATCAAGTGATCAAGTTACTGAAAAACCGCAAGCCAAAAAGTTTAGAAGTTTGCTGTTTACTTAATAAGTTTTCTCGAAGAGAAACAAATATTAGTAGTAAATGGGTGGGTTTTGATATTCCTGATGAATTTGTTGTTGGATACGGAATAGACTATGCCCAAGATAATAGACATCTACCTTTTATAGGTAAGGTAGTTAAAAATTAATTACTAACAAAACTAAGTTATTTTTGAAAACTCCTCTAGATTTATCTTAGATGAATACTCTACCTCACAAGCACCTTCTAAGCCTGAGACTGTTCCTCCCATCTCTCTAATATCTTGCCAAAATTGATTTGTCCAAGAAGATCTCGCTTTATTCACATACTCCTTATTTTTAAAAACATGAAAAATTTCAATTGAGTTTTCCGTAACATCAACAAAGCATCTTAAAATCATACCCTCATTAAACATTGCACTACTTTTATTTTTTAAGGCATTGATGATCGCTTCTTTTGCTAACTTATTTTGAAATTTAATTGATTTTGTTACGGCAAACATAATTTCCTCCTTAAATGAATTACATTAAAAGTTACTTAAAAATTTGTCTAACTTTAGCTCCAAGGTTTAATAACAATCTTAATAGCATCGTCTATTCTTTCTCTTGCATATTTTAGAGCAGTAGGAAGATCCTTAAGATCAAATGTATGAGTATGCACTAGTTTGGCGTCAAATCTCTTTTCTTTCATGAACTCCATAGCTCTATGTGTAGCACTTTTACCTTCACCTCTAATTCCAAACATATAAATATTATTTATAACCATATGAGGTATATTAATTTTAACTGGATCGTGAGGAAAAGCTGCAAGACATATTTTGCCTCCTCTGTTAGTCATCATAATTGCATCATTAAGGGCCTGTTCTGTTCCTGCACATTCTACAACATAGTCAACTCCCTTTTTGCCAACTATGGATTTAACTGATTCTACGATATCCTTTTCTCTTTTAATATTTAGAATATGGTCAGCTCCAAGCTTTTTCCCAATTTCAAGACGACTATCTCTAGTACCAATTAGAATAACAGGCCCCGCCCCCAATGCTTTTGCAACAGAGACACCCAATAAACCTATAGGTCCTGGTCCTATAACGACTAAACTTTCCCCTGCTATTAATCCACCTAACTCCGTAAGTCCATACATAGTTGTTCCTGCAGTAACAACTAAAGTGGCCTCTTCGTCAGACATATCATCTGGAACTTTAATTAGAGTATTAATATTATTTATAGCAAACTGCTTGAAGCCCCCATCCGTTGTAAATCCGTTTGCTCTATGTCCTTTGTCAAAATCTCCATAATTAAGTCCATAATTATGACATGACGTATACATACCCATTCTACATCTTTTACATTGCCCACACCCTGAGTGAATTTCTACAGTTACTCTATCGCCAATATCAAATTCATCAACTGAGGGTCCTAAGGCCACAACTGTTCCCATATATTCATGGCCAGGAGTGAAATTTTTATTAAATGGTAATCCTCCCTGGATCAAAGCAGGAGGACCGTGACTAATAACATCAAGATCTGTAGCGCAAATGGCAACTGCATCAATTTTAACTAATACCTCTGCTTTCCCAGGCATTTCTACTGGCTTGTCTATTAAAAAAATTTCATTAGGGTTGCCTAAAACCCATGCTTTCATTGTTTTTGGGATTGGAAAATTTTTAGAAGTTTTTCCTGTAAATTCTCTTAACATACTAAATCCTCATAAAACTTAATGAATCCATGTAATAAATATTTTGTCAAATAAGATTATTTATTGTGTTGTATGTTTTTTTTTATATATTCTCGCCATGCAGTAAAAAGACCAGATCCAATAACTATTATTGCTCCAATTACTATCATTAAATCTATGCTTTCAGAAAAAACTGTTACTCCAATTATGGAACCGAAGACTAGTTGTAAATATGAAAAGGGCTGGATAACAGAAGCTTCGGCTACTTGTAGTGTTTTTACCATCATGAAATGAGAACTGGCACTAAGCAAACACATAATCAGAAGCCATAAGAAGTCTTCCCTTAATATGTCTTCCCATATAAAAAAACTTATTATTGTCATAGTAACTGTTCCACCTATACCAGCCCAGAAAAAACTGGTGATAGCAGAGTCTAGTCTAGAAACATAACGAGTTAAAATGAGGTATACAGCAAACATTATAGCCCCAACTAATGCGTAAATCGCTCCATCTGAAATAACATTTGTTGTTGGCCTTAAAATAATTATTACTCCAACAAAACCAACAAATATAGCCGTCCATCTCCTCCAGCCAAACTTCTCACCTAAAAAAGGAACGGATAAACCTGCGACTATTAGAGGATAACATGCAATAATTGCATGCGTTTCTACTAATCCTAATAAGGTAAAAGTATATACTACTAAACAATTATTTAGAGATAAAATCATTCCTCTAGAAAACTGAGTAAACGGTTGTTTGGTATAAAGTATTTTTTGAAAACTATTTTTAACAAACAAACAAGTTATAGCCATTACCAAAGCTATAAACCAATACCGCATTGTGACTAATGTAAATACATTATTATTCTCTGCTAAATACCTTGAAACACCATCCATGGTTGAAAACATAAAAGTAGTAACAACCATTAGGCTTATTCCTAAAAGGACATTATTTTGCATTTATTAAAAACTCTAGATAAGAAGTGAAATTGTAATATATATCTTTTAAAAAAACTAACAATCAATAAAAAAGAGGCCATAGACCTCTTTTTTTAATTTAGGGAATATTTGTAAATTACTTTATAGTTTTAATTACGTCTTTCACTGATAAAATTTAATTATTTAACAATTTATTTTGTAACTTTATAATTTTCTCTAAATGAAATTGTGCTTCTTCATTTTGAAATTTATCAAAATCACTAATTGGCGGTCTGCAAATACTTGTTTCAAAAATTCCTTCTCTTTTTCTTAACAATTTATAAAACCTAATCGAAATATCAATATGTTGGTGAGCAAAAGATAAAGTTGGAAGTATTTCAAAGAATAAATTTCTAGCTTTTTCGAATTTATTTTGTACAAAAAAATTATAGACCGAATTATATAAAATTTCCATCGTGGATGGAATGAAAGCGTGGACTCCTCTTTGTAGAGCTTCAATCATCCCCATTATAGCCCAACCACCACTTAGGTGTAATTGGTTATTAGTAGCTTGTAAAACTCTTGAATATTTGGGACCAGAATGCTGCACTTCTATTTTTAAAGCCTTGAATTTTTTAATATTTTTATACAAATTTAAAATATCTTCGTCTTTCATTCCATTATCTGTCCACGACAGATCTTGAATCATAAGATGTTCTGGACCTACTTCAGAAATTTCTAAAAAGCATTTTAAAAGTTCCTCTCCAGATAAGTTGTCTGGAGCTTGGCATAAAAACCATTCTGCTCCTGCTTCTTTAGCTAATAAAGATAATGCAATTCTATCTTTTTGTTCTTTTGCACTACAACTTACAATTAGAGGCACTCTACTTCGGTTGTAAATAATTGATTCCCTAATAAGAATTTTTTTTTCTTCAAAAGATAAACTTGAATTTTCACCCGCTACAGCACCTACCAACATGCCGGCACAACCAGATGAAATAGTATGATCAATGAGTTTTTTTAAGCTATCTATATCTATCTTGTTATCTTTTGAAAAAGGCGTATGAAGGCTAGGAATAATTCCTCTCATACTAGAAATAATTTCATTTCCATTAACCAATTAAAGTTCCATTTTCAAGAGTTGTATCGGTGCGTAACAAATGAACCTCTTTACCTGAAATAGCTCCTAAAACTAAAACTTCAGATTTAAAACCTGCAATTGTTTTTGAAGGCAAGTTACATACTGCTACAACCTGTCTTCCTATTAATTCGCTAATTTTATAATTTGTAATTTGAGCTGAAGTAGATTTCAAACCTAAGTTATTACCAAAATCTATCTTAAGAATATAAGCTGGATTTTTAGCTTTTATATTAGATTTAGCTTCAACAATTGTTCCTATTACAATATTAAGTTTTGTAAAATCTTTTATAGAAACTTCTTCTTTATTTGTTTCAATCAACATTTAAATTATTTCATAAATCTACAATTATTTTTCAAGTTTTGACATATTTTGAACCATTTGAGATTTTAACAATCCACCAGAATCTATCACTATATTTCGATACATAATTTCTCCATCAACAATACCAGTTGATTTTAAATGTATATTTTCTGCTTGAATGTCAGCATTTATTTCACCTTCAACCACAACATTTTGGGCTGAAATAAATCCTACAAAAATACCCGATTTTCTAACATGTAAATTAGTTACGTTTAATGAACCTTCGAAGCTTCCGTATAACTCTAAATCACCCGAACCTGCATATGATCCCTTAAAAAAAGAGTCTTCCTTAATTTTAATTGACTGCTTCAAGTAATTTCCAACTAATAATTATGTTTCCAACCTAAACTTTATTATTCACTGTTACCAATGCATTTTAAAATAAATTCTTTGGTATATATTTCATTATAACTATTTTTAATTGATCTTAAAATAGAATTAAAAGTTAATGCATTATCTTTAATAATAAATATATAATCAAGAATTGGCTCATTCTCCTTAGATGATTTTTTTATAGCCATCAAATTATTTATATCGTTATCAACAATTTTGTACTCTTGTTCCAATCCAACGTCATTAATATATAATAACAACTGATCTTTAATAGATATTTTTGATAAACGGCTATATTTTTTATCTACGCATGAGTATTCTAAACCATAGGTAGGTAATGAATAAAAAAGGATAAAAAGAATTGGGAATAATAATCTCATTGTAAATCCTTAATATTAAATTTTATAGCCTCAAACGAATTATTATATATTTAAAAAAATATTTAAGAAATTATAATTATGAAAAAACAAACTATTATTTTATTTCTTTTTTGGAGTATAGCCTTAATTGCAGTCGCATGGTTATTACCTTTTGTGGCAAGAGAAAATAATTTCTTAAACCAATTCCTATCTTATTGTATAACACTGATAAATTAACAATAACTTAAACACCTTACTAAAAAAGTTTGGATCCAAACTTCATGTTAAATGCAACAAAAAAAAAATTACTAATAACCACTATTATAACTTCATTTATTTTGGTTTTAGTAGGGACATTTCTTTTTGCTGAACACTTATCACGTCAAAGTGGTCCAAAAAGAATTTCTGACATTCTTGATAAAATTAACTTAAAAGATCAAAATGGCATGCCTTTTAATATAAAAAGCTTAAATAGAAAACCATCTTTGTTGTTTTTTGGCTTTACTCATTGTCCTGAAATATGTCCAACTACTATCAGTGAATTATCGGAGATTGTTAAAGATCTTAAAAATAAAATACACCCAACCAATATTATATTTGTTACCCTGGATCCTGAAAGAGACACCGAGAAACATTTAAAAGATTATGTACAATATTTTAATAGCAATATTATAGCCGTTACTGGGGAAATTAAAGAAATAAAAAAATTAGCTAAAAATTGGAATGTTTACTTTGAAAAAATAAATACTTCGGATGATGATTATACTCTTAATCATACTGCTACTGTTTTTATGCTTGATCAACATGGCAATTTTAAAGGTACTATCGCCTGGGGCGAAAATCAAAACTCTATAACTCAAAAAATTATTAATTTAAGTAAAAATTAGTTAAAAACATATCCAAATTTTTTTAATTTTTCTTTAACCTGATCAGAAGAAAGAAATTGTAAGAACAATTTAGCATTTTCTTTCTTTTTTCCATTTTTTAATAAAATAGCATCTTGTTCAATAGGTGAGTATAAATTTTGAGGAATTTCCCAAACTTTTCCTTTTTGATTTTTTTTAACAAAATCAGATTTAGATATAAATCCTAAATCTAGGTTTCCAAAAAAAGTCATGACAAATACCTGATTGACATTTTTACTTAATATTAATTTTGGTGACAATTGATTGAATAGCCCTAGAGAATGCAAAACTTCTTTTGCAGCCATTCCATAAGGTACATATTGAGGGTTTCCAATACCTATATAGTTTATATCTTTATTAGTTAGAATATCAGGAAGTTCCTCTCTAAAAAAAATATTATTAGTCGAAAACAGTAGCAATTTTCCTGTAGCATAAGTAAAACGAGATCCTTTAATACCTATCCCAGTAGATTCTAATTTTTGAGGTAAGTATTGGTCGCCTGACAAAAAAATATCAAGAGGCGCACCATTTACAATTTGAGAATATAGCCCTCCACTTGAGCCACTTGAAATAAATATTTTAACTTTATTTTCTTTTTCAAAAAGTTTTTTTAAATCATTTAATGGTGTTAAAAAGTTAGAAGCAACTCCAACATATATGTCATCTGCCATTAATTTTTTTAATGGGAGCAATATCTGTAATGAAAACACTAGAGTTACTATTATAATGTTCTTTTGAAACTTAAATATAATTGAAGACATGATCTACTAACTAAAAAAAGAGCTTACGTAATTGTATACAAAGTAAATGACTATGATTAGTGAAATAAAAATAATTAATAGTGTCTGGATATAGTCTTTTATTAAAACCATAATAAATTCTTTTGTTTGACGGGGGCCTAAAAAAATGATTGCAAATAAAAGAGATAAGGGGAATGTCATAAAAAATAATGATGAAAACAACCAAAACTTTACAAAGCCCATTTCTTCAAATTTATTTTTTTGTTTCGATAGATTATTCATTTTTATTCTTTAAGAACTGTTTTTCTAAACACACGCAAACAAAAATTTAACTAATATCTAATTGATCCTGAACTGATACTAAACCACTTTTTACTACTCTTGCGTATACACCTAAATCAAAATGTCCATAATGATTGTTTATTTCATAAGGTAAATTAATGTCTCTTTTAGCACTTTCAGGATTGACGTTAGTTGCCCCACAACGTTGTGTTCTTTTAAAAACTTGTAAAATACTATTACCTAAAGATAGGGTTTTACCAATCCAATTAAACTCTTCCCAAGGTTTATTGATATCTATTAAAAAATTAGCACGAAATCTGTATGGAGAAATCTGTCTTCCTATTTTATTTTCCAAGTCATTAACTGACTTCAAATTAATAATCGAAACAACCTTTTCTGGTATATCTGAAAAAGAATGATTTAACTTACTAATGCTATCTTTAATGCCCCTAACTAATCTTGGTTTTTGTTCATCACTTAAATTTAAATATTTTTGAAAAAAAATCTCTACGCTTAGAATATCTTCAGCATTAATTAATTTTTTTTTAAAAACAATTTTATCTTCAATTTTTATTTTTAATAATTGCGATGAAATATTAAACTCAGTTTTTAATTTGGCTAATTTTTCTTCTTTAACCAATGCTAAAAAATTTGTTTTTCTCAAATAAATTGGATTTTCAGGATCATAATTAACACTAGACCTTGCAAATGCAAATTCGCGATCTCCAGGCAAAACTTGATCTTTTTCTAAAAAAACTTCTTCAAGATTTTCACCTGATAGACCCTTTATTGGATATCTTATTATCTGTTTAATAATATTCATTTTTAAAAAATTTTATTTAAGTGTATTTGTGTAGTATATGTCTATTAAAAATTTTTAATATAAAAATTTGGAGGTAAAACTGAATTTAAATTTTTTAAAACCTTTGCCAGACTTTTTAATTAAACGTTATTATGGTTGGAAAGCAACCACATTTGTAAATAGTAAAAGCTGGTATCATAAATTAGCTGAAGATGGTCAACATCCCAGAGCAATGATTATATCCTGTTGTGACAGTAGAGTTCATGTTACTTCTATTTTTGGCTCAGATGCTGGAGAGTTTTTTATTCATAGAAATATAGCTAATTTAATTCCTCCATTTAAAAAAGACGAAGATTACCATGGCACTTCAGCTGCTATAGAGTATGCGGTTAAAAGCTTAAAAATCCCTCATATAATTATACTTGGGCATTCCACATGTGGAGGGGTAAAAGCTAGTTATGATTATTTTTCAGGCCGCAACAAAGAATTAAAAGAAAATAGTAATTTTGTTGCATCATGGTTAGAGATCCTTAGGCCTAGTTTTAATGATCTTAAAGAGAATGTTAAAGAGGAAGAAAAAATAAAGTCCTTAGAAAAAGGAGCTATACTAACCTCAATAAAGAATCTAACCACTTTTCCGTTTGTAAAAGAAGCCTTAGATAATGGATCTTTGAGTATTCATGGCTTATGGCACAATATAGGTACAGGTGAATTAATGTCTTATGACAGCAAATCTAACAAATTTGTTTTTGTATAAATTAATAGTTAAGAGGCGACTTCAAATAAAACATCTGGGTTAGACATCGTTTTGATTTCTAGCACATTACCATTAGGATCTTCTACAAAGAATGTTTCTTGTTCAAACTTTGAACCAATAAACCTTCTATATGGCTTATCAAAATAGTCTATATCACTAGCTTCAATTCTTTTTTTAACTTCAGCAAAGTCTTTTGCTTCTAAGTGAACACCAAAATGAGGAACACAAACATCTCCCATATCAACATCGTGCCTTTCCCTAAACTGTTTGGATTTAGTCTCATGAAGAGTAAGTTCATTTCCCCAAAAGTTTATATCTATCCATCTACCTTCTTCTTGATTGCCTGTAGTACAACCTAGAATATCGCAGTAAAACCCTAAAGCCGTTTTAATATTACCTGCTGGTATGGCTAAATGAAAACAATTGGTCATCTTTAATTCCTTTTAATTAATAAAAATATATTATAAATTATTTTTTTATTTTCTCAATTTAATTAATATAATTAATTGAAAAATTACATACAAAGTTTTCCTGAAATATAGATAAATAGATACTAAATTTATATTTTGATATATTAATTAACTTTAATTTTTGGAGACTTTATCATTGGAAGAAATTAAATATATTGAAAAAGGAAAAAGCCCAGACTGTTTATTTTTAATTCATGGTTTTTGTAGTGGACCAGAAGATTGGTCAGCTCAAATAGATTTTTATAGTAAGTTTTTTACAGTCATTGCACCTACTCTTAGAGGTCACGATGGAGAGAATATAAATAATCGTCCTATGAGTATAGAACAACTGTCTAATGACTGTGTTAAAATACTTAAAAAAAAGAAATTTAAAAAAATAATTATTTCTGGTCATAGTATGGGGACTAGAATAGCTATAGACATGGCTAATAAAGTATCCAATGTTTCTGGGATTATACTAGTGGATGGTAGTAGATTCAGTAACTATGAAACCTATTTTAGTGAACTCAGTAATTTTGAAAACTCATTAAACAAATATAATTATAAATCTATCTTAACTACCATGTTTTCTTCGATGTTTTTTTCGTCACAACATAATCATCATAAAGAGAGAATTGTAGAAAGAGCAATTAACGTACCTCATAATTACTCAATAGCCCTTAGAAGAAATACCATATGGTATGACAGTCACTGCATTGAAAATAATTTAAAAAATTTAAACTTACCTATCTTATTACTTCATAGTACTAGATTAGATAAAGATAAAGGAAGAGCACCAATTAAAGTTTTAGAAGAGGTTCCTTATATTAACTTTGTTAGATCATTAACAAATAATTTAACAATAAAAATATTTGAAGAAACTGGTCATTATATAACAATAGAAGAGCCAGAAACTGTTAATAATTTAATACTAGAGTGGTTGGAGGGTTTAAAGATTGATCTCGGATAATAGAACTGCCATTTGAGCACCATGCATGTCTCTATCAAGAATATCACCCTGTGGTATTTTTCTTGGAAAAGAAAATTTAATTACATTTAGCTTTTCAATATCAAATCTTTTCAGATCCTGCCCTTGAATTTTCAGTAAATCAGCTACTTCTGAATTATTTAGCCTTTTGCAAACATCTTTATAAACCTCTGTGCTACCACAAAAAATATCTATTGTTATCCAAAAAGGACCAGCATTTTTGGATCTTATTCTAGAAACATTCTCAGCTAATTTAGACAATCAAACCTCTGAAATTTTAATGCGGAATACTTCCATTGGGTTATTTAATTCTAGAGTATGATTTAAAGCAAATTCGTAAACACAACCTCTATCTGAATGAACAGGTGAATAAGGAAATGCAAAAGTGGGGAGTTCTTCATTATCAGTTAAGGGGTAATGTAATAAAAATGGATTAATTAATTTTGCAATTTCAGTAGATATGGTATCTGTTTTAGATGTAACAATACATAAAACTCCAACTTCTACAGGATTACCGCTACTAATTTCTAACTCTCCTAAAACAGCATTTACTCCAATAAGTCTGAATTCCAAAGAATATGAAGAAGAATCTAATGCCATTTTTTCTTGGATTTGACTTTCTAAAAAATTAGATAAGTTTCTAATCCACGTTTTAGAATTTTCAACATAATGTCTATCTCTTAATAAGACCAAAAGAGTGCTCTGGTATCCAACAATCTTCGCTCCTTCTAATTTTACATTATATCTATCTGATTTAATCCAATTAGCACCCTCGACCCTTACTTTCCCTTTTTCTTGAATAGTATAACTAGCATTTGTTACATCCATATAGCCACCCGGCTCAAATAAAATAAAAGGGTCTGCATTTTCGTAAAGCATATGAGCTGCAACTGTTTCAATTGTACATAAAGCTTTATCGGACATAGCTTCTACCGTAAATCCAGTTTGATCAAACTCGACTAGTACCACACCTGAAGTAGGATTGTTTGAGCACAAAGCACCACACTCCGCAATTTTAGCACCATGCCAAGATCCGCCGGGATCAGCTCCATTCATCAGTGGCAATGCTGAAATCAAGGCTGTATCAGTTGCTCTACCAGCAAGAATGATGTCAGCACCAGTTTTTATACACTCTTGTATTTGCTCCGCTCCAGCAAGGGCAACTATGTGTTTCATATCCTGAATTATATCAATATCAAGTTTTAGCGACGGTTCTAGTGGAAGCACTTTATGATTTTTGAAAGACATTTTTATAAAATTTTTGTCTTGCTCACAATATAACTTAGCAATTTTGATGGATTGTTTAAGCTCCTTAGCTAACTCGATTGTAATATCTTCCATCCAATCAACCATTGAGTCTGTTCCACAGGTTCCACAACTCCCAATTAAAAGTGGAATATTAGAGGCTTCTCTGGCTTGCATTAATATTTTCCATTCTGACTTAATAGCAGCGCGGGAATATTTTGAAGTATTGGAACCAAGAGAATGTGGTCCACTATCAGTAGAGCCGCCATCTATACTTATAATATTAGGTTTTCTCTTAAGACCATTTTCTAAAGCCTTTAGATCAAAACCCAAGCCGAGAACACCGGATGGAACAAGTACAGTTGAACAAATCATTTATAATGTTTTCATTTTAATTATATTTTTTAAATACTAAGCTATTAATAGAATTTTAAAAGTTTCTCGTGAGAAATTTTATCCTACACAATATACCCAATCCTTATTGGTAATTATTTCTCCTACAAACAAAAAAGGTGCACTTCCTATTTTTTCAGCATAATGAATCAAATCAATGTTTTCACTAGATCTTATAATAAAATTGTCTTTGTATCCCAGCCCTTTTGATCCAACTAAAACAAAATAATCTAAAGAAACGTCTACCAGACCATTTTTAGGCTGTTTTGGGGTTAACATTTTATTATAGTTATAGCCCCAAGAGTTTAATGCCGAGAATGCAACATCTATATCTTTCCCTTTTACTTTGATAAGACATACTTGAAAAATATTTTTATCTGAGTTTTGCAAACTAGAAATTGAATAGTTAAAATTAATATTTGCCTTAAGTTCGTTCTTCTTCCATTCTTTTAGTTGGTAGTCAGAAGGAACAACAACAATAGTATTAAAATGCAATTTAGATTTTATTAAAACATTCAGCTTAATCTCTGACTGAGCTTTTGAGATTATAGTGGTTTTTTGATCTTTACCTGCTAAATTTTTTAATTCTTTTATTTTTTGCTTATGTAAACTTAAAATTTTGTTTATGTCATTTCTTTGAGACAAAGGAGTAATATGTTTGTCTTTAAATAGAGCAAAAAATTTTTTTTCTCCCTCTAACTTCCCGTAAAATTTATTATATTGTTTATCTAAAGAACTTAACTGATATAATGAATCAAAAGATGATGGAACTAATTCTTTCATATTCATTAAGTTATTATTAGAACCAATCGTGATCCATTTTGAAAGAGTGCCTGTAGACATGCCCAATTTGTCGGCCAACTCTTTTTGTTGGTCTTCTAATTGATCAACCGCATTTAAAATTGCTTCTGCCATTTCAAATATACTATTTTTAACTCGACTCTTAGCAAGATTTATTTTTTTGACATGGTCATCAAGTGACATTTTATTTGTTAGCATTATTCTACAAATCTCTTAGGTGTTTGAGAAAAAGAAAAGGTATGTTGTGTTAGAATTTTTTTCCACCCTCTTTAAGGCGGTTATTAATTTTATGGTCAGCTCTATTTTTGTTATACTCTAATTTCTCATAAATAGTTTCACCTAAATTAAAATTTTGAGATTCTGCAAGATCAAAAATACGAATTATAGCATCTGCCAATTCCACCTCCATCATTGGTCTATGTTTTAGATGAGTGTCCATTAATCCCTTTCTTGCACCCTCCATTGCTTCACTAATTTCAGAGTGAATTAAGCATAAAAGTTCCCCAATATTTCTATCTTTTTTTTTGCCATCATGATCATGCCACCAACCACCGTTAATAGCAGCCTCATGGCAATCCTTAGCACATTGATTTATACCAACAATATTTTTGTTCATGAAATTCTCCGAGTGATTTAAATATTTATAAAATTTGACATGATTAAAAAAGTTCCCATCCCTAAGGTTATAGTGGCAAGAATATTTTTTGAAATTACTGCAACTATTATAGCTATAACGCCAGCATATAATTTATAATTATCTATTAAAAAGAAACTATTGTTTTGAATAATTGACAAGTCATTTACTATGATCGGGGTTAACACAGCCATGGGTATGTATTTAAATGAATTTTTAATAAAGGGAGATGGCTCTGCAGACACCACACCTGACAAAGGAATAAACCTTATTAAAAAAGTTATAATTCCGCATAAAATAATTGAAGTCCAAATCATGATTTAATATCAAATTTACTGGTGACAATACCCAACATTATTCCAACACAAGCTGATAAAATAATCCAAAAATCCATTTGTAAATTTTTAAAAATCAAGGCTGAAATTCCAGAACCCAAAACCACTAAAAGAGTGGAAAATGATTTTACCATAGGAATAATAATGGCAATAAATGTGAGCGGAATGATAAATTGTAAATTTAAAAATTGAGGAAGACCTCCTCCCAATAAAACTCCTGTCAAAGTTGAAATTTGCCAAGACAAAAATAAAGTAATGCCCGTACCTAATAAGTGAAAATGCAAAAAACGGTTTGGGGGTTCATTCATGAATTTTCTAATCGAAACAGCATAAGCTTCATCAGTAAGTAAATAACCTAGAATTATTCTCCATTTTAAAGATAGATTTCCTAAAAACTCTATCATAGAAGCACTGTATAAAAAGTGCCTTGAATTCACTGCTCCAATAGATGCCACTATTGTACCAATAGAAGATGCGCTTGAAAATAGTTGAAGAAAAACTATCTGACTTGCTCCACCAAAAATAATAGATGACATTAAAAAGGCCTGCAAAGGGGTTAATCCACTTTCAATAGCCATTATCCCATAAATTACGCCAAATGGGAAAACGCCAACTTGAAGAGGCAGTTCTTCGAGCACACCCTGTTTAAAAAATTTCCATTTTGTCATTTTAAAATAATAAACTTCTTAAGATATATAAAATCATATTATATATACTATTCTTATTTTTTAAATTGATTATTATCAACCTTGATAATACATAGCACTCGGAATAAATATTTGTTAAAATTAGAAAGAGCAAAGTTCATAATGGATTTTCTAGAATCCACTTACCCTAAGACACCCGTGCCACTTAATAACACTAATACTTTTGAATTATTAGTAGCTGTGTTGTTGAGTGCTCAATGCACAGACGAAAGAGTAAATAAGGTAACTCCTAAACTATTTAAATTAGCGAACAACCCATTTGATATGGCTAAATTAGAGATTGAAACAATATATAATATTATTAGACCATGCGGGTTGGCTCCAAAAAAATCAAAAGCTATTTCTAACTTATCAAAGATACTTGTTAAACAATTTAATGGTATCGTTCCCAATGATCTTAACGAGCTAGAAAAGTTACCTGGTGTAGGTCATAAAACAGCAAGCGTAGTAATATCACAAGGGTTTGGAGTGCCTGCCTTTCCAGTTGACACACATATTCACAGACTTGCACAAAGATGGGGCTTGACAAGTGGAAAAAATGTTAAAACTACTGAAATGGACTTGAAAAAACTATTTCCTTCTGAAAAATGGAATAAACTGCATCTTCAGATAATATTCTATGGTCGAGAATATTGTTCAGCTTGGGCATGCGATGGAACAGTGTGTAAAATATGTACTACGTGTTATCCAAAAAGAAAAAAACCAGTTGTAACAAAAAAAGCTTAAACTGAACAATCTTATATAACTTTTAATAGATTTATAATTTATCGTCTCATTCTCAATAAATGAGTATTATATTAAATCACTACATTTTTAATCATTTTTTTGTTTCTGTGAAATTATAGTTTGATAGTTTTTCGTGTTTAGCTTTACGTGAGTAAACTCTCTCTCTCCAAATTTTAAAGCTTGTTTTTTTTAAGCTTGATCTCATTATTTTGATGACATCTTTCTCCAAAAGTCCCGTCTGAATTTTTATGCTTTCAAAGCTAGTTTTATCACACCATGCCATTTCAATGACTGTGTTTAAATCGTAGTTATCTTGATTTTTTTTCAATGTTTTCCACCGTTTTATTTCTTTTACACTTTTCACTACAATATTTAACTTCGCCCCAAACCTTGGACCATTTTTTTCTCCATAAAAAAGGTCTGCTGCAAGTCTTACAAATTTTAGAAGGTAAATCTTGTTTTTTTATCATATGGAACTACACATAACTTGTGATATTAGATGTTTCAGTTAGTACGGCAGTATGAAGCCCCGAAGCAGCTATTTTTCCATTAGATGTAAACAATTTTCCCTCTATAGATACGATTTGCTTTCCTAATTTTATAATTTTTGCTGTGCCTGTAACCTTGCCTATTAACAAAGGTCTATGAAAGGTAATGTGTATATCAGTTGAACTTGGCAAATACTTATCTTCTGTAAGGATATTTACACTAATAGATGTAATTTCATCTATTGCAGATGCAATCATACCACCTTGAACTGTCTTAAATGGATTTAAACACTCCTTGGAAAACTCTAACTCATAATTATAATTATTTCCATCAAACCCAATGTATTTTGTTTTTAGAAAATGAAAAGTGTTTCCAGAATGGGCTCTTTCTATTGACTTGTTAATGCTTTTGGTATCCATTCCAGCTTCCTTTTTACTAGTATTTTTTAAAGAAATAATTATCTTAAATAAAACATATTAAAGAAATATATAGTAAAGGAGTTTTAATGCCTAAAGGTTATTTTTTAAGTGCACATCGCTCACCAGCAAATCCCGAAAAAAGAAATGCTTATTTAGAATTAGCAGCTCCAGCTATTGAGAAATATGAAGGGAAAATTTTAGCTAGCACTAATATTGTTGACGCACATGAAAATGGCGTAGCTGAGCAAACAGTTTTAGTAGAATTTGAAAGTTTAGAGAAAGCTAAATCTTTTTATTATGGCGAACAATATCAACTTGCTCTAAAAGCACTAGATGGCGGGGCTGATAGAGATATTAGGATCTTTGAGGGTAAATAAGAAATAAAAAAGATAAATTCTAAACTATTTTTGATTTGTCATTCGATCGTAAGTTTTAAATAAAGATTGATTACCATTTTTACCTTCTTTGTAAGCTCTAGACTGAAGATACAAAGACTGCACTAAGGCTAATCCCGGAAGGGATACACCGGTTTCAAATGCTGCCTCACTGGCTAATCTCAAATCCTTAAGTTGTAAATCTATTCTAAAGCCAGCCT
This sequence comes from Alphaproteobacteria bacterium, assembly GCA_016777645.1. Classification (GTDB taxonomy): domain Bacteria; phylum Pseudomonadota; class Alphaproteobacteria; order Puniceispirillales; family Marisalimonadaceae; genus Marisalimonas. The sequence goes on from JADHRC010000005.1 coordinate 23,495, forward strand.
TATCATTTTTATCTATTACAAGATCACCTAAATTTTCTAGCATCCATGAATTCGCTGCACCACCAACCAACGTATCTTTTAGTAATTTTAAATCTCCACCTTTGGATTTACATAAAGCGAAGGCTTCACACATAGACTGTATATGAGTTGCAACCATAATCTGATTACACATTTTAAAAGTTTGTCCCATACCTAGCTTTCCTGCATAAATAATATTTTTACCCATACAGTTAAGTATGTTTAGAGACTTGTTAAAAGTATCTTTTTTCCCGCCTACCATAATAGACAAGTTGGCTTCAATTGCTCCTTTTACACCACCACTCACAGGAGCATCAAGAAACTCTATTTGAGACTTTTGTAATTCTTTTCCTATTTCAATAGACGAAGAAGAGGATATTGTACTCATCTCAATAACAATTGTACCTGGCTTTAAAAACTGATTGATACCCGTTTCTCTATTAAAAACACCAAGTACATCGGGGGTGTCGGGTAGCATTGATATAATAAAATCATTATTTGCAATTGCCCTTAAATTATTAACAGTTCTTATCTTGTCTTTTTCAAGCCTATTTGTAACGCCAGTGTTTATGTCATAAACAGTAACGCTATATCCTGAACTAATTAAATTTTTTAACATTGGTAAGCCCATACTACCCGCACCAATAAAACCTATTGATAAATGTGTTTTTGCTTTCATAGTTCTATTTCCATTTGTCTTAAGAATTTCTCAATTAAATATTAATATAAAATAAAAACATTAACTCTTTTTATTTTGAAGTGGAATTTAAATAATTTAAATCAATTGTTTTTTAATTAAGCAAATTTAGTAAAATTTATTAGATTTTTAGGTCAAGTCTAGGTTTCCAAAATGGCCGGAAAAGTTCAATTTTAGGACAACGGTTCATAACAACTTTCAACCCTGCCTTTTCTGCTATAGCAGCTGCGGCATGATTAATAACTCCTATTTGTGCCCACAAAACTTTTGCATTTATAGCTATTGCTTCTTCGGCAATACTATATAAATCCTCTGATTTTCTAAATACCTCAACCATATCAACTGGCCTATCTATCAAACTTAAACTAGGAAAAACCTTCAAACCGCGAATTTTATCAAGTCCAGGGCGAGGGTTCACGGGTATCATATCGTACCCAGTCTCATGAAGAACTCTAAGGACTCCGTAGCTAAACTTTGTTTTATCTGGGCTCGCACCAACCATCGCAATAGTTTTGACAGAACTCAAAATATCTTGAATGTATTTATCATTATATTCTTGATTATGATCCATTAAAGTTCTTTCGTGTTGCTATATCTGCCTTTAATTCATGAGGAGCAAGCGGATTAATAAATGGGTTTCTGTATAATTTATCATGACTTTCTACTCCAACATCAAAGATACAATCTGTTTTAGCACGAGCCACACATAGTATCACATACCCATCATTTATTTGTCGATTATTTAAAGCCACTTGGGATTTTTGATCAACTACACCCTTAATCAATTTTGCTGCACAGCTAATACAACCTCCATACTGACAACCATATGGCAAATCAAGACCTTGCAGACGAAGTTCACTGAGTAAAGGCTGTTTACCTTTAACAAAGTAAGAAATATTATTACGGTTTGCGATTGTAATTTTTTTCATAACCAAATATCACTTGTACAATCACCCCCTGGATACCGACTTTCATGACATCTACTGGGGCCATGAGGCTCTTTTCCAAAATCAACTATAAAATTTTTATTGATCTCCATTCCCCCATTGTCTACGTCACAATCAATCATTAACATAACACCACCCTGTGTCCTAATCTCTGGATAGAATTGATTGTCCCATGTTGAGAAAAGGGAAGTTGTAACATACATACGTCTTCCGTCTAATGATAACTGGTACATTTGCGGGCCACCTGCTACCTTCACACCATTTACGATTGGAGCTTTTCCCAAAAGACCTCCCATCCAAACCTGTCCTGTTAAAATAGGATTGTGTGGGTCAGTTATATTATATTGTCTCAGATCTCCATGTAGCCAATTATTTAAATAAAGATATTTATCATCCATTGACACTAGTATAGCTGACATTACACCTGGAATTGGGATAGGCCATTCAGGATGCGGCTCATTATTAATATCAATAATTTTTTCCCATTCCCATTTGCCAGTTTCTGTTTTCCAAAAATGAATAACGTTTGCACTCAAAGCAGCACCACAAAAACCATGAGTACTATTTGGATCATGTTTGAATTTGACCTCAAGAGGAATAAGCCCGTCTTCACCTAAATACATAGATTGTATAGGTTTTTTCTTATCAAAATCCCATATATGTAATCTTCTCCCGTATTTTAAATGACCCACCTCTTCAAGATCGAAACCTGGCATAAAAGTGTTTGGTGCTGCCCATTCTGAACTAACCATAACATTATGACGAGGTTGATACCAAAAATCGTAACTAAAAGGTATGTCACCCATAGAGTTTTCCCAACGACCAACTATTTCAAAGTCTTTATTCAAATGCAAATATCCGCCTGGTGCTTCACCCTTAGCATCTCCTAAAAAGGAAATAATTATCTCTGAGCCAAGACAATGCACTGTATGAGGACCTGATAGGTTCACCTTTGATTTTATTTCGGCACCGTCTATAACTTTAAATAAACTTGGTGAGTGAGGGTTAGTTGCAGTATCAACAACATATATATTGTTTGAACGAACCCCTGGAATTAATAAATATTTACGACTCATATTTTCATCATTATGACATGATGAACAAGCATTCCAGCCCATATGATGCAATTCATCACCAATTCCAGGCATTTCTAATCTATGAATAACCTTCGAGTAATTTTTACTACTAGGGTCGACATCTATCGTAGCTAAGTAATCTGGTTTTTGAATGCCAGTCCCAGTATAAATAGCTATTGTGTATAATAACTTCTCTTTAGGAGCTTTTATAGCCTCTGAAGGGCTTGCGTAACCAGGCCCACAACACATTCCATCCATAAAAATTCTCTGATTAAGCTTAATTAATTTTTATTTGAATTAAGATAAATTGGGGCATTTCAATACTTAAATGTCAATTCATATTTAAAAAATAATCTCTGATACCGTCTTTAATAGAATAGTTTGGTTTCCAATCTATTTCATTTTTTATTTTTTGAATGCTGAAAAGTTTTCTC
>JADHRC010000092.1 GCA_016777645.1 Alphaproteobacteria bacterium
TGCGTTTTGTGAGCGGCTTATCTAGCGCATTTGTTTTAATATTTGGAACGTCGCTGATACTTCCATCTATTCAAGCTTTTGGTAAAAAATCTCTTAGTACTGCTCATTTTATGGGAGTTGGTTTTGGAATTGTCTTATCATCGATTATAGTATCAATTTTAGGCAGTCTAGGATTTGAGTGGAAAGATCTCTGGATTGGAGTAACAATTCTGTCAATAATCTTATCAGTTCCTATATTTATATACACTCCGGATGAAACAATTATTAGTACAACATTTGATAAGTCTAATCTTCAAAGTAATTTTGGATTTGCTTTAATAACTGTATCTTATGGTTTATATGGTTTTGGATATGTGGTTTTAGGTACATTTATATCTGCTATGGCAAGAGAAACTGTTGGATTAGAATCAACAGAAGTATATGTTTGGTTACTTGTTGGATTAGCAGGAATACCAATGGTTATTTTTTGGCCTTGGTTTGGAAAAAAAATTGGCAACGATTTAGCACTTTTTTGGGCTTGTGCTATTATGGGTGTTGGGATTTTAATGCCAGTGCTGTTAGAAAATAAATTTGGTATAACACTATCATCCATTCTCCTTGGCTCAACTTTCATTCCAATAACAGCATTGGCCTTATTAGAAGGACAGTCACGATATAAAGGTTCTATAAGGGTTTCTACAGCTATACTAACTTCAGCTTTTAGTGTAGGTCAAATGGTTGGCCCTTATTTCGGTGGTGTAATGATAGATTTATTTTCTTCTTATAAAATTGCCCTGTTAATATCATCAATTTGTCTTTTCATTGCAGCTCTATTAATGATAAGTCCTTCAAGGATTAAAACTATAAAATTTACAAATACTCCTTAAGAATTTTCAAACCTAAATTAGCAACAGGCTCAGCTTGTTCACCAACCTCGAAAGCATTTTCTCCAGCATTGTTACCATCAATAACACGCTTTGTTATTCCTTGAAGAATTCCAACAAACCTAAAACTATTAAAAGCTAATAAATATTTCCAGTATTTAGGTCTTTCAAAACCAGTGATATTTAAATAACTCTCCAAAATTTTTTCTTCACTAGGAATTCCTGAATTCTTAATTTCATTTCTATAATCACCTAAACCGCTAATTGGCCAACTCTTTTCAAACCTAAGCATCAAAGCCCAATAAGACAAATCGATAAATGGTGGAGATAATGTAGATAATTCCCAATCCAATAAACCCAGTATTTTTGAAGAGTGGTTGTTATTTTTTAACATCATATTATCAAGGCGAAAATCCCCATGTAAAAGACAAGGTGGTAAGTTATCTATTTCTTTTGGTATATATTTAGGAATATTTTCAATTAAAAATTCCATACTTTCTATGTTTTTTGTTTGTGACTCCCTATATTGTTTAATCCATAGATTAATTTGTCTTTCGAGATATCCTTTCGGTCTTCCAAAATTTTCTAAACCAAGCTCTGCCAAATCGACTGATGCTAACTCAGCTAAAATTTCTATTTTATGTCTATAAATTTGTTTTCTTTGATTAGGAGAATAATTAGGAAGAATAGGATCAAACTCGTGAGTGCCGTCTAAAAACTCCATTATGTAAAATTCACTACCCATTATACTAATATCATCACAATATCCATACATCCTGGGAACTGGTAATTTAGATCGTTCTAAAGCAGACATTACTTTATATTCTCTATCAATACGATGAGCACCTGGTAAGAGATTACCTAACGGCTTGGATCTTAGAACAAAACTCTTGTTTTTTGATTTCAAAAGAAATGTAGGGTTTGATTGACCTATTTCAAATTTTTTAATAGATAGTATCTCTTCTTCTAAAGAAGTTTTTTTACTAATCCATGAATTTAAACTATTAATTTTGTTTTTTACTGACATATTGAAACGACTAAATTATCTTAACTAAAATATTATAACTAATTATATTTTTTATTAGGCATTATATCATGAATTTACAATCTAACACTGTTTTAATAACTGGTGCAAGTAGAGGTCTGGGAGCAAATTTTTCTAAGGTTTTAGCTGCAGACGGTTTTAAAATTTTAGGAGTTGGACGCAATAAAGAAAATCTTAAGTCTGTTATATCATCGCTCCCTAATCAAAATTTAAAGCATGAATTCTTAGAAATTGATATTACTAACGAAAAAGAAGTTCAACAAAAATTAAGTAGTCTAAATATTTATGGCTTAGTCAATAATGCTGGGATTGCTAATACTAAACTTTTGCATGAAGAAACTAATAATAGCTTAAATAACATTTTTAATACAAACCTACTAGGATCATTAAATGTATCGAATGCTATTATTCCTAATATGATTAAAAACAGAAGTGGTAAAATAATTAATATTGCGTCTACTCTAGGTTATAGACCATTATCATATGTGGGTGCTTACGCAGCAACTAAGGCGGCATTAATTCAAGTAACCAAATCTCAGTCAATCGAATTAGCTAGACACAATATATGTGTTAATTCTCTTGCTCCTGGTTATATCCTAACAGATATTAATAAAGATCAACTTGAAGGAGACGCAGGTATTTTACTAAAAAAGAAAATACCTTTAAAAAGATTTGCAACTGCAGAAGAACTTGATGTAATCATTTCAATGCTACTTAATAGAAAAAATACTTACATGACTGGAGCAGTCATTGCTGTAGATGGAGGTCTTAGTGCAGGACTTTAAATTTTTAGGAGACTTTTATGGACTTTAACCTTCCAAACAATATTGAACAGATCAGAGTAAAAACAAGAAAGTTTGTTGATGAAAATATTATTCCCCTCGAAACTCAATCATCCTCTTATGACAACCATGAAAATATTAATGAAGATTTGTTAAAAGAAATACGACAAGAGGTAAAAAAAGAAGGGCTATGGTCACCACAAATGCCTACCTCTAGATCTGGTAAGGGTTTTGGGCCTATTGGGATGTCTGCTCTATATGAAGAAATGAATAGATCTATTTTTGGTCCAGTTTGTTTTAATTGTGCCGCTCCTGATGATGGTAACATGTACATTTTAAATAAAATTGGAAGAGAAGATCAAAAAGTAAAATGGCTAGACCCAATTATTAATGGAGATGTAAGGTCATCATTAGCTATGACCGAACCGGCTCCCGGAGGAGGATCAGACCCTTCTATGATTAAAACCGAAGCCATTTATAATAATGGAAAGTGGATTGTAAATGGTTTAAAATGGTATATTACTGGCGCAGCCGTTGCGTCCCATTTTATACTTTTAGCTAAGACTAAAGATGGTTTGACTGCCTTTCTTTATCATAAAGATCAGCCAGGTTGGAATATTAAAAGACGTATTCCTATCATGGGTCCAGAGGAACATGGTGGTCATTGTGAGCTAGAATATAATGGATTGGAAATACCCGATGAAAACCGTCTAGGTGAAGTAGGTCAAGGGCTTAAAATTGTGCAAATTAGACTAGGACTTGCCCGGCTGACTCATTGCATGCGCTGGATTGGTCTTTCAAGGAGAAGTCTTGAGATTGCCTTAGACTATGTTTCTCATAGGGAAGGGTTTGGCATAAAACTAAGTGATAGAGAATCTGTACAAATAAAACTTGGCAAAGCTGCCATGGACATTGATATTGCGAGATTACTTGTTATGAGGGCTGCTTGGAAAATTGAAAATGGTAGTAAATCAAGACAAGATGTATCTATGGCCAAAATACATGTTGCAGATACTCTTAATAATGTATGTGACACTGCGATACAGTTAAATGGAGCAAAAGGATATAGTAAGGATACTATTCTTGAGTGGATTTATCGTTATGCACGTCAGGCAAAATTAGTGGATGGTGCCTCTGAGGTGCATCAAATGATTATTAATAGGTTTTTTAATAATTATAAGTCTGATTTTTGGCACTGGGGTGTTGGCCACGATATTTAATTTAAAAAATTTGGTCTATATTTTCTAGTGAATTGACAATATGAATAGGTTTACCAGGAAGTTTCTCTAATTTACCATTAAACCTATTAACCCATATTGTGTTAAATCCATAATTTGATGCAGCATGCATGTCCCATGCATTACTTGAAAAAAACATAACCTTTTCTTTTTTAATGTTCATCTTACTTTGGACTAAATCATAAACTTTTTTTGATGGTTTATATATTTTACACTCTTCAACGGACATAACTTCATCTAAGAGCTCCCTAATATTGGCGTTATCTACTGCGCTATTTAGCATTTTATTGCTACCATTAGATAAAATTCCTGTTTTAAACCCTTTTTGCTTTAAATTGTTTAGAACACTTTTAACTTCCGGGTATGCCTCTAATTTTAAGTATAGCGCTAATAAATCTTCTCTTAACTTATAATTTTCAATATCTAAAGTTTCCATGGCGTAATCTAACGCATCTGAAGTTATTTGCCAAAAGTCTACATATTCATCCATTGAATTTCTTAACCATGTGTATTCAACTTGTCTCAATCTCCAAAGTGAAGCTAATTCTTGCCACTTCGATCCAACTTCCGTAGATAATTTTCTACAGGCAGCGTTTACATCAAACAACGTTCCATAAGCGTCAAATATACAAGCTTTAATACTACTCATTTAATTATACCCTTTGACTTAAATAATCGTAAAAATCACCATTATTATTTTTATTCCAAATTAAAAACTTTTTATTATTAATACGCCTTAACGCAAACACTCTAGCCACTTTATAATTACCATTTTTTAAAGATTTTATCTGATACTTTCTATAAGCGATATTTATTTTGTGAGAAAATCCATCTTCTTTTGTAACTGAAATTTTTTGTAAGTTTAATTTGTAATATACTTCTTTTGTCATTTCTATTTTTTGTTTATTTTTATTTATCAAATAAGAAGTATTATAAACATCTTGGCTCCTTAAATTTAAAAACTCACCCTGTTTTTTTCTCTTTACAAAAGGATGAAAACTACATGGTATATTTCCGATATCACTTATGCTCAAATAATTTTGGTCTTTTCCTTTAAACTCTTTTAGTAAATTTTCGTTTCTATAGACCCTAGTTGGTGCAAAAGCTAAACCATTTTTTTTAACCATTTTATACATTTTTTCTAAATAATTTTCAGACCATTCATCATCAGAATCTAAAAACCCAATATATTCCCCCCTAGCTTTTTTAATTCCAATATTTCTAGTGTTTCCAGGTCCAGTTTTGATCCCATTCGTTTTTAAAATTTTTATTTTGATCTTTTTTTTCATTTTAGGGATTAAGTGATCATATTTTTTGCCATCATCAATGATTAGTATAATCTCTACAATTAGCCCGTCTTTAAATCTTTGATTCATAATTGAGTTTAAACATCTCAACAAAGTTTTTTGAGCATTGTAAATGGGAATAATTATTGAAAGATTTATTTTCATTTAATTTCTTTTTTTTGATTATTATTATATCTTCAATTAAATATTGCAAAACTTATATAGCAGGAAATTTCCTAATGAATCCTATTTTGTTAAATTCAAAAGATTGGAAAGATTATTCTCTTATTGATAGTGGAAACGGTCGAAAGCTTGAACGATTTGGACCGTACCTGTTCTCTAGACCTGAGCCACAAGCATTTTGGGACCAAAGACTATCATCAAAAAAATGGTCTGAAGTCTCTGGTACATTCATTACCTCATCTTCTTCAGACAATGATGATGTAACTGGAAAATGGAGTTTAAGTAAAAATTTACCCCTTAAATGGGAAATATCATTTCAAAATTTAAAATTTTTCGCTAGTCCCACTCCTTTTAGGCATCTTGGTTTTTTCCCAGATCAGGCCCCTCATTGGACATGGGCTGCTGAAAAAATTAATAATGCAAAAAAAACAAATAAAATGAACAAAAATCCCAAAATTCTTAATTTATTTGGATACTCGGGCCTTGCTTCACTGCATGCAGCTTACAATGGCGCTTCTGTTACACATGTGGATGCCAGTAAAAAAGCAATTAATTACGCATTCGATAACAGAAACCTGTCATCATTACAAAGTCTACCTATTAAGTTTATTACTGATGATACTGTTAAGTTTGTTCAACGTGAAATACGTCGCAATAGTAAGTATGACGCTATCATCCTTGATCCTCCAAAATATGGAAGAGGCCCAAATGGTGAGAAATGGGAGCTTTTCAAGGATCTCCCATTCTTATTGAAACTAATACCCCAAGTTTTATCACCTAATCCTATTTTTATTATCCTAAACAGCTACGCTATTAGATCCAGTT
>JADHRC010000093.1 GCA_016777645.1 Alphaproteobacteria bacterium
TCTGTTGATTCTAATCCAACAGTTTCTCTTGCCATAGCAGATATAAATGTACCTAAAACCACATATCCAAAACCATATAAACCATAAGATACAGTTACTAAAGCAAATCCAAAATTACTTTGAAGATTAGACTTATCAAATGTTGTACTAATAATTGTTTCATCTGGAGTATATATAAATATAGGAACTGATAAGATTATTGACAGGATTGTTACTCCAATCCAGAGATCTTTCCACTCAAATCCTAGACTGCCTAAAATTGATACTATAATCGAGGATAAGACAATTCCAAAACCAACTCCCATAAAATGAGCAGTACTAAGAGATTTTTTACCAAAAGCTTGAATAGATGGAAGTATCAGCGACGTTCCAAATATTAAAACAAATGCGCTAGATAAGCCGCTCACAAAACGCACAACAATAAAAAAAGTTATATTATCATGAAAACTCATAAGTAGAGTTGTTATTATTGATACGATAATAGAGATAAAAAAAACTAATTTTACTCTTTTTTTAAAAATAGATAATATTGATAGTAATGAGCCACTCAAATAACCAAAAAAATTCCATGAGGCAATTAAGCCTCCTATAGTTTTACTTATATTAAGTTCTTCTAGCATGTATGGTAAGATTGGAGTGTAAGCAAATCTACCGATACCAACAGCTAAAGCTAATGCTGCTGTCCCAGTGAGAATTAAAATTAATACTCTAAAATTAAATTTTTGCATTAATCCTTATTCTTTTCATATTTATAATATTTTCTATTAAAATTTTAGAAAAACAATCGAGCAAGATTATTGATTGACCACAATTTAAAAAATGTTTCTTATATATAATTAAGTTTATATTAATATGAGAAAAATAGATGCACAATCTTTTTACTATTGTCAAAGAAACAAATCACATAGTGCGAGTTGAATTGACTAATGGACAAAAACACAACCCACTATCCTTAGAGCTGATCATATCCTTAACGAAAGCTTTAAAACAAATTTCATCACAAGACAAAGTTAAAGTTATAATAATTTCATCAGAAGGACCGGGTTTTTCAGCGGGGCACGATCTTGTAGAGTTGAGGGAAAATAAAAATAACAAGGAATTTTTTAAGACTTTATTTAATGAATGTTCAAATTTAATGCAAACTATAATGACATTACCACAACCAGTGATTGCAGAAGTCTGTGGCATTGCAGCTGCGGCAGGTTGTCAGCTAGTGGCAAGTTGTGATTTAGCAGTGGCATCTGAACAATCTTCATTTATGACACCGGGTGTTAATATAGGTCTTTTCTGCTCAACACCTATGGTTGCTGTTTCTAGAAACCTTTCTAGAAAGAAAATTATGGAAATGCTTCTAACTGGAGAAAAGCTTAATGCTGCGGATGCCGTGCAGTATGGCTTAGTTAATTATTCTGTTCCCTTGGATCAGCTTCAAATGAGGACATTAAATCTTGCAAAATTAATAGCATCTAAGCCAGTTTCAACTGTGAAAATTGGTAAGGAAGCATTTTACAAACAAGTTGAAATGCCTGTGGGGGAAGCTTACAATTACACATCTGAGGTTATGGCTCAGAATATGATGGAGATAGATGCGCACGAAGGTATTAGTGCATTTTTAGAAAAAAGAAACCCGAGGTGGAACGAATAAAAAATTAAATTCTTATACTATTTCCAATGCGCCTTTTAAGTCTTCAATAATGTCTTTATAGTTTTCAAGACCAATCGATAATCTTATCATTGAATCATTTATACCAGAGTTTTGTTTTTGCTCTTCATTTAGTTGTCTATGAGTTGTAGATGCTGGGTGGACTATTAAAGATTTGGTATCACCAACATTTGCAAGATGAGAAATAAGATTACAATTTTCTACTAATCTAACAGCAGCATCATACCCATCTTTTAGTGAGAAAGTAAAAACTGACCCATATCCATCTTTGAAATGTTTTTTGGCTAATTTATGAAAAGTATTTTCTTCAAATCCAGCCCATGAAACGTAGCTTACTTTTGGATGTTTATTAAGAAATTGTGCAATTTTTTCAGCGTTTTTCATATGTTGTCTCATTCTTAAAGGGAGGGTTTCCAATCCAATGAGTGTTAAGTATGCATTTAACGGAGCCATAGTAGCTCCTAAATCTCTCATAACGCATGCATGACAATAGTTAATAAATGCGTGATTACCAAATGTTTCGTAAAAATTTATATCATGGTAAGAAGGATCTGGTTTAGTAAGTTTTGAAAATTCTCTACCTGTATTCCACTTAAATTTACCCATATCCACAACAGCGCCACCCATTGCATTTCCATGTCCTGACAAAAATTTAGTAGTTGAATAAATAATTAAGTCAGCACCAAATTTTCCTGGCTGACAAATAATGGGTGTCGCCATAGTATTATCAATTATAAGGGGAATTCCTACTTCATGGGCAATGTCGGCTAACGATGAAATATCACTGACATTACCATCAGGATTTGCTAAACTTTCAGCAAACAAAACTCTTACGGAAGGGTCTTGTACTGCTAATCTAACAGCATCTAGATCATAAACATCAACTAGTTCTGCGTCCCATGAAAAATTTTTAAATGTTTTTGTAAATTGGGTTATTGATCCGCCGTATAATTTAGAACTGGCTACTATTTTTGTTCCTGGCTCCATTATTGGAAATAATGCTAGCAATTGTGCTGCATGTCCTGATGCAGCACAACAAGCTCCTAACCCATCATCCAATGCAGATATTCTTTGTTCTAATGCCGAAACTGTAGGGTTAGATAAACGAGAATATATATTTCCAGGCTCTTGCAAATTAAATAAACTAGCTGCATGATCTGTATCATCAAATATATAAGAAGTTGTTTGATAAATAGGCATGCTTCTAGAACCGGTTGCAGAATCTGGCCTTGTTCCCGCATGAATAGCAAGAGTTTCTAATTCATTTGATTTTACAATCCCTCCATTTCTTGATGCTGGAGGTGGTGATAAAGGAACACTTCTTTTTGATGAAATTAAATTAGAATTGAACCCTGCTAAGCCAAGAGCACCTGATAACTTTGAATGTTCCATTTTAGGACATTTATCGAAAATAATATTTTTATTATTTTTCTTTGCTATCTTTATTGCTTCTTCACTCTTAATACCCAATTGCATCCATATTGTTTTTGCACCTATTTTAATAGCTTCTTTTGTTATTCCAGGACAAAATTGATCAGGTCTAAAAATATTCACCATATCTATTTGAAAGGGAATTTCTTCTAGAGAAGCATAGCAAAGTTCACCTAGAATATATTCGCCGGCGCTGCTTGGGTTTACAGGGATGACTTTATATCCATGTTTCTGTAAGTACTTCATAACAAAATTAGAGGGTCTTTTCCAATTTTTACTAGCACCAACCATAGCAATTATTTTATTTTTTGATAAAATATCTGCAATGAACATATCATTTTCTATATTCTTTTTTAAAGTCATCAATATCCCCAAAATAATAATTTCTATATATAATAAATTTCTGTAATAACTATAAAAATTTTTTTAACATAGTAAAAATTTCTTACTTCTAATATTATAATGGGTAAATGTTCTATTTTTTTGAATATTTAAAAAGGTAGTTTTTAATGAATCAAAAATTTGATTTTATTGTCGTCGGGGCAGGCACAGCTGGATGTCTATTAGCGAATCGTTTGTCAGCCTGCGGCAAACACTCTGTGGCTTTAATAGAAGCTGGAGGAAGTGACAACTATCATTGGGTTCATATACCAGTAGGTTATCTTTATTGTATGGGTAATAAAAGGACTGATTGGTTATATAAAACTACAAAGCAGCGAGGATTAAATGATAGAGAATTAAACTATCCAAGAGGAAAAGTAATGGGAGGTTGTTCATCAATAAATGGGATGATTTATATGAGAGGACAGGCCAATGATTATGATCAGTGGAGACAAATGGGAAATGAAGGTTGGAGTTGGGATGAAGTTTTGCCCTACTTTAAAAATATGGAAGATAGCTATGAAGGAGCAAATAAATTTCATGGTGCTGGAGGAGAATGGAAGGTAAACAAGCAAAGACTTTCCTGGGATATTCTTGATAGTTTTAAAGAAGCCACAATAGAAGCTGGGATACCAGAAATTCACGATTTTAATGAGGGTAATAATTTTGGAGTTTCATACTTTAAGGTTAATCAAAACTCTGGCTTGAGATGGAATACAGTTAAAGCGTTTATAAAGCCAATTAAAAATAGAAAAAACTTAACTATAATTAGTAGATGTGAAGTTAATAAAATTATTTTAGAAAATAAAAAAGCCAAGGGCGTACAAGTTTTTAGAAATGGAAATTTGGAGAAAATATTTTCTAATAGAGAAATAATACTATCTTCAGGATCTGTTGGCTCTCCAAAGATACTAGAGTTATCAGGGATTGGAAATCCAGACATTTTATCAAAATTAGGTATTGATACTTATGTAGAAAGTAAAAATATTGGTGAAAATCTTCAAGATCACCTCCAATTAAGAGTGATATATAAGTTAGAAAATGCTAAAACTTTAAATCAAAAAGCTAATTCTTTAATTGGTAAATTAGCAATTGGTTTGGAATATGCTCTTAAGAGAACTGGTCCTATGTCTATGGCTCCTAGTCAATTAGGTATATTTGCAATGTCTGATAAATCTTACGAGACGCCTAACCTTCAGTTTCATGTACAACCATTATCATTGGATAAATTTGGAGATCCACTCCATAATTTTCCAGGATTAACAGCAAGCGTTTGTAATCTTAACCCCCAAAGTAGAGGCTCTGTTCATATAAATTCTAGCGATCACAAAGTTGCACCATTAATTAATCCAAATTATTTATCTGCAGAACAGGATAAAATTGTGGCGGCTCAATCTATAAAGCTTGCAAGAAAGATTGTTTCTCAACATGCCATGAGAAAATATAACCCAAAAGAGTATGCGCCTGGATCACATTTCCAATCTGATGAAGATTTAAAAAAAGTAGCAGGTGATATTGGTACAACAATTTTTCATCCTGTGGGTACTTGTGCAATGGGGCCCAGTAAATCCTCTGTGACTGATAGTAGTTTAAGAGTTAGGGGTGTTGATGGTTTAAGAATTGCTGATGCCTCTATAATGCCAACTATAACTTCTGGTAATACTAATGCTCCTACTTTAATGATCGCAGCAAAAGCATCAGAAATGATCTTGAAGTCTAATAAAGTTTAACATGTTTTTATTTATGGGTATGAGGTAAATAATGAATTTTGAATATAATGAAGATCAGTTAGTGATAAAAGAAATGGCTAAAAACTTTGCTGAAACTGAGCTCATGCCTAACGCTTCCGAATGGGATCAGAAAGAAATTTTTCCAGTTGAAACATTAAAAAAAGCTGCTGGACTTGGTTTGGCAGCTATTTATGTTAATGATACATATGGAGGATCAGGTCTTAGTAGATTAGATGCAGCTATCATTTTTGAAGAACTCTCCAGAGGATGTGTTTCTACTGCGGCCTATTTATCTATCCATAATATGGTGACTTGGATGATAGATGCACATGGTTCAGACAATCTGAAAAATAGATTTATAAATAGATTATCTACCATGGAAATAATGTCTAGTTATTGCCTGACTGAACCTGGGTCTGGATCTGATGCTGTTGCATTAAAAACAAAAGCAACGAAAAAGGGAAATAGTCATTATGTTTTAAATGGTTCAAAAAGTTTTATATCTGGAGGGCCTACAAGTGATTTATTTGCTGTTATGTGTAGAACAGGTGAGGAAGGGGCAGGCGGTGTTTCATGTATTTTAGTAGAAAAGGGAAGTAAGGGTCTAACCTTTGGAAAACAAGAAAAGAAAATGGGTTGGAATAGTCAGCACACATCTATGGTAAACTTTGATAATTGTGAGATACCAATAGATAATTTAGTTGGTAATGAGGGAGATGGTTTTAAAATAGCAATGAGAGGGCTTGATGGAGGTAGGGTAAATATTGCTGCGTGTTCTCTAGGTGGAGCAAGGGCAGCATTGGAAGCATCAATAGATTATTCTTCAGAAAGAAAACAATTTGGAAAATCATTAGATAAATTTCAAGTTACACAATTTAAACTTGCAGATATGGCAACTGAACTTGAAGCCTCCCGTTTAATGGTTTTAAGAGCAGCTTGTTCTTTAGACAATAATGATAAAAAAGCTACAAAGCTATGTGCTATGGCT
>JADHRC010000094.1 GCA_016777645.1 Alphaproteobacteria bacterium
AACCAATTTTTCTAATGAAAAAAGTGATGAATTGAGTTCAATTATCCAAAATAAACCAGTTAATAAATTTACAGATTCAAAGCCAAGCAATCTTTTTAATAGATTTTCTTCATTTTTTGGAGCTGACAAAAATAAAGAATTTACACTAGAACAAAATTTTAATTTAGATAAAGAAAGTGAAATCAAGAAAGAGGATGAAAATAGAAAAGAAGAAGAAGAGAAAATGTTAATTAATAATTTTAAAAATGAAATAAAAGAAGACTTGTTTAGCAAAGAGAACCGCAAAATAGATGAAGATTTAGTTAATTTAATTGACGTTGATCAAAACCCTAATGAAATTGACGAAAAAGTGTTAGAAATACCAGCATTTTTAAGACGACAAGCTAATTAATAAAAATTGAAACATTTAGTAATTATAAGTGATTTGTATTTGTAACGATTTCATTTATTAAATTACATTGAGGTTAATAATGAATCATATAAATGCTTCTAAAAATTACGTTTGTTTAAAACAAAAAACCATTAACGATCAGATAACTTTTTCTGGTGTAGGTATTCATAATGGTAGGGCTGTAACGATGGTTATTGATCCTGCCGAAGAAGATACCGGCATTATTTTTAAAAGAATAGATTTAAAAAGAAATAATATTATTAAAGCAAAATATAGTAATATTGATAAATCTAGCCTTTGCACAAGATTAATTAATGAAAAGGGCGTGACAGTTTCAACCATAGAGCATTTAATGGCAGCATTCAGTGCGTTTGGGATAGATAACGCTATTGTAAGTATTAATGATGCTGAGATACCAGCATTAGATGGTAGTTCATGCGAATACGTCAAAAAATTAACCAAATGTGGAATTAAAGAACAGAAAAAAAATAAAAAGCGTATTAAATTATTGCGCAAAATCAAAGTTTCTGATGGTACGAGATTTATTTCAATATCACCATCCGATGATCTTTATTTTAATATAGTTATTGATTACCCTAATACCATAATAGGAAGATCTGAATTATTTTATACCCATTCCAAAGAAAATTTTATAGACTGTTTGTCACAAGCAAGGACATATACCCTCTTTGAAGACATAGATAAAATGCGAGCCTCCGGCCAAGCTATGGGTGGAAACTTAAATAATGCTATTGTAGTTGATAAATATAAAATTTTAAATCCGGGAGGTCTCAGATTAGAAAAAGAATTTGTTAAACACAAAACTCTTGATTGTATAGGTGACTTATATTTATTAGGTATGCCTCTGACTGGTGAAATTAATTGTTTTGCTCCTGGGCACAGGCTGAACCAAAAGCTTATTTCTAAAATTTTAGAAGACCAATCAAATTATAAAATAGAAGATGCATTAGTTGAGAAATCTATTGATCAATATTCAATTTTTTTTAATAACAATTCATCAACACAAAATTTTATCAATGTAGCCTAATTACAATTGTTAAATATAACTCTTTTGATATACAATCAAATATTATGTAGTTTAAAAATCTCATAACTCAATAATGGTGGGAATAATTTTTTAATGTTAAAGGTAAAATCAAAATACTTAATATTAATACAAATTTTATCCACATTTTTTATTTTAATAAGCTGTAGTACTATTCAAGAAAAAGAAAAATCAGTAACTTTAACAGATACTGAAATTTATAATAGAGCAGTTGTTTTTTTAGAAAATAAAAACTACAAAAATGCTTTAAATGAGTTTGAAATCCTACTTTTAAATTATCCATTTTCATCATTAACTTCAAAATCGGAAATAACATCCGCATACTCTCTTTATCAAGATAATCAAATACAAAAAGCTATAAATAAACTTAATAATTTTATTGAAATGAACCCAAATGGCGAGTTTACATCCTATGCATATTATTTATTAGCTATGTGCTATTATGTTCAAACGTCAGAAAGAGGAAGAGATCCAAGTTTATCCTTAAAAGCTCTGTACTATTTTCAAATTATTAATTCTAAGTATCCAAATACTAAATATTCCAAAGATGCAAATTTAAAAATAACTTATCTGAAAAACAGACTAGCTGAAAATGAATTATCCGTAGGAAAATTTTACCTAAGAAAAAATGTAACCGCGAGTGCCATAAAGAGGTTTCAAATAATTTTAGAAAAATATCAAAACACTTCAGTGATACCAGAGACATTATATAGATTGAGTGAGGCTTTATTAAAAACTGGGTTAAAAGATGAAGCAAACAAAAGTATAGCTATATTAAATTATAATTTTCCTAACAATGAATGGACAAAACTAGCTAAATATTTGTTAGAAGATGATAAGGTAAACATCTCAAAACAAGGTTTTACCCGAGGGGTATTAAATTATATAAAAACAATTTTAGACTAACAATGTTAAAAGAACTTATAGTTAACAATATTGTCCTAATTGAGATACTTAATGTTCAATTCAAAAAAGGTTTATCTGTTTTAACTGGTGAGACAGGAACAGGAAAATCAATTTTATTAGATAGTTTAGGACTAATTGTTGGAAACAGGGTTGACTTTAACCTTATTAGAAATGGTGAAAACGAGGCCTCAGTAACAGCTATTTTCGATATAAACCATTCGCATCCTGTTAATAGTGTCTTAGAAAAGTATAATATAAAAAATGAAGATGAATTAATTATCAGAAGATTAATTAATGCGGACGGAAAATCAAGATGTTTTATTAATGATGTTCTTGTAACTAGAAATGTTTTAATTGAAGTTACAGATTATCTCATAGAAATGCAGGGTCAATTTCAAGAAAGAGGACTTCTAGATGTTAAAACCCATTTGTCTTTACTAGATACTTTCTGTAATCACAATGATTTGCTCAATGCTACAAAAATTTCATTTGATAAAATGAAGGAATTAAGAAAAATTATAAAAGAAACCGAAATCCTTCAAAAAAATTTTAATGAAGAGAACGAATGGATTCAAGAATCTTTTGATCAGTTAAATGTTTTAGATCCTAAATTTTCTGAAGAAGAAAGCTTAGATCAACAAAAAAAAATTCTATTAAATAATGAAAAAATTTTTATTTCCATTAACCAAACAAAATCACTCTTAGAAGAAGAAAATGGTCTAGAAGATCTAAATTATAAAATTATTAAATCACTTCAAGGAATTGAAAATTTTGGTCTTAAGAATATTAATAGTGCTATTGAAATAAGTAATACAATTAAGGTTCAATTAGAAGAACTGAAGTCACTGCTTAATAACGAAATTACATTCACAAATGAAACTAAATATAATTTAGAAGAAATAGAGGATCGGCTTTATGAATTAAGGTCACAAGCTCGAAAACATAATTGCAAGGTTGATGACCTAATAAATATTAAAGAACAACTCGAGTCTAAATTAAAAAATGCTGATAATCATAAACATAAACTAAAAACTCTTAAAAATAAATTCAATGATGTAACTCAACAGTATGTTAATGCTAGTTCTGCTCTATCTGAAAGCAGAAAAAAAAATGCATTAAAACTAGCTAGCAAAATAAATGCTGAATTACCTCACCTAAAGTTAGATCATGCGTCATTTCAAGTGAAATTTAAAGATTTAGATATTGATAACGCTACTAGCGAAGGAGTGGATTCAGTTATATTTTTAGTATCAACAAATACTGGTATTGATCCACTCCCAATCAACAAAGTTGCATCAGGAGGTGAATTATCAAGATTTTTACTTGCTATCAAAGTAGTGCTTGAATCTGCGTTATTTAATAGAACAATTATTTTTGATGAAATTGATTCAGGTATTGGCGGTTTTGCTGCAAATGCAGTAGGCATTAAACTATCTACGATGGGTAAGGCCTACCAAACAATGGTTGTTACCCACTCCCCTCAAGTCACTGCAAAAGGTGATCATCATTATCTGGTTCAAAAAATTGAAAAAAATAACAAAACAATTACAAACGTCTTAAAATTAAACAATGATCAAAGAATTGAAGAAATAGCTCGAATGCTCTCAGGAAGTTCAATTACAGACGAAGCAAGAAAAGCAGCATCACAATTGCTAAATAATAATTAAAATGAAAATAGAGATCATAAACAAACTAAACTCATTAAATACAAAAATTAATTATCATAACAAAAAATATCATTTTGAAGATAATCCTGAAATAACAGATTTTGAATTTGATGAATTATGTAAAGAATATGATAACCTTATACTAGCTCACCCTGAGCTTCATTTTATGGAACGAAAATCTATTGGCTCAAATATTTCAAATCAATTTGAAAAATTTCAACATGCAAAACCAATGGGATCATTAGTAAATGCTTTTACGTTTGGAGATGTAAGGGATTTCATAGACAGGACAAATAAATTCTTATCTTTAAATAAAAAAAATGAGTTAGAAATTATGTGTGAGCCTAAAATAGATGGTCTCTCTATTTCACTTCTATATCTTAACGGATCACTAATAGAAGCTGTTACCCGAGGTGATGGAAGCATAGGAGAAATAGTAACCGAAAACGTAAAAACCATAAAAGATATTCCTCATACCCTTCTCAGTAAACACCCTAAATTTATTGAGATTAGAGGTGAAATATTCATGAATAAAGAAAACTTTAACTTACTTAATCAATCACAGGTTGCAAAAGCTCAAAAGATTTTTGCCACACCAAGAAATGCAGCAGCTGGATCTATTAGACAAAAAGAAGTGGAAACCTTAAAAGATAGAAAATTAAATTTTTTTGCATTTTCTGTTGGTGAATTCACCAATGATTTTATTTTTGAGACCCAAGAAGAACTTCTTAACAATTTTAGACGAATGGGATTAAAAATAAATGATTTAAATCACAAAGCAAAAAATTTTAAAGAACTTGAAGCATTTTATTTTGATATTTTGTCGAAAAGAAACAAACTCGATTATGAAATTGATGGAATAGTTTATAAAATAGACAATATTAATCTTCAGAGAAGATTAGGTAATTTATCTAGGGCTCCAAGATGGGCTGTAGCTCACAAACTACCCCCAGAAATAGTTGAAACAAAAATTCTTAATATTGAAACTCAAGTTGGAAGAACTGGCGCCTTAACTCCTGTAGGAAAATTAGAGCCAATAAAAGTTGGAGGAGTAATAGTTTCTAATGTTTCTTTGCATAATGAGGATGAAATTTCAAGAAAAGATATTCGGATTGGAGACACAATTAAACTTCAACGTGCTGGTGATGTCATTCCAAAAGTTATAGGGGTAAATCTAGAAAAGAGATCTTCAAATTCAAAAAAATATTCTCCTCCAGAAATTTGTCCTTCATGTAAAAGTTATACAGTTAAGTCACCTGACGAGGCCATTCGAAGATGTACTGGGGGAGTTATATGCCCTGCTCAGTCAGTTGAAAAGCTTAAACATTTTGTTTCAAAAAATGCATTTAATATAGATGGATTAGGAGATAAATTAATAGAAATGTTATTTAATGAGAAAATAATAACTGATTTTAATGATATTTTTGAAATTAAAAAATATGAAGACTATTTAATTAAAAAAGAAGGTCTAGGAGCATTATCAATTACTAATCTGTTGAAATCAATAGATTCAAAAAGAAGTATTAAACTAGATAAACTAATATATGCACTTGGAATTAGACAAATTGGCGAGACTAATTCAAAGTTATTAGCCCACAATTACAATTCTTTTGATAACCTGTGCCTTGAAATGCTTCAAGCTAAAGACAAAACTAATGAATCTTATTATAAACTTATATCCATCGATCAGATAGGTGAAAAAATTGCAATTGATTTAATCTCGTACTTTAATTCCCCAGCGAATAAAAATATTTTTAAAAAACTCTTAAAAAACATTACTATAGAAAATTATACTGACTTATCTATTCAATCCCCTTACAGTGGCAAAACTATTGTTTTAACTGGCACACTAAAAACTATGAGTCGCGATGAAGCAAAGCAATTAATACAAAGAATGGGTGCTAAAATTGGAAACACAATATCTAAAAATACTGATTACTTAATTATAGGAGACAACCCAGGCTCTAAAGCAAAAAAAGCAGAAGAACTGAATGTTAAAATTATTAATGAAGATGAGTGGATAAAAATTATAAAAGAATAAATTAATTATATTTCAGATGTTGTGAGTTTCAAAAATTCTAATAAATCTTTATTTCCTTTTTCAATTAATTTTGATAAATCAAAAAAAACTTTCTTAT
>JADHRC010000095.1 GCA_016777645.1 Alphaproteobacteria bacterium
GGGTGTTTCCAAATTTTGTCATGCAAGACCCTTCTGCATATGGAGAAAAATTTATTTCAAGGCTAATATCTCTTAACTCATTATGAAGTCTTTTCGATGGTCTGTTTATCATAAATTAAAATACCTAAAGTTAATGTACTAAATCATTATTATAACAAAATAAACTAAAACCCTATTTTAAACTTTAATATTATTCTAATACTTGTAAACAGTACGTATATTTCTTATTTGATGGATATCGTTAAAAATTTAATGGAGTATAGAATTGTCAAATAAGAAAGAAAAGTCTAAATCTATCGTTGATGAAGTTAAAATTACTGACGAAGAACCTCCTGTTAAAAAAGAAGTTGATGAGAATGAAAAATTTGATTCCAGTGAAGATATTCAAGATCACAAAGATGAAATAGTTTTAGAGCTTGAGCAAAAAGTTGATGATTTAAAAGATCAACTTATGCGTAGTTTAGCTGATGGCGAAAACTTAAGAAAAAGAACCCAAAAGGATGTAGAACATGCCAAAAAGTATAGTCATATTTCTTTCATTAAAGAATTGGTTTCATCAGTAGATAACTTACAAAGAGCTTTACAATCTATACCAGAAGATACCTCTTCCTTACCCGAACCAATAAAAAACTTGATTGTTGGACTTGAGATTGTCGAAAAGGAAGTTATCTCAACACTAGAAAAGCATAATGTTAAACAGATAAACCCTTTAGGTGAAAAATTTGATTATAATTTTCATCAGGCCATGTTTGAAGTAGTCACCAATGAGAGTGATCCAGGTACAGTAGTTGAGGTTTCTCAAAAAGGATATTTACTTCATGATAGATTGGTAAGACCAGCAATGGTAGGAATTGCAAAAAAAATTGATGCAGAAGATACAGAAAAGAAAACAGATAAAGAACAGTAAAACATTTTTTTTTATAAACTTGTAAATTCAACAACTTAACCCATATAAGGTTAATTAATATCAAAATACTTGTTTGGGAATACAATAAAAATTTTAAAGGGAGTTTTTTATGGCTAAAGTTATAGGTATAGATCTTGGTACTACTAACTCATGTGTTTCAGTTATGGATGGCAAAGCACCTAAAATAATTGAGAACAGTGAAGGTGCTAGAACAACACCATCTATGGTCGGAATAACTGATAATGAGAGATTAGTAGGACAACCAGCAAAGAGGCAGGCTGTTACAAATCCTGAAAACACACTTTTTGCAATTAAAAGATTGATTGGTAGAAGACATGATGACCAATATTCTAAAAAGTTTTCAGAGTTAGTGCCCTATAAAATTGTTGCAGCAAAAAATGGAGATGCCTGGGTACAAGCAAATGGGCAAGAATATGCTCCTTCAGAGGTCTCAAGTTTTATTTTAAGAAAACTTAAAGAAGATGCTGAGGCATATTTGGGTGAAAAAGTTGATAAAGCTGTTATTACTGTTCCTGCATATTTTAATGATGCTCAAAGACAAGCAACCAAAGATGCAGGGAAAATTGCTGGTTTAGAAGTTTTAAGGATTATTAATGAGCCAACAGCTGCTGCTCTTGCATATGGTCTAGATAAAAAAGAAAGTGGAACAATAGCAGTATATGATTTAGGTGGTGGTACATTTGATGTATCTATCCTTGAGGTTGGGGATGGAGTTTTTGAGGTTAAGTCAACAAACGGAGATACATTCCTAGGTGGAGAAGATTTTGATCAACGTATTATTGACTACATTGCTGAAGAATTTAAAAAAGATAATGGCATTGATTTAAGGACAGATAAATTAGCTCTTCAAAGAATGAAAGAAGCGGCTGAAAAAGCAAAAATTGAACTTTCTAGTTCAGCCCAGACTGATGTTAATTTACCATTTGTAACTGCAGATGCAACAGGACCAAAACATTTGAATGTTAAACTTACTAGATCTAAATTTGAATCTCTAGTTGACGATTTAATAACAAAGAGCATTGAGCCATGTAAGGCTGCCTTAAAAGATGCAGGTGTAACTGCCAATGAAATCGATGAAGTCATTCTTGTTGGTGGAATGACCAGAATGCCAAAAATAATTGAGGCTGTAACATCGTTCTTTAAAACAGAACCACATCGAGGGGTTAATCCCGATGAGGTAGTCGCATCAGGTGCTGCTATACAGGGTGGTGTTTTAATGGGAGATGTTAAAGATGTTCTTTTACTAGATGTAACGCCATTATCACTTGGGATTGAAACATTAGGTGGTGTTTTCACAAGGTTAATAGATAGAAATACTACAATTCCATCAAAAAAATCACAAACCTTTTCAACCGCAGAAGATAATCAATCAGCAGTAACTATTCGTGTGTCTCAGGGCGAGAGAGAAATGGCAGCTGACAATAAATCTTTAGGAGAGTTTAATCTTGAAGGAATTGCCCCAGCTCCTAGGGGTGTGCCACAAATTGAAGTAACTTTTGATATTGATGCAAATGGCATTGTTAACGTTAGTGCTCAAGATAAAGCAACGGGGAAAGCTCATAATATAACAATACAAGCTTCTGGTGGTCTTGATGAAAATGAGATTGAGAGAATGGTAAAAGAAGCTGAAGAAAATGCAGAAGCCGACAAAGAGAAAAGAGAAGCTATAGACACTCGAAATCAAGCCGAATCTATGATACACGGTGCTGAAAAATCACTAGCAGATTTGGGTGACAAAGCAGAAGCTAATGCCAAAAATGAAGTAGAACAAGCAATAACTGACCTTAAAACCGCTCTGGAGGGGGATGATATTTCCGCTATTAAAGAAAAAACATCCTCATTATCAGCCGTTATGATGAAGATGGGAGAAGCTGCTTATAAGGCTAATGAGCAAAACAGTGAGGCTGGTTCAGAAAAAAATGAAACTGAAGCCAATAACGATAAAGAAGATGTAGTTGATGCTGACTTTGAAGAGGTTAAAGATAACGAAGAAAAGAAAGATGCTTCTTAAATACTAGTAAAGACTAAAGAATAAGGTTTTAAAATGGCAAGTGATTATTATGATATACTTGGTTTATCTAAATCAGCTTCTGATAGTGAGATAAAGTCAGCATATCGTAAACTTGCTATGAAATATCATCCAGATAGAAACCCTGGTGATAAAAAAGCTGAAGAAAAATTCAAAGAAATTTCCGAGGCCTATGAGGTTCTCAAAGATCCACAAAAAAAAGCTGCATATAACCAATATGGTCATGCAGCTTTCTCACAAGGTGGTGGTGGAAGATCTTCAAGTGGTTTTTCAGGCTTTGGAGGTGGAGGATTCTCTGACATCTTTGAAGATATGTTTGGGATGGGTAGTGAAAATGGTAGAAGGTCTGCCTCATCAGGATCTGATTTAAGATATGATTTATCTATAACCCTTGAGCAGGCTTTCACAGGAGATCAGGTAGAAATTTCCTTAACAGTTCCATCTAAATGTGAATCATGTAATGGATCTGGCGCTAACAAAGGTTCAAGACCTCAACAATGTAGTCAGTGTGGTGGATATGGTAAAATCAGAGCACAGCAGGGTTTTTTTACAATAGAACGAACTTGTGCGTCTTGCTCAGGTGTAGGAGAAATTATTGGTGATCCCTGTAGGCCTTGTAATGGACAAGGTCGTGTGAACAAAAAAAAGAAGCTTTCTGTAAATGTTCCTGCTGGTGTAGATAATGGAACTAGAATTAGACTGTCTGGTGAAGGTGAAGCTGGAGCTAGAGGATCTACTGCCGGTGATTTATATATTTTTATAGATATTAAAGATCACTCTCTCTTTCAAAGAGATGGAAAAGACACCTTTATAGAAGTGCCAGTATCTTTTATTGATGCTGTCCTAGGCAACTCAATTCAGGTCCCATGTATAGACGGAACTAAAGCTAAAATGAGTTTGAATTCAGGAACTCAAAGCGGTACACGTTTAAGGATGAAAGGCAAAGGAATGCCTGGTTTAAGAGGAGGTTCTAGGGGTGATCAGTATGTTCAAATCAATGTTGAAACTCCAGTTGGCCTTTCTAGAAAACAAGAAGATTTATTTAGACAGATAAATGATTTAGGAATTACCAAAGTAAGCCCTAAAGCTACTCGATTTAAAAAAATGATTGAGTAAAACAATTTCTCTGTATAACTTTATTCCAAATTTATAATAGGCAAATAATGAAAAATATTTCAGTTTCAATACCTGGTGGTAATGGCCGTATGGGCAAAACTTTGTTGGATTTAATCATTGATAGTGAAAAATATAAAATTGCTGCAGCAACCTGTTTGCCAGATGAAAAGGAGGTTGGTTTAGACATTGGTGATTTAGTTGGTAAAGGGAAAATTTTTCAAGTATTAGACAGCAACCCAATGAAGCTTTTTCAAAATTCAGATGTTCTTATTGATTTTACCGTACCTGAAGCAACAATGTTTCATGCTAAAAATTGTTACGAAAATAATATACCTTTGGTTATTGGAACTACTGGTTTGGATATCAAGCAAGAAGAAGAGTTATTAATTTTTTCAAAAAAAATACCAATAGTCTATTCAGCAAATTTCTCTATAGGTATAACATTATTGTCTAGCTTAGTTGAGGAAGCAACCAAGTCTCTGGGAAGAGATTGGGATATTGAGATATTAGAAATGCATCATAAACATAAAATTGACGCTCCATCAGGAACAGCTCTAATGTTAGGCAAATCTGCTGCAGGAGCTAGGGGGCAAGATTTATCTAGTGTAAAATCTGTTTCTAGAGATGGCATTGTTGGGAAAAGAAGTTCAGATGAAATTGGTTTTGCAGTATTAAGAGGTGGGGACGTTGTAGGTGAACATACCGTCCTATTTTCTAATACTGGTGAAAGATTAGAATTGGTTCATAAAGCATCTGATAGATCAATTTTCGCGTCTGGAGCTTTAAGGGCTTCTTTTTGGGCAGCAAATGCAAAACCTGGATTATATACACTGCTAGATGTTTTAAAAAATGGTGGATAGTTAAATAAATTAACTAAATTTTTTACTGATTTCTTTTAAACATTCTTTTTCTTCTATTCTACCGTTTAATTTAGTTGGACGAGTTTGAATAAAGTTGACGTAATAATCGTTATTTTTTTTTATTAAATAAATATCTAGAAAACATTTAGAGAAATAATATTGAAAATTCTTTAATTTTCCTTCCTGTTTAGTAAAATCACTATTTCCTAATTTTTTAATAAGATTAGCCTCAGTTAAATTTTTAATTAAGCTAAAATCAAATTTCTTTTCATCTAAAATATCTATTTTTTTCTTTAATATACTAGTTTTAACTTTTGATTTAGGTTTTGGTAATTTAATAGGAGCTAGTTCTTGATCAATAATTTTATTTTTATTTAGATTTGGAACATTTGCTTCTTTGATTGCTTCTTTTTCCTGTATTTGTTCTTGATTTTCTAAATAGTCTTCTTTTTTAAACAAATTATTTGAATGTTTTATAGTCTGACATGAACTTAAAAACAAAAGCGTAGCAAAAATATAAATAATTTTATTTGGAACTTTAGCCATGACTGATATTCTTAAATGTTGTTTTTAACTAAGTCTATTTAAAAAAAAATAAGAGGTAACAAATGACTAATAATAATCATGCAATTACATTTATAGGGAACGCTATAGTTGATATTATCTGTAAAGTTACAGATAAAACCTTAAATTATTTTGAAATTGAAAAGGGTTGCATGCAACTTATTGATGAAGAGAGAGTCAGAAAGCTTTTAAATAAAATTAAAAATCCGACTATAATTTCTGGAGGCAGCGCTGCAAATACTGCGGTCGGATATAAGTCTTTGGGAGGTAAAGCAAATTTTATAGGACAGATAGGTGGTGACAAGTATGGAGATTTATTTTCCAAAAATATTAATGATTCAGGGGTTTGTTTTGAAAAATTCTTTTCTAATACCTCAGACAAAACATCTAAGAGTATAATATTAGTAACACCTGATGCTGAACGAACTATGAATACTTTTTTAGGAGCAAGTGTAAAATTTAACAAAGATTGTATTAATGAGCCCCAAATTTTACAAAGTCAATGCATCTATATAGAAGGTTATTTATTTGATCAATCTCATGCAAAAGAAGCCATATATCATTGCTGTCGCCTAGCCAAAGATAACAATTCTAAAATTGCCTTAAGTTTATCAGATCAATTTTGTGTTGATAGACACAGATATGATTTTAG
>JADHRC010000096.1 GCA_016777645.1 Alphaproteobacteria bacterium
GAAGACATTTCTGTTTAGGTTATTTCAAATTAAACATCCACGTATGGATTTTTTCCTTTTCTCAGCATTACCCTCATAGGTAGTCCTAACAAATCAAAACTTTCCATTAATGAAGTCATTAAAAATCGCTTATAGCTTTCTGGTAGGTTTTCTGGACTTGACATAAAAATAGCAAATGTTGGTGGCTTTACATTAACCTGTGTTATATACCTAATGCTATTCTTTTTTCCTTTATATAAAGGTGGTGGATTATTTTCTATAATTGGTATCAACCACCTATTTAATTTACCAGTAGAAATTCTAAATTTTAGTCTTTTCTCAATATCACAAATAGTTTCTACTAAATTTTCTATTCCATTCCCATAAAGACCTGACATAAAAACGATTGGAACTTTTTTAATTTGTGATAGTGAAACTTGTAATTGATTATAAATTTTTTCTTTTAAATCTTTTTTGTCTTCAACTTTATCCCACATATTTGCTCCAATTATTAACCCCCTACCCTCACCAACTATCATTCTCGCAATTGTAAGATCTTGTTTATCTAAACCAGTTGATCCATCAATGAGTAAAACACATACATTACTGTATTTTATTGTCTTAAGAGTATCACCGACCATCTCCATTTCTAATGGTTTTACAATTTTAGATTTTTTGCGTAAACCTGCGGTATCAATAATACAAAAAGATCTGTCTTTATGACGCCATAAAACTTCAATTGCATCCCTTGTTACTCCTGCTTCAGAACCTGTCACTAATCTATTTTCACCAATAATATTATTTACTAATGTTGATTTACCTGTATTCGGACGACCAATAAAACCAACTCTAATCAGGGGCATATCATTATCTTGATTAGAAATATTAGTTCTATTTTTATAATCTAGTTTTGAGTTTTCAAGCTTATCCCTTAAAACATCATACAGATCTGACAATCCCTCACCATGTTCAGCAGAAAATGGTATTATAGTATTAAAACCAAGTGAAGCCCCTTCGCTTAGACCAATAAGACCGCTATTACCTTCACTTTTATTCAATAAAAGTATTACAGGTTTATTCAGCTTGATTAATTTTTTAGAAAAAAATTTTTCAACAGGAAGAACCCCAACTCTTGAATCAATTACAAATATTATAATGTCTGACTCTTCAATAGCTAATTCAGTTTGATATCTTATTTCAGTATCAGTTTTCCCAGTTAGACTTTCATCCAGTCCCGCGGTATCTATCAAAATAAAATTCAAATCTACCAATGTTGCGTTACCATATTTTCTGTCTCTAGTAACGCCAGGCATGTTGTTAACTATTGCTTTGTTTGAGCGAACTAAACGGTTAAATAGTGTTGATTTTCCAACATTCGGTCTTCCAACTAATGCAATTGTATACATTTTTTAGCCTTGAAGTGTTTATCTAGATGTTATTTGTAAGCTATTAGTTTACCGTTTACAGTAAGAAAATACAGTTTCTTTTCAACTGGCATAGGTGAAGTAGCTAGTTTACCAACTTTAATAACTCCTGTTTCATTTCCATTATTTGCATCAAAAATTTTTACTTTACCGTCCTGAGTGGAAAGTAATAGATGTGAATCAACTAAAGTTGGACCTTTATACAAAATTAACTCTTTATCTTTAAAATATGAATTTTCATTAATATATCTTGGAAAATCTTTTTTCCATCTTACATAACCAGTTTTTTTATCGATTGCCACTAACGAACCGGAGTTACCAACTATAAATATAGTTTCCCCCGACAAAGAAGGAGTTTCAAAACCTCCAACAGGAACGCTCCACAATTTCTCACTAGTGTTAATATTAAAAGCAGCTGTAATACCAGATTGTGATACTAAATAAATATTGCTATCGTCATTAATTGGATTGGCTACAATGTCTCCAGTATGAAACAATTTTGGTAATTCTTTATTGGATGAAATATTTTCTGTCCATAAAATTTCTCCATTATCAAGTGAAATTATAAAAAAAGAGCCACCTGTTCCAGGAACAACAATTTTTTTGTCTACCAGAATTGGTCTTGCAGCCGTATATATAGAATTTGAATCACTGCCTAAAAAAGTACTCCAAACTATTTTTCCATTAACAGCATTAAATGCAAAAAAATTACCTTCAAAATCACTCACAAATAAAAAATCATCAGTGACCGTAATCCCTCCTCTAAAAGGTAAAGGCGACTTGAATGACCATAACCGACTTTCATTATTAGCATTATATGCAACTAACTCATCTAAACCATTATGAAGATAAAGAACCACATCGCCATCTTTATTTAATTTACCTGACAATGCTGGAGTACCAATAATTGTGTTTTCAAGATTTGAAAAAATAATTTTTTTCCAAATTGTTTTTCCTGTTTCTCCATTAATTTTAAATAAAGATCCTTCGTTATTCAATATATACACGTTAGATTCAATAAATATAGGTTTAGATAATGAAGGGTTTTTGTCATCAATTTTTTGATTTGTATCGATTTCCCATATTTTTTGAGGAGGTAACTTAATCATAGAATTTAATGTCTTATAAGCTTCAGGATTAAAAATATTTTTAATCTCCAAAACCTCTGAAAGGTATGAGTTATTTTTATCTTCATTTATTAAAAAATTTAAATTGAGAGTGTTTTTATTAATAGGAATATAATTATCTAGACTTAATTCCTCCTTGGAGGAACAACCTATTATACTAAAAAATATAATTAAAAAGAATAATTTAGCGTGCATTTGAGCTATAAACTTTTTTAATCAGATCAAGTCTATTTTTTTGTTCAAAGCTAATTTCAGATCGACTTAATAATTGATCAATAGATTGTTTTGCATCATCTATTTTATTAAATTTTATCATTAACAAAATTTTTAATTCAGACGCTAACAATTGTAATTTGCTTGGACTATTTAGAATAGGTTGTAATATATTTATCTGTTCATCAAATGGTCTTGTATTATTTT
The DNA here is from genome assembly GCA_016777645.1 of Alphaproteobacteria bacterium. GTDB lineage: Bacteria > Pseudomonadota > Alphaproteobacteria > Puniceispirillales > Marisalimonadaceae > Marisalimonas. The sequence continues at coordinate 2,951 of JADHRC010000096.1, forward strand.
TCATAACAGTTAATAACCTTGCCAAATCTCTATAATAGATATCTATGTCCTGATTGTTATAAATAGTTTCATAATTCAATATCATTTCATTAATTTTACCTAATTTAAAATTAGCTTCTGCAAGACCAAAAAGTGAAAGAATTTTGTAACCTCTATTGTTTTCATTAACTCCTTTAGAAAAATCTTCTAGGCTGGATTCAAATTCTTTATTTTCTAATTTTTTAATAGCAGAAAAATATTGTGAAGAACTATTTTCTAACGTTTTTTGCTTCCATTGATTATAAAAAAAATAACCCAAAAATGAAATAATCAATACCAAAGCAATTGAAATAAAATATTTTGAATATTTTTTCCAAAACTGTATTAGCTGGTCTTGCTTGAGTTCTTCAGAGACTTCATCAAAGATGTCAGCCATTAAAAATTCCGTTTTATTAAAGATTGAAAAATGTTTTTTTTGTATTTATTGTATACTATCAAACTAATAGATTGAAAAGACAAAATAAAAAATTGATAGAATGTATATAATCCACTTCAAAAATATTGATAAGATTTATATCACATGAATATTGTTAAATTTAAATTTCGTGAGCCTCACATTACTCACCTTAGTAATCCTATTAGTAAGAACCATGAAAAAAAAATAATATTTTTTTCTAAACTAGAACTTACATCAATTCTAAGCTTGTATAGTAGACAAGTTGCAAAAGGGTTGTGGAAAGATTATGCATTAGATAATCAAAATGGAACTGCAATTTTTTCAATCTTTAGACATACTCACGATAAACCAATTTATCGGATCGTAAAAAAAAAACTTAAGGGATTAAAAAAGAAGAATGAATTTTTGATTATCAAAGATGCCCAAATTATTAATAAAAGTAGTGAATTATTATTAGCTTTATCAAAATTTGAAAAAAAAATAAGTATAATGAGATATTAATTCCTCAAAATATAACTTAAAAATAACTTTAATATTATTCAAGGAAAGTATGATGGACAGGAATACAACTAGCAAAATTCAAGAATACTTAAGAAAATCTCTAGGCTCTAAAAGTATAAAATTAGAAGGAAGAGAAAATAAAAATGACTCCGCTGATGTCACGAATAATGGAGAATTCCTAGGAGTAGTTTTTGAAGATAAGGAAGATGGAGAAGTATGCTACCATTTTAATATGACTATACTAGATATAGACTTGAAATAATATATCTAAATATGTGTTAAAATCTCATTTAAAATGACTTTAAATAAGCTAATATCAACAGGTAGATATAATAATACCCAAGGTATAACTAATATTGAAACAAAAATTAAACATAAACTTTTAAAGCTTAAAAATTTAAAAAAAATTGTTTTTTTTTCTCTCGCCGGTTCAGTATAAATTAAATTTTCCAGCTTATTAATTTTTTCCGAAAGTTCTAAAATCACCTCTACAGCTTCGTTGAATTTATTAGCCAACATCCTAAATTGAGCCTCATTGTGGTAATTCTCATCGCTATCTTCATTAACTTTTAACTGTGTATTTTGACTATAATTTTTTTCATTTCTTAAATTATATTTAAATGAATTAATACCATTTAAATCCTTAGCATCGTCATTTAATTGATTATTTTTACTTGTTTTTTCAGATATATTTTCTATATTTTTTTTATCAAACCCAACATTGGTTTTATTATTATTAGGTTTAATATCTAAATTATTTTTTTCTTTTTTAGTCAATAATTTTTCATTATGGGGTTCAAGATTATTTACCAATCTCATTTTGTTTATTCTATTTCTAAGTTCTAAACTACTATTCATAAATAACCTTAACTCTTATTAAAACTTATATAAATACGACTTAAATAAAATATTTTTAAATTATTTGCTTTTAAATTCATTAAAACCTTCAGATATCAATAATTTTTTTTTAGTCTTAATTCCACCAACACCACTATAACCACCTAATAAACCGTCAGATCTTATTACTCTATGACATGGAATAATTGGTGGGTATGGGTTTTGGGCACATGCGTTAGCAACAGCTCTTGATGAATTAGGCCTTTTTAATATATGGGCTATTTCTTTATAAGTTTTAACACTACCTTTTGGTATTTTTTTGATTTCATTCCAAACAGCAATTTGAAATGTTGTTCCTTTTAATTTCAAAATTATTTCCTTTTTCAGTTTTGTTTTAAACATAAAAACATTGTTAGTTTTTGATCAAAATCTTTTTTAATATAACTAAACTTTTTATAATGAAGAAAAGATTATTGGAAGATTTACTCTTCGTTTGCTGTTTCTATTTTCTTAGTTTCTAACTTCATTTTCTTCCATCTAATTTTCTGCCCACTAATATATTTTAAATATAACTCCTCTTTCTTTCCATACTCAAACCCCGAAGTCTTATTCAAGAAATAGCCTCCTTCTATAGGTATGTTTATATAAAAATATTCATCCTTTTCCTTCTCCCCTCTTGTTATTAAGTGAGTCTTTTCATTTTCATCTATGATATTCCAAAATTCCTTGATTGGAGTTTTTCTTGCAACTATCTGTTCTAAAGTCTCACTAAATGGTGTAAATTGATGCCTTACAAATCTTTTATTAACCCTTTTAAATTTAGTTACTTTTTTAAAATTATTTTTTTTATATTCTTCATAACATTGCTTTGAAATACTTGTTATTCTCATTAAACAATACTCACCTGTAAAAAGAGATTTTAAAATTACCTTTTTTTTTTCAACTGGAAAATTAGAATCAAATATTTTTAAATAAATATTATAAAAATCATCTGATTTATAATTCCAAAATCTCATTAGAATAACTCTTGTAAGTTGATAAATAAATTATGTCACAAATTAATAGTTAATTGCATATAAAATGCAATAATCATAAAAAAGTAATATTTAATAATTCATCACTAGCTTGAATATATTTAAAGCACTGAGTTATAAAATAATAAGCTAAAAATTATCTTTATACTCTGTAATTTTCTATATTGAATGACAAGTAATCTCAATTATAAATCTAATTATTTAAGACTGAGCTGTTATAGCTTTGCGATTTATAAAAGCCTTAGATATTAATACAAAAACAATACCTATCATGCCTCCTAATACTAAGGCTAGAGCATAAAATAAGTTTCTTTTGTTGTTAGTCTTAAAATCTGTTGCAGCTACCTTAACTAAAGTGGATTTAAAATC
>JADHRC010000097.1 GCA_016777645.1 Alphaproteobacteria bacterium
AGAGCTTATTAGAACTTCTAATTTTGGTTTGTTACGAAGAAGTTTATTTACATCAATTTTTAAATGTTTTTCTAAGAAAAAAAATATTAATAGTGTTCCTGCTACAAAACTACTTACTTGAATGTATGCATCTGCTATTAGAGATTTAATTAGTGCCCAAGTTTCATTGTTCATATTAAAGAATAATAAAGCAGCAATAAGAAGGAAAACATAACTCAGCACCTGTTGGTACCGAATCATAATAGGTGTTATTGCAGGATTAGAATTAGTATGGTTCATTTTACTCTATAATTATCGCTTAGACACCTTATATTGCATAAGACATATATAACGTCAACAAACTAATAAAGTTAGCCATGGCTAATTTAAATAGTTATATTGTAAAAATCTAAATTTATATTTTTCTAATCATAATTGTTGTGTCTTTTTTTTAATTATATAATTTACTTATTAAAAATAATAAAAAGAAACTGGTTAAATGACATTAGGTATTAAATAATGCAAATTGATAAGGACACACAAGCATTAATTGATGAACGTGTAAAAAACAATGCCCCACCTCTTGAGAGTTTTACTCCCCAAGAACTTAGGGATATAAGAGCAAAAATGGCAGAAACACCGCTTGAGTTAAGAGTTAACCTATCGCATGTTGATGATTTTTTTGTAGAAGGAACTCTTGGGCCAATAAAACTCAGAAAATATTTTGATGGTATGTCTAGTAATGCCAATGGTGAAAAAAACCCTTTAATTATTTATTTCCATGGTGGCGGCTTTGTAATGGGTGATTTAGAAAGTCATGACCTTGTCTGTAGACACCTTTGTAAAGACACTAAAGCAACTGTAATAGCAGTTGATTATAAACTAGCTCCAGAAAATAAATTTCCTGCCTCAATCATTGATGCTCAAGATGCCATTATAAAGATTATAAAAGAAGCCGAAAATTTAAAAATAGATAAAAATAAAATTATATTATGTGGAGATAGTGCAGGAGGAGCTCTTGCTGCTGTGGGAACCATAATGTCGAGGGACAATATAGTTCCTAAAGTCCATGGTCAAATTTTAGTTTACCCTTGGGTTGATCTAACTATGTGTAGAAGGTCGATGGATATTAATCTTGAAGGTATGATTTTAAATAAAAGTACAATAGAGTATTTTGCAAATCATTATTTGAACTCCTATGAAGAACAAGTAGATTGGAGAGCTTCTCCAATTTTGACACCAGATTTGTCAGGGCTTCCAACAACCTATATTTTTGGAGCGGGACTAGATCCTTTAGTTGATGAAGGAGATGCTTTCAGAAGAAGACTCTTATCATTTGGAAACGAGGTTTATTATCGACTATTTCCTGGACAAATGCATGCATTTTTAAGTAACTCTGTCCAATTGCCAACTGCATTAATTTGTCTTAAAGAGATGAGCGAAGCTGCAAAAAATATATTTTCAAAGTTATAAATTGTTTTTAGTGTAAATATTATCGATGTTTAAATCATGAACATCTCTTCTTCCACAAAGTGCCATGGTCATGTCTGCTTCAGTTTTTATAATTTCAAGTGCTTTGGTAACACCTTCTTTACCTAAGGCACCTAATCCATATAAAAATGCTCTTCCTATATAAGTACCCTTTGCCCCTAAACACATGGCTTTAACAACATCCTGCCCTGACCTTATTCCTCCATCTAAGTGAACTTCAACAAGTTTACCTACTTTATCAACTATTTCTGGTAATATATTTATTGTAGAAGATGCGCCGTCAAGCTGCCTGCCACCATGATTAGAAACAATGATTGCATCAGCTCCAGTTTTAGCTGCTAAAAGTGCATCTTCTGGATCAAGTATTCCCTTGATTATTAACTTACCACCCCAACGCTTTCTAATCCAATCTACTTCCTTCCAATCAAGCTGCTGATCAAATTGTGTTCCTATCCAAGACCCTAGAGACCTGACATCTTTGATTCCATCAACGTGACCAACAATATTTCCAAAAAAATGATTTTTTGTTGTTAACATCCTTAAACACCACATAGGCCTACTTAGAACTTGATATATATGTTTCGGTACTAGTTTAGGGGGGGTTGATAGTCCGTTTCTTATATCTTTATGCCTTTGTCCTAGAAGTTGTAAATCTAAAGTCAAAACAAGTGCACTACATTTTGCTTCTTTTGCTCTATCAATAAGTCGTTCCATAAACTTCTTATCTTTCATAACGTATAACTGAAACCAAAAAGGTTTTTTTGTTTTTTCAGCTACTGCCTCAATAGAACAGACACTCATAGTTGACAAAGTATACGGTATACCAAACTCTTCTGCAGCTTGAGCAGCTAATATTTCTCCATCTGCCCTTTGCATACCTGTTAGCCCTGTTGGAGCAATAGCTACAGGCATTGAAACTTTCTGGTCTATCATCTTAGTCTCAAGTGTTCTGTTGGACATATCAATCGCCACCCTTTGCCTAAGTTTAATTTTTTGAAAATCAGAAACATTTTCATTATAAGTGGTTTCTGTCCAAGACCCAGAGTTGACGTAATCAAAAAACATTTTAGGAACTCTTTTTTTAGCTAAAATTTCTAGATCTTTAATTTCTAATATGTCCATAAAATTTCCTTTTAATTTGTTAAGAATAATTATTAATTAAAAATGGATAAAAACTCAATCATACATTAATAATACTAAACATGATTTTATTTTGGAGATTGATTTGAATATTTTTGAATTAAGGACATACACCCTTCACGTAGGGAAATTAGCCAAAGCAATCCAAGTTTACGAAGAATTAGGTTGGCCGGCACTTAAAAAATATAAAAGTAATATCTTACAATATTATATTGGTGATGTAGGTGCACTTAATCAAATTATTCACGTTTGGGGTTTTGAAGATGACAACTTAAGAAGAGAATTATGGAAAAAAATATATGCTGATGAGGATTTTATAAAGTTTGCAACAGAATTTCGACCACTTGTAATAACTCAAGAAAATAAACTAATGACGGCAGCACCTTGGATGCCAATATCTAATAAATAGGATTTTTTTTATGACAAAAAATAAATATAACATAGCAGTAATTCCAGGCGATGGGATAGGTACTGAAGTAATGCCAGAAGCATTAAAGGTATTAGAGAGAGTATCTAATAAATATGGAATTAATCTTCAGTTAGATCATTTTGATTTTAGCTCATATGAATATTATTCTAAACATGGGCAAATGATGCCTGATGACTGGAAAACTCAAATTGGATCTCATGATGCTTTGTTTTTTGGAGCTGTAGGTTGGCCAGAAAAAATCCCCGATCATGTATCTTTATGGGGATCATTATTAAAATTCAGAAGAGAATTTGACCAGTACATTAATCTAAGACCGGTTAAATTAATGCCAGGGGTCCCTTCTCCTCTAGCCAACAAAAAGCCGGGAGACATAAATTTTTATATTATTCGAGAAAATACAGAAGGAGAGTATTCTTCAATTGGAGGTAAAATGTTTCCTGATACGGATAGGGAAATCGTAATGCAAGAAACTATTATGTCCAGAGTTGGTGTAGATAGAGTTCTCAAATTTGCGTTTGAGTTAGCACAAAAGTCTGAAAAAAAACATTTAACATCTGCAACAAAATCAAATGGTATATCTATAACTATGCCTTATTGGGATGAAAGAGTAGAGACAATGGCCAAAAAATACTCTGATGTTAAATGGGATAAATATCATATTGATATACTTTGCGCACATTTTGTTCTTAACCCTGAAAAATTTAATGTCGTTGTTGCCTCAAACTTATTTGGTGACATTTTATCAGATTTAGGTCCAGCTTGTACTGGAACAATAGGTATAGCACCTTCGGGTAATATAAACCCAGAAAAAAACTTTCCTTCATTATTTGAACCAGTCCATGGATCCGCTCCTGACATAGCTGGAAAAGGAATAGCAAATCCAATTGGACAGATATGGGCAGGAGCAATGATGCTCGAACATCTAGGACATAAAAATGCCTCAGATAATATTGTAAAAGCTATTGAAGAAGTTTTAGAGAAGGAGGAATATAGAACTGGAGACCTTGGAGGAAAAGCTAGCACTTCATCATGTGGTTCAGCTATAGCTGATGCAATTTAACTCCTAGATGACATTCTCTCTTTTAATTTCTGCATACCTCCAATCCATCTGGAATAATTATTAGCTTTATTTTGAAAGTAACCCAAAACTTGATCATGTGGTGAAATTAAGAATATTTCGTCTTTGATTGCTTTAATAACTTTACCTGCCACTTCTTCAGGTTTCATCATACCATCTAAAGCAGACACTTCATTTTCTCTTCCTTTTATCATGTCTGTTTCCACTGCTTGTGGGCATAAAACTGAAACACCTATCCCCTTTTTCCCATATGTAATTGCAAGCCATTCAGCTAGACCTATTGCTGCATGCTTAGTAGTAGAATATGTAATAGAATCTATATGACTAAGTAATCCAGCTGCAGAGGCTGTATTAACTAAATAGCCACTTCCACGTTCTAACATCCCTGGGATTAACTTTTTTGCAGCAAAAACATGTGACATTACATGAAGGTTCCAATTTTTACTCCAGTCTTGAATACTGACTTGTTCATCTCCAAGAGATAAAATTCCAGCATTAGAACAGAAAATATCAATCAAACCAAATTGACTATTAATTTCGTCAATTAAATTATGAAAAGAAGTCTCATTTGTAACATCACATTCCTTAAAAATAATTTTTTCATTATTAATATTGGTGTTATTGAAATTTATATCTATAAGCACAACTACTTTGGGATTTTCTAATAATATTTTTTTTGCAATAGCAAATCCAATTCCCTTAGCCCCTCCTGTTATGGCTATAACTTTATTCTTTATGTCCACAAGAAAACCTTTTATATCAAATTTTGAGTTTTAAGTTCTTTACAAACTACATCCATAAAACGACCTAAATTTTCAACTTCTTTTTTATTAAATGTGTTTGCTAAATACTCCGTATTTTCTTCACTAGACATTAATATAACACCTTTTTTCTTAGAATAGGAAACCCAATTTTTCATTATTAACTTTTTAATCTGCCTTCTAACAGTTTCGATGCTGAGCGAGGTTAATTCTGATATTAAACTATATGTGAGCACACTAGATGATTTCAATTCAGCTTTAGAAATTTGGAACCATAACTTAACTGCATCGTCTCTTAGTTTTGAATTTGTAGTGTATGTTAAAAGTAATACATGATGCCAGCATACGACTTGAAATATTAGATACCCATTTGCACTCCCCCAGACCTTTACCGCAGTTTTAGATCTCTCAATTTCAAAAGATAGGAAATGATGCCATACAGATAAAAAGTTTTTTTCAAGAAAAACTTCCATTTTATCCATTAACTAAACCTCCAATTTAGTTATAAATAAAGGCTATAGTAAATTTAAATTAATAAAACATTTAATTCATTAACATCTTAATTACTAAGTGAGCTCAGTTCAGCTAGTTGGAAATAAACTGAGCCCACAAACACCATTAAGATACATTGATTGCCCTTTAACAATCAGATTGTTTCTCGAATCGAGAATTAAAAACGTAGACATGTTTATAGCTTACAATTATTTTGGTAATAATTTTTTAAATAAAAATTTAATGTTAGGTGGCCGCTCCCTAGTAAAAAAAATGGTTTAGATAACCCTTGGGAGGATTAAATGGCAGAAATTGAATTAAATACCAAAATCTATAAGAGAGATAATTTAGATATTCATTTTTCCATCTCAGGGAAAAAAATATTGAATGGAATATTGCACTACAAGCTCAAATCTCAAAACAACGAAGAAATATACCTTAGTGAATTTGCCGTTAATGATAGATTTATAACTGAAAGTAAGCATTGTGAAAAAAGTAAAAACACTGTGTCTAGATTGTTTAGTAAAATAATAAAAAATGGATACACAATAGGAAAACCCAATGACAAATAAACTAATTGCAATATCCACTATCTTTAGTCTTTTTTTACTTTCTGCATGTGAAACAGCATCTCAAAAAGTTGTAAGTGGCACAGCTGCAACATCCTCTAGTAGTGGATCTGGATCTACTTCAGGCTCATCTTCAAGCTCAGTTGATAAAAAACAGAGTCTTTTCGCTGAATCCAA
>JADHRC010000006.1 GCA_016777645.1 Alphaproteobacteria bacterium
AGCAGAATGCCAAACTAGGGGTTTAAAACCAAATTTATTGCAAAATCTAGCCTCCCAATCTGGGGTTAATGATATTTCGGGAAGAAGAATGAGAACTTGTTTACTTTGCTCTAAAGAAACTCTTACTGCTTCAAAATAGGTTTCTGTCTTGCCTGATCCAGGAACCCCGTCTAATAAAAAACATTCTGGCCTTTTGTTTTCTATAGCTTCCTTAAGTTTTTTTATAGCATTTAACTGGTGTTTATTTAATAATTTCTGATCACTTAAATTAATACCCTTATCAGATATTTTTTCAGAAAAAGATGTTACTGATTTATTTTTAACCTCTTTTAGAATTATGTTTTTTTTTAACATGTTTTTTAAAAGAGTTGTGGATACTTTACATTCACTTGCTAACTCATCAGCGTTAAAATATCGATCTGAATTTGACAAAAATTCTACTACCAACTTTTCTTTTGGTGTAAAATTAGATTTTTTTGTACTTTCAATTGTTTTAATAATTTTTAGATTCAATTTATATATTTTTGAAGTTTTTGGAGATGTAATAGCTTCTATTGGCGACAAAACCATTTTTAGAACCAAACCTTTGAACACACAATTCCAATTTGCTAAAAAACTTATAAATTCAATACATTCTGCAGATATAGGCTCAATTTGAAAAATCTGTTTTATTGTTTTTAACTTTTCTTTTTGGATTCTACCTGAACCTTGAGAAACTATAATTCCAACGATGCTTCTATTTCCAAATGGAACTTCTACGATTTGACCTATTCTAATATCTTCTGAGTTATCATTTAATAAATAATCAAATGGCTCATTAAATGGACCAATGACAAGTACTGCTACTTCTTTGGATTTTATGTAATTCATTAATTATCTTTATGAAATTAATTTAAAGCTTAATATGGTTATCATTATTAACATAGTGTATTATAAATTATGATTAATTAAATATTAGTTTTTTAAAAACTTTTAACATTTCGAAGGATTTACAATGGAACTATTTATAGACACAGCTGAAATTGAAGAAATAAAATCATTGAATATTACAGGACTAATAGACGGTGTTACTACAAATCCTTCTTTAATAGCTAAGTCTGGTAGAAACATAATTGAGACAATTGAAGAAATTTGCAATGAAGTTTCTGGACCTGTTAGCGCAGAAGTTACTGCCACCGATTTTGATAATATGATTCTTGAGGGTAGAAAACTGTCTGCAATCGCTCAAAATGTTGCAATCAAAGTCCCCCTTACCTTTGATGGACTTCGTGCATGTAAAGTTTTTTCAGATGATGGAATTATGGTTAACGTAACTTTGTGCTTTAGTTCTGCACAAGCCATACTAGCTGCAAAAGCTGGTGCATCTTTTATATCTCCGTTTATAGGTAGACTTGATGATATTGGTTCAAACGGTATGAACCTAATTTCAGAAATTACAGAAATATATAGTATCCATGGTTTTGAAACAAAAGTACTAGCTGCTTCTATCAGAAGTGTTCAGGATATAATTGACTCTGCAAAGGTTGGAGCTGACGTTGCAACTATCCCACCTAAATTTTTAAAAGCTATGTATAACCACCCTTTAACTGATAAAGGATTAGCTGACTTTTTAGCTGACTGGAAAAAAACAGGACAAACAATTTTGTAAATTATTTAATGAGCATAATAAATGTAAATGACAAAGTTCAAGAGTGGTTAAGTTATCTGGAATCTATTAAAGGTTTTAGTTTACATACAATAAATGCCTATAAAAGAGACATCATTGAGTTTCTAAATTTTTGTAATCAAGAAGCTTTAGAAATATCACCTCCTGACAAATATACTGTAAGAGAATATTTGTCTTTTCTTTCAAAAAAAGAATTATCCAAACCAACAGTTGCGCGAAAAATATCAAGTGTAAAAAACTATTTTAAATTTTTACTAAAAAACAAGCTCCTTTTAACTCTTGATTTGTCAATTTTTAAAAGTCCTAAATTAAAAAGAAGCTTCCCAAAATCAGTTGACCCTGAACTAGTTGCTAAGGCTTTAAAGTCTTTAACTAATAATGAAAATGATCATTGGATCAATTTACGTGATAGGGCAGTAATGCTTTTACTATATGGTTCAGGACTACGAATAAGTGAGGCCTTGTCTCTTAAGAAGAAAGAGGCTCCTAATGGTAATTGGCTTAGAGTTTTAGGAAAAGGCAATAAACATAGGGATGTCCCATTATTACCTATAATATGTGAGGGAATAAGAGAATATTTGGAATCATGTCCGTTTAACGCTAAAGATGATCAACCTTTATTCCTAGGAAAAAGAGGCGGCCCCCTGTCCCCAAGAATTATTCAAAGGAGGATTGAAACTTTAAGATTTGAACTAGGCTTGCCTTCACATACCACCCCACATGCATTAAGACACGCATTTGCGACTCATTTATTATCAGGTGGTGCGGATATAAGAGCAATTCAACAACTATTAGGACACTCTAGTTTGTCTACTACCCAAAGATATACCGATGTAAATGAAACAGAACTTCTTAATTTACATAAAGCAATTCATCCACGATCATAAAAAAAAGGCGATTAAACGTCAAAATTTAATCGCCCTTTTTAAGGTTTTTTTTATATTTAAAGAAGATCAAATCTGTCTTGGTTCATAACCTTATTCCAGGCAGCTATGAAATCTGTTATAAATTTTTCGTGCGAGTCATGACATGCATACACTTCAGCTATTGCCCTTAATTGGGAATTGGAACCAAAGGCAAGATCTACTCTCGTAGCAGTAGAAACTTTTTCAGATGAAGATCTGTTTATACCTTCATAAACATTTTTATTAATTGGTTTCCACTCTACATTCATATCTAGAAGTTTCACAAAAAAATCATTAGTTAACTTCCCTGTAGGCTTAGAAAAAACTCCATGACCATCTGTGCTAATTCCAAGTGACCTCATACCACCAATAAGAACTGTCATCTCAGGAGCAGTTAAACCCATGATTTGTGCCTTGTCTAGAAGCATTTCTTCTGGACTTATGCCATAGTCTTGTTTTTGAAAATTTCTAAAACCATCAACTACTGGCTCTAAAACAGCAAATGATTCTATATCAGTGTTCTCTTGAGTAGCATCACCTCTTCCTGGAGTAAACTCAAGATTTTTACCAGAGGCCTTTTCAATACCAACATTACCAGCAAGCACAATTATGTCAGCTACAGACGCACCTGTTTTTTCTGAAATTTCAGAATATATATCTAGTATTTTTGATAACTCATCTGGTTTATTTACTTCCCAGTTCTTTTGCGGTTCAAGACGAATACGTGCACCATTTGCTCCACCACGCATATCTGTTCCTCTATATGTTGAAGCACTGGCCCATGCAGTTTCAACCATTTGATTAACAGTTAATCCACTTTCAGATATAAGAGTTTTAACCTTATCCAAGTTATAATCTTTGTTACCTTCTGGAACTGGATCTTGCCAAATCAACTCTTCTTCAGGAACTTCAGGCCCAAGATATCTTGTTTTAGGTCCCATATCACGATGTAGTAATTTAAACCATGCTCTTGCAAAGGCATCCTGAAATTGATCAGGGTTCTCATGAAAACGTTTAGAAATCACCTTATATGCGGGATCTTCTCTCATTGCCATATCCGCAGTTGTCATCATAGTCGTAACTTTGATAGAACTATCTTGTGCATCAGGTGCTAAATCTTCTTGTTTAGGGTTGATTGGATGCCATTGGAAAGCTCCAGCAGGACTCTTTACAAGTTCCCATTCATAGCCAAATAAAAGATCAAAATATCCGTTATCCCATTTTGTTGGATTAGCTGTCCACGCTCCTTCTATACCACTTGTTATAGTATCTCTTCCAACACCTGTACCAAAAGAGTTTTTCCAACCAAGTCCCATTTGTTCAATTGGAGCACCCTCTGGTTCGGCGCCAACATATTTATCAGGATCCGAAGCTCCATGTGCTTTACCAAATGTATGACCTCCAGCTGTTAAAGCAACTGTTTCCTCATCATTCATTGCCATTCTTGCAAATGTTTCACGAATATCTCTGGCGCTTGCAAGGGGGTCTGGATTCCCATCTGGTCCTTGAGGATTTACGTAAATCAAGCCCATTTGAACTGCACCAAGTGGCATTTCTAATTCTCTATCCCCTGTATAACGTTTGTTATCTAGCCATTCATTTTCTTTACCCCAGTAAATATCTTCTGGTGGAGACCATATATCAGCACGACCACCACTAAATCCAAATGTTTTTCCACCCATGGATTCAATAGCAACGTTTCCAGTCAAAATAAATAAATCTGCCCAGCTTATTTTATTTCCATATTTTTGTTTGATAGGCCATAGAAGACGTCTAGCTTTATCCAAATTGCCATTATCTGGCCAACTATTTAGTGGAGCAAAACGTTGGTCTCCAGTTCCACCACCACCACGACCATCACTAGTTCTGTAAGTGCCTGCAGCGTGCCAAGTCATACGAATAAAAAAGGGACCATAATGACCATAATCAGCAGGCCACCAATCTTGAGAGTCTGTCATTAAATCATGCAAATCTTTTTTCAGAGCTTGATAATCAAGTTTTTTGAATTCTTCTCGGTAGTCAAAATCCAAACTCATAGGATTGGATCTTTTATCATTTTGATGAAGAATATTTAAGTTTAATTGATTTGGCCACCAATCACGATTAGAAGTACTAATACCACTATTAGAAGTCGCTGAACCATGCATTACAGGGCATTTGCCAATATCATCCATTAAAAAAACCTTTCTGAAAAAAAATTAAATAGTTATTTGAAAATATGAACAGCTGATTAACATGTCAAGTAGTTTAGAATGATTTTAAAGTAAATAGCTTAATTATTTCTCTTAAGTTTAATTATTACCTCAACACCATTATTTATAAAGCCATTCGGAATTTCAGGAATATTCTTTAAAATAACTTTATTATTGTCAATATCAATTAATTGTCCTGTTTCCTCATCTAAAAAATGGTGATGATGATTAGTATTAGTATCAAAAACAGCCGTATCCTTAGAATATTTAACTTGTTTTATAAGTCCACATTCTCTGAATTTTTTTAGACAGTTATAAACTGTTCCTATTGACATATAATTACCTGATGAACTTATTTCATCTTGCAAGTCCTCTGCTGTAAAATGTCTATTTTGGCCATCTAATAATATATCTGCAATTACCAGCCTTTGTTTAGTAGGTCTGAGACCAGCGTTTCTTATTTTTTCTAAACTTTTCATAATTTAAACATAAGATTGTTTGAGTAAAATAACCTAAGCAGATATTATCTTATTTGTTTATTGTCAAGTTTGCAAATTCTCACTTTACGAAAGAAAAATAAAATGTGATTTTATAAAGATAGGGAGATTAAAGATGACAAGACCATGTGATTTAGACGCTACCGAAGCAAGAAAGTTGATAGGCAACAAACAACTTTCTCCTCTTGAATTAACAAAAAGCTGTATCGAACAAGTAGAAAAAATTAATCCTTCTATCAATGCAGTGGTAGCGATAGATAAAGATGAAGTAATAAAACAAGCTAAAAAAGCAGAAAATGATGTTATGACTGGAGCTGAATTGGGTTTGCTTCATGGTCTTCCAATTGGAATTAAAGATTTAAACCTGACTATGAATTTAAGGTCAACCTCAGGTTCAAAAATTTTTGAAAATAGAATACCTGATAACGATGACAGCGTTGTTAAAGATATAAGGGATGAAGGAGGCATTATATTTTGTAAAACTAACACTCCTGAATTTGGAGCAGGAGGAAATACAAAAAATAAAGTCTATGGGGCTACTTTAAATCCTTTTGATACAAATAAAACGCCTGCTGGATCTTCCGGAGGAAGTGCAGCCGCTCTAGCTACAAATATGATGCCCTTAGCTAATGGGAGTGATTATGGTGGAAGTTTAAGAACTCCAGCAGGATTTTGTGGGGTGACCGGATTTAGACCTTCTCCAGGACTTGTGCCTGCGACAGAAGCATCTGTTGGACTAAACCCATTTTCTGTTCAGGGACCAATGGGAAGAAATGTTTCAGATACTTACCTCTTACTAAAGGCTCAAGTAAATCTGAATAGAATGGATCCATTTTCTAGCTTTGATAGTCTTTCTATGCCAGATGAATTATTAGGGTCAGATTTATCTAAAATTAGGATGTCTTTTTCACCTGATCTAGGTTGTGCTCCCGTTGATAAAAATATCAAAGCAACTTTTTTTAAGAAAGTTGAAACTTTCAAAAATAATTTTTATAAAGCTGATCAATGCGAACCAGATTTTCTAGATATACACAATTGCTTTGAGATAATAAGAGGATTTAATTATGTTGCATCTCATAAAGAGAAACTCGATAACTATAGAGATTTACTAGGTCCTAATGTTATAGATAATGTTGAGAGAGGTTTGCAATATAGTCTGGCTGACGTTTCTTGGGCTCATGTCATGCAAACAAAAATTTATAAAAACTTCCGCAATTTTTTTAAAGAATATGATGTTCTAATATGCCCTGCTGCTTCGGTGTCCCCATATCCACATGAACAATTGTTTGTAGACGAAATTAATGGGGAAAAGATGCCTACTTATATGCGATGGCTTTCACTTAGTTATGCCTCTACAATGGCTGTTCCATGCGTATGGGCATTACCTTGCGGATTAGATCATAAAGAAATGCCTTTTGGAATTCAACTAATTGCACCAGCAGGAAATGATTTAGAATTATCAGAAATTGCAAAAAGTTTAGAGACAGTTTTGACAAAAAATGAATCTACAAAAAGACCCTTACCAAAGTTACTTTAATTATTAATAAGGATTAATTATGGATAACACAAACTCAAAAAATAATGTCCATGTAGAGGGCTTTTTTGACACATTAACATCTACTATAAGTTATGTGGTTTATGACAAAATATATAAAGAATGTGCAGTAATAGACTCCGTACTAGATTTTGATTATTCTTCCGGATCTATAGATTATGTAAATGCAGATAAAATCATTTCTTTCATAGAAAAAAATAGTTTGAATTTAACCTGGCTGATTGAAACTCATGTTCATGCAGACCATCTTTCTGCTGCCCCTTATATACAAAAAAAACTTGGTGGCAAAATTGGAATTTCTGAAAAAATATCTGATGTTCAAAATATTTTTGGAAA
Organism: Alphaproteobacteria bacterium; assembly: GCA_016777645.1. GTDB lineage: Bacteria > Pseudomonadota > Alphaproteobacteria > Puniceispirillales > Marisalimonadaceae > Marisalimonas. The sequence continues at coordinate 7,152 of JADHRC010000006.1, forward strand.
AACATTTAATGAAGGAACAGAATTCCAAAGAGATGGAAGTCAATTTGACAAACTCTTCAAGGATAACGACCATTACAAAATTGGACAGATAAATTGTAAAGTCATTAATACCCCGGGTCATACACCAGCATGTACTGCTCATGTAATATCAGATTCCATTTTCGTTGGTGACACTTTGTTCATGCCAGACGTTGGAAGTGCCAGAGCAGATTTTCCAGGTGGTGATGCCCGTACATTGTACAAATCAATTAAAAAAATATTAAGCTACCCTGATAACTTCAATATTTTTGTTTGTCATGACTACCCACCTTCCAATAGAAAAGCTAAATGGTCTTCAACTGTAGGAGAGCAGAAAAAAAATAACATACATGTAAAAGATACTATTACGGAAGATGAGTTTGTTAATATTAGAGAAAGTAGAGATAAAACTTTAGGCATGCCAAATTTAATTATCCCATCTATTCAAGTAAATATGAGAGCTGGGAACCTTCCACCATCTGAAGAAAATGGAAATGTTTACTTAAAAATTCCTATAAATGGTATGAAAAATTTAATCTAATTCTTTTAGGACTTCCTGAACAATTTCAAAAATTTTATCAATGTCTTGATTCTCTGCTATTAGTGGTGGTGAAAAGGCCAAAGTATCCGCCGTAACTCTTAACATTAAGCCTTTATGCCAAGCTTTTTTCATTGCTTCAAAACCTCTAGCTCCAACTTGACCAGGTCTAGGTGCAATCTCTATTGCAGCAACAAGACCTAAATTTCTTATATCAATTACATTTTTTTCATTTTTAAGTTGATGAATGACATTTTCAAGATATTTAGCTGTTTTAGCAGCTTTATTAAATAAATCCTCATCCCTATAGATATCTAATGCTGCAAGACCTGCAGCTGATGCAATTGGGTGTCCTGAATATGTATATCCATGAAAAAGCTCGATTGGCATATCAGCTTCATCCATCATGGTATCATATATTTTTTTGGAAACAACAGCAGCACCCATAGGGATTATTCCATTAGTTATTGCTTTTGCGCAAGAAATTATATCTGGAGTTACACCAAAATATTCAGAAGCAGTAGCTTTTCCAAGGCGACCAAACCCAGTTATTACCTCATCAAATATTAGTAAAATGTCATGTTTATCACAAATTTCTCTCAATCTTTTGAGATAATTTTTAGGTGGAGGCAAAACTCCTGTAGATCCAGCTATTGGCTCTACAATTACTGATGCGATTGTAGAAGCGTCATGTAAAGCAATAATGTCTTCTAATGTATTAGCTAAATACTCACCATGCTCGGGAGCACCTTTTGAGAATTTGTTTTTATCAGGAAGATAGGTATGAGATATATGATCAACACCTGAAAGAAGCGTTCCAAAGTATTGACGATTTCTTGGCATCCCCCCAACAGAAATACCCCCGAAACCTACGCCATGATATCCTCTCTCACGTCCGATTAATCTAGTCTTTGTTCCCTTACCGCGTGCTCTATGATACGCCAATGCTATTTTAAGAGTACTATCTACTGCTTCAGAACCTGAATTTGTAAAAAAAACATGATCTAATCCTTTAGGAAACAAATCAGCAACTCTACTAGCTAATTCAAAAGCTTTTGGATGTCCATATTGAAAACTTGGAGCGTAATCTAGAGTTGCAGCTTGTTGTGAAATTGCTGCTGTTATTTCTGGTCTATTATGACCAGCATTAACACACCACAAACCCGCGGCACTATCTAAAATATCTTTGCCTGTCTCACTTTTATAATACATACCATCAGCAGAAACCACCATTCTAGGATCTTTTTTGAAGTCTCTATTTGCTGTGAAAGGCATCCAATAGGACTCTAAGTCATTTAATCTTTTCATAAATAATCTCCAATTTGTTAAAAGAGATAAAATTGATTTATTTAATTAGTACTCTGACAAGATGAAACAATAAGGTCAAGTTAATGATTTTGTTACTTATATAATGTGTCATTATCAAAACCAAGTTTAGGCGCTTTTTCAACTATCTTTTTCTTTCTAAACTGATTATCAATTGGGATAGGTAGAGCTGGCAACTCTTCTCCTTCATCATTTGCTATTTTCTTTTCAAAAATATTTCTGATCTTGAAATGATTGTCGTTAATAGCCTCCTCAATAGATTTAACCGTAGAACAACAACAATCAGCTTCATCAAAAACTTTAGTCCAATAATTTTTATCTTTTGAAATAATAATATTTCTTATTCTTTTAATAATTTCATTCTGATTATTTTGCATATTTATAAATTTATTAGGCAATTTTATGACTTCACAAAACTTTTTCCAGAAACGGTCTTCAAGTGGAGCTGCAGCTATATAGCTACCATCTTTAGTTTGATAAATATTATACCTTGGTGATCCTCCAGAAAGAAGAGAATCGGAATTGATTGGCCATTTATTTTTTACAAAACCAGATCCCAAGGCCCAAAACATAAATGGAAAAAGATTATCTGACATTGATATATCCAAATATGAACCCGTTTGATGTAAATCTCTTTTTCTTAAGGCCAATAATATATTAATTATCGCTGGATAAGAACCACCAGCAATATCAGCAACCAGGGCTGGAGGAACCGTTGTGTTTTCATCACTTCCCATACTTAAACTTAATAGACCAGTATTTCCAATATAATTTAAATCATGTCCAGCAAGCATTTTCTTAGGACCAGTTTGTCCATAACCTGTTATTGAGACATATATTATTTTATTATTTATTTTTTTTATATTTGCATAATCTAAGCCAAGTCTTTTCATTACACCTGGTCTAAATTGCTCAATTAAAATGTCAGCTTTTTCTATAAGAGGCTTTAAAACTTTAAGACTGTTTTTATCTTTTAAATCTAAACATAAACTCTTTTTTCCTCTATTAAGCATAGAAAAAGAAATGCTTTCATCATTCCATTTAGGATATGAAGACCTCATTTCGTCACCAATTATGGGCTTTTCAATTTTTATAACTTCTGCACCTGTTTCTGCTAGGAACAGGCTGGCAAGTGGGCCAGGTAAAAGAGTTGAAAAGTCTAAAACCTTTATTCCTTTCAAAGAACCTTCTACTAGTTCACTCATATTTAAACCCTAATAAATTATATTAGCCCTCTTTTACTTAAATTTTTAATCATAGAGGAGATACCAAAATTCCAAGGTGGGCAAACTGTGGATAAATTGACAAAATTGATTAGCTCTCCAAGATTAGGTTCAGAAATTGTTACTTTATCTCCTACTTTATGAGTAAATCCTTCTCCAACAATATCTCTATCTTCTGTGGGAGCAAATAAAGTTCCCAAAAACAACATAAATCCATCAGGATACTGGTGATGTCTACCTATGGTTTGTGTGACAAGATCTTCGGGGTCTCTACTTATCTCTGACATTGAACTGGAACCATTTAAAATATATCCTTCCTTCCCTTCTACCTTCAATGTAATATGAGCTGATTTCATATCTTTAATGGAATAACTATTATCAAAAATCCTTATGAAGGGCCCAATAGAACAAGAGGCATTGTTATCTTTAGCCTTACCTAAAAGTAAAGCTGATCGTCCTTCTACATCTCTTAAATTGACATCATTGCCAAGCGTAGCACCTTTTATTACCCCACTACTATTTACAGCCAAAACAATTTCAGGTTCAGGGTTATTCCAGTTTGAAATTGGATTCAAACCAACTTCCGCACCAAATCCTACAGAAGATAGGGTTTGTGCCTTTGTAAAAACTTCTGCATCTTTACCTATTCCGACTTCTAAATATTGAGACCACAACCCTTCGCTAATTAATGCTTTTTTTACTTCATTTGCTTTTTCTGACCCTGGGATAATATTTTGTAAACTATCTCCTATTAAACCACCTATATGATTTCTAAGATTGTCGGCTTTTTTAGGATCTCCAGCTGCTCGCTCCTCAATTACCCTCTCTACCATAGATTTAGCAAAAGTAACTCCACAAGCTTTAATAGCCTGGAAATCGCATGGTGCAAGAAGACGAACATCTGAATTTTTTTGGAGACTTGAGGTAAATAAATTTTCTAGTGAAATTAATTTTTGATCTACGGAATGGTTCAAGTAGCTTGGAATATCATCTAATTCAAGCAAATCTCTTACTGTTGGAATTTCTTTGCTAGTTATATCGTATACAAAGCCATCTTTAACCTTAATTAAACAAGGACCACCTTTTTCATTATGCCAAACCCTTCCAATAAAACACCCATTTGAGTAATCCATTTTTTCGCTCCCTAAAACTTCTTTAGTTAATATAAATGAAAATTTGAATAATTAAATTTAATTATATAAAGTTTAATTTTATTTATTTTTATGAGGTCTAGTAATGAGTGCTTTTTTTGAATTAAGAATATATCAAATTTTTCCAGGTAAGATGGATGAATGGATTTCATTTATGGAAAAAACAATAATGCCATTTCAAGTTGCTCAAGGTATGGTTATTCATGGCAGTTTTATTATGGAAAGCTCTGATCAATTCGCCATTGAAAATGGGGAAAGGGTCATGAATACTGAGGAAAAAGGTAATACCTATGTGTGGATTAGAAGATTTGAAAGTCAACAAGAGAAAATTAAACTTTATAAAGCTGTCTATGAAAGTAAGGAATGGATAGAAAATATAGCTCCAACTGTTGCTAATCTAGTAGATAGAAATTCAATATTAGTTCACAATTTAAGCTCTACTGCATTATCTATTATGAAATAAGGAAATATAATTTGATACATTTATATGGTAGAAAAAATTCTATAAATGTTCAAAAGGTCTCATGGGCACTTTGTGAATTAAATTTAGACTTTAAATGGCATGACGAAAATGGAAAATTTGGTACAGTTAATGTTAAAAATTATGAAAAGTTGAACCCGCAACTTATTGTTCCAACACTAGATCATCATGGCCATATTATCACACAATCCAATGGAATTGTGAGATACCTATATAGAAAATATACTAACACTTATACAATATCAAAAGCAGAAGATATTGCAATTGCTGAACAATGGATGGAATTTCAAACAACTGATTTACAACTAAATATGACGCCAGTATTTTGGGGATTAGTTCGAAATCCTCCTGAAGATAGGGATCAAGAATTAATTGATAAAAATATAAAATTTCTCAATCAAAAGTTTGAAATTTTTGATAAGTTTTTAAGTGATAGAGAATATATTTTAAATAATCAGTTTGGAATGGCTGACATTATTATGGGGGTTGCCTCTTTTAGATACAATTCTTTACCTATTCAACGTCCTAATCTATCGAATTTTCAATATTGGTATCAAAGAATTAATGATCGTGAATGTTTTAAAAAAAATATTTTAGGTACTTTTGGGTAAACCTTTTTTCACATGAGAATTTAATTAATAATTTTGCAATAATAAACTAAAAATATTGTAATATTAGATTGTGAATATCGAACTTATTTAATTATCATAAGTTTGATTTTTGTATTTTTTTTCATATCAAAACGATAATAGAAGTACCCTAAAGCCAAAAAAAAGCTGGCACTTTCGTAAACGCGGTCAACAAAATTATAAAAAGAAAAAAGTTGAGAGGAGAAATTTTTCAGACCTTCTTCATAAAATGATTAAAGGTGATATTGATAATGAGGAATTTGAAATAATTAAGCAAATCACTAATTTCAGTAAAGTTGAAAAAAATAACCTTAGAAAACGAAATGGTAGTGCCAAAACACTTAACCAAAGACACCAAAGGAGAAAAACTTTTAGAAAACCTGTCGGGAAATCAGGTTGGGCCGTTTTTCACAGACCTTTTTAAAAACAATAAAAGTAATTCTCTTAAGCTAATTTTTACATTAGTTTGAATATACAATAATTTTTATGTTTTTAATCTAAATGGGAGTAAATGGTTTAATGAAAATAGGTTTTATTGGTCTTGGAAATATGGGCACACCACTTGCCGAAAGATTACTAAAAAAAAATCAACTTTTTGTATATGATGTTAATCAAGAAAATTTAAAGTATTTTATAAAAAAAGGAGCAACGCCGTGCTCTACTCCTTCAGAATTAGCATTACAGACATCTCGAATCTTTTTATGTTTGCCTACAAGCACAATAGTTAAAAAAGTTATTAATGGAGAAAACGGATTACTCAACTCAGTTGAAAAAGGTTCTTATATAATTGACATGACAACAGGAGAACCAGAAATCACAAGAGAAATTTCTAAAGAGCTACAATCTAAAGAAATAAATTTTATAGATGCACCAGTGAGTGGTGGACCCAAGGGTGCTAATCAGGGAAACATCGCTATTATGGTCGGTGGAACAAAGACTCAATTTTCAACAATAAAACCTATAATGGATCAAATAAGTTGTAATATATTTTATGCAGGTAAAATAGGATCTGGACACTCAATCAAAGCCGGAAATAATTTATTAAATTTAATCTGTCGAATGGCTACTTTTGAAGTGGTATCTATGTTGGTCAAAGATGGAGTAAACCCTGAAACTGCAGTTAATATTATTCAAAAAAGTTCTGGAAGAAACTATGCAACAGAAATAACATTACCAGATAATATTATTTCAGGAAAAATGGTCCAAGGTTTTAGTACAGGGTTAATGAAAAAAGATGCTGGTGTAGCAACTAAAATTGCAGAAGCAAATAAAGTAGAAATTCCCCTTGGAAAATTATCTCAAGAACTTTTAAAAAATACTATTGATGAGTTTGGAGAAGATGCTGATATGAGCACTGTAGCTCTAACATATGAAAAACTTACCGGAGCTAAAATTAGACCTTAAAACTTCTAATTTATAAGAACAATACCATGAATTAATATCCATAAGAATAATGATAACATAACTGCGGCAGACCCATAATCTTTAGCTCTTTTTGACAAACCATGATAATCAAATGATATCCTATCAATAGCTGCCTCAATACTAGAGTTTAATAACTCTATAACTAAAACTAATGTCGTAGTAAAAATCATCATGATTTTTTCAGTAGAACTTGATTCAAAAAAAGTGATTATCAATAATGAAATAATGACTAAGATCATTTCTTGCCTAAAAGCACTTTCTTCACGAATTGCAAATATTAGACCTGACCAAGAGTTTTTAGCTGCATGTAAGGCTCTTGTAACTCCTGTATTTCCTTTATGAGGATTATCCTCAATGTTATAGGTATTATCTTTATCCCTAATACTAACTAAATATGACTCAAAAGTTTTACTTGTTGTTTCCCATGAAAATGTCTTTGCATATTCTCTTGGTACTCTTCTCGATATTGATAATGCCTTTTTTGAAGCCTCTTTTAGGTTAAAGTTCAAAACTCCTGCACCTGAATTCCCAATTACATCTATTGGGCCACTCACTGGCAATGCTGCAACTGGAAGTCCACAGGCCATAGCCTCTAACAAAACAAGGCCAAAAGTATCTGTCTTACTTGGGAAAACAAAAACATCTGCTTTATTATAATAATATGCTAACTCTTCTTTTTTTTTAGCACCATGAAAAATTACATCAGGATATTTCTTCTGCAAAGTCTTCAGAGCAGGACCATCGCCTACCACCCATTTCTCACAAGGTAGATCAATTTTTAAAAACTCTTCTAAGTTCTTTTCGACAGCTACTCTACCAACATTTAATAAAATAGGTTTTTTATTTTTTCTTCTTCCTTTTTGGGGTTTGAATATTTCTAAATCCACTCCTCTAGCCCAAATTTGAGGATTGCCTATTTTCCATTTAATTAGATCTTTTTTAACTTCAGCAGTTGGAACCATTACAAGTTCAGACCGACCATGAAACCATCTTAAAAATGAGTATGTAATATTTATAGGTATTTTTGTTCTTGCATGAACATATTCTGGAAATCTAGTGTGATATGCTGATGTGAAAGCTAGGTTATTTCTACAAGCGTAACTGCGTGCTGATAATCCTAAAGGTCCTTCTGTAGAAATATGAAGACAATCAGGATTAAACTCCCTAATCAAAGATGAAACTTTAGCCCCAGGAAAAAGTGATAATTTTATTTCAGGGTAGGTTGGGCAAGGGACAGATAAAAACCCTTCAGGAGTAATAAACTTAATCTCGTGACCAAGATTTTTTAATTGCTTAGAGGTTTCATCTAAGGTTCTTACTACCCCATTTACCTGAGGATACCATGCATCAGTTACTATTAAGATTTTCATGCTATTTGTTTATTTTTAAGAAAGCTTTGATTAAGATTATATTCATGGCCTAAGTCAACCCAATTAACTATTTCTAGTTCACCATCTTTGTGCTCAACAAGAGCTGTAAGAGATTCAACCCAGTCACCGTCATTAGCGTAAATTAAATTATTAATCTCTTTTAGTTCTGATTTATGTATATGCCCACAAACAACTCCATCACACCCTCGTCTATGAGCCTCTTTTACCATTAAAGTTTCAAATGCATTTATAAAAGATACGGCTTTTTTTACTTTTAATTTCAAGTATTGAGATAGTGACCAATATGGAAGATTAAAAAAGCGCCTCAAATCATTAAACCATTTGTTTATCCATAAAAGAAAGGTATAAGCTGAATCCCCAATATAAGCCAACCATCTGGCATGCTGAATTACATGATCGAACATATCTCCATGTACAACCCATAATTTTTTTTCTTTAGCTGTCAAATGAAACGCTTGATTCCTAATTTTTATATCTCCAAAAGTTAGACCTATAAAGGATCTTGATCCTTCGTCATGATTTCCAGGAATATAAAAAACTTTTGTTCCTTTTCTAGCCTTACGTAATATTTTTTGAATTACATCATTATGACTTTGCGGCCAATACCATTTTTTAGTTAAACGCCAACCATCAATGATATCGCCAACAAGATATAAATACTCACTGTCATTATATTTTAAAAATTCCAATAAATGTTCAGATTGAGAACCTTTTGATCCTAAGTGAATATCTGAGATCCAAATAGTTCTGTAGGTCCTATGCTTTGGTTCGAGATGACCTAGAGGGTTAATTTTTGAAAGATTCATTAAAATTGAATATAAAATTTATATTACAATTTTATGACTGTTAATTGTAAAAAAAATTAACTAATTATTCCCTTTTGCAATGCCTTTATTTGCAATGCTAAAAATTTTGAAAATATCCTACATTGAGCTAAACTTCCTGCATGAAACCATAATCCAGGTTGTTTGGTCTGTATCCACATATTTCTTAATTCCTGCCTTTCATCATCAAATCCCCAAATTGGACCAATCTTATCTACAACAGATTTACCAAAAAGTTTTTCAACCACATATTCTTGACCTTTGTAACCTGTGGCTGTAACCATTAAATCAATATCTAACCTTTCTCCTGATTTCATCTCTATGCCTGATGCATTAAAATTAGCGATATCAGAAAACTGTAAAATCTTAATTTTACCATCAGCTATTAAATCAGAAGCGCCAACATTAAAATAATAACCTCCTCCTCGAGTTAAATATTTAAATTGCCAACCTGTATTATCTTCTCCAAATTCTAGCTTGAATCCTACTTTTTCAAGTTTATCAAGTAATGGCTTATCAATTTCTTTTGTTTTGGCTGTTAGTAATTGATGTGTCTTTTTGAGGACTTTTAATGGAGTTGAAATTGTGATTAAGTCACAATCATCTGTATTTGGTCCTTCTTTGTATAGTTCGTATGGAAGTTGAGCGCTCGGCTCTACATTGACCACCATTGATGGTGAACGTTGAATTATTTTGACATTGGCACCATGAACATACAAATCCTGTGCAACGTCATGAGCACTAGTTCCTGTTCCATAAACCAATACATTCTTATGCTTATAACTTTTTCCATTATTATAATCAGCGGAATGAATTACCCTACCTTTATAATTTTCTAATCCAGGAATTTGGGTGCGATTTGGAACTGAGCTAACTCCAATAGCCATCACAATATGATTAGGTTTCATTATTTTAATGTTTCCATCAGGTAGTTTAAGGCTTACTTTCCAATTTTTTTCTATTTCGTTGTATTCTGCTCCCAAAAATGTGGTTTTGGTCCATACATTCAATTCCATACTTTCAGCATAATACTCAAACCAACCAGCTAACTTATCTTTAGGAATATATGTTGGCCAAGTTGATGGGAATGGCATAAATGGTAAATGATTGACATGTGTTTGGTTATGTAATTTGAGAGAATGGTATCTATTTCTCCAATTATCTCCTACCCTCTCATTTTTATCTATTACAAGAGTATCAATATCTTGTTGCTTTAACCTTGCAGCAATTGATAACCCAGCTTGCCCACTTCCAACAACAATAACTTCTGGCTCTCTATCGTTGTATAATCTATTTAAATTTCTAATATCCAGCCAATTAGGTCCTTCAAGTGAGTTTTGATAAACATCTTCTTGAAATTTGTTTGTAGAATTTAATTCATTTAAACAAGTTAAAAAACTCCATGCTCTAAATTTTCGATAATCGTCATTATCCTGATATAATCTAACTATACCGTCACATTCACCAAACTTAGTTTTAAACTTTAAAAATACTTCTATTACGTGTTTTCCAGCTCTAATAACTTCTCTTGGAGGTGTCCGTTTAGAATTAACTAAAAATTCAGCTGCGTTTACATCTATAATCTTTTCATATAACAAATGAGTAAAATTTTCATTTCCAGATAAAGTTTGAATTTTCCATGTCAGAGCCAAAATGTCTCTCCAATGGCTCTCTTCAAAAAATAAATCGTTTAAATTATTTATGACAAGGGCTTTGTTTTGTTTTTTTGATATAGCTTCATTAAAATTTTTAAGCCAAATATCTACTTCCTTATCAATATTAACTTCTTGATTATCTAACAAAGCAATCTCCAAATTAATCATTAAATCAAATTAATTATTATCAAACAAAGCTTTCTAATAATAGAAATGTTTTATAGAGTATTGGAAAATAGAATAAGAAAGTAAAGGTGAATTATGGAGAGAATAGAACAAATCGCTCAATTTATGTTAGAACAACATAATTCAAAACTAAATTTTAGAAATTTACCTAAAACCTTAATGCCTTCTGATATTAACGAAGCATACGAGGCACAAAAAGTTTTTCAAAAAAATTCTGGCAGAGGAGAATTAGGAGGCTTTAAAATTGCCTTAGCATCCAAAGTGCAACAAGAGTTGTGTGGAATCGATCACCCAATTGCTGGAGGTATTTTTGTAAAAGAAATTAAAAAAAGCCCATCTACAATCAAACTAAGTCATTATCATGGTTTAGGCTTAGAGTTTGAAATAGCCGTTACAATTTCTGATGATATCAAACCTGAAAAAGGTACTTTAGATAGAGAAAGTATAAAAAAATATATAAAATCACTTTCTCCAGCATTTGAACTTATAATTGATAGAGAAGCAGATTATTCAAATATTAACCCTCTAACTATGATCGCTGATAATGCTTGGTGCTCTGGTATTGTTTTGGGTAAAGAACTCCCAAACTGGAATAATTTAGATTTAGATATAATTCAAAGTAGATTATTTTGGAATGACGAGCCCCCTCAAAACGCAATGATCAAAGATGCCAATCCATTAGATTCATTAGTATGGGTATCAAATTTACTTATTTCACTTGGAAGAAAAATCCCAAAAGATAGTATTATTATTACAGGAAGCGTTATTAAAACACGCGCACCTAAAGTAGGAGATATCGTTAGATATAACGTTGGAGACCTTTCTGAAGTTGAAATTAAAATCATCTGATTTAAAAAATATTTAATTTTATTAGTGTTTCAATTATCATTTTGAGAGCAGCTAAGCTGAAAAAAATTAATAATAAATTTTTAAAAGTTTTGGGGTTAATTTTATTTCTAAGTTTCTCACCGATCTGGAAGCCTAAAACGGCAGTCACTGACCCAAGAGCTCCAAAAACAAACATATTAGGCTGAAATACTCCGGTAGCAATATATCCTATAGAAACAGGAATACATCCAATTGTTATCAAAAAGCCACTTGCGTCTACAAAGTGTTTAGGTTTAACATTTTTCATTAATAAATACATAGTAACTGGAACAGCCCATATTGAGGCTGCACCTCCGACCAACCCACCTAGAGTGCCAAGTCCTCCCTGCCAAAAAATATCTTGATTTGGTTTCATTTTAAAATTGAATCCAAAAATCTGAAGACAAACGAATGATAATACTGCAAATGCAAAAATCAGTCTTACTAAATCGTCTCCTATCTGTTCAGCATAAAATGAGGTAATTAAAATGCAACAAACCAAAGAAATAGCAAAATATTTATATTTAACTATAACTTGCTTGGGATTGTCAGCCTTACTAAATTGCCAGATATTTGCTACTGTCATTGGAATTAAATTTAATCCAAGAGCAATTAAAGGAGATATAAAAAAAGTCATAATGGTTATTGCCGTAGTTGGTAGGCCAATTCCAATAATACCTTTTACTAAACCAGCCAATAAATAGGCAAGTGCAACTATAATGGCAATTTCATTTGGATTGTTTGTGATATCCAATACAAATACTTTCGACAAATATTTTAAAAATTCAAAATAGCATGTTAATAATAATTAGCCTAATTTCAATATTATAAGTTTACAAATATTGGTTATTATAAAACTACTTCTTTATCGTTTACAGCAGCTTCAAATAATTTTGAATTAGCTATTGCAGTATCAATTGCTACTTTTGGCCTTGCCTCTAAAGAGGCGTTTGCAACTGTAGTGGGACCTCTTGTAGAAGTACCTATACTTATATTACTTGTATCAGTCGCTTTAAAATTTAAACAAAAATATTTCAAATAAAATAAAAAAACTTATTTTATTTTTACTACATGAAACTAAATATAGATTTCATTAAAATGTAATAATAAAGCAACAATTTAGTAAATAAAATCAAATACTTTTTGAATCTAATCTAGACGTATGGAGACTACATTGCTTAATAATACTATCTTAAAAGTTTTAGGTGTTGCTTCTTTAGCTGTATTTTCGAGTTCAATTTCGATTAAGGCGATGGAGATAAACGAAATATCATCCTTTCAAATTGGAAAAGGTGAGGGTTTTGCTGAGATGATACGTTATCATTCTGAATCAAAAAGTCTTTTTGTTACAGCATCTGAAACTGGTACTTTGGAAAGAATTTCTGTAAGTGATCCTTTTAATTTAAAAAAATTAACACCATTCGATTTGTCTGGTGGAGATGTTACAGCTGTAGCAATTCACGAAAATTTAATTGCTGTATCAATTAAAGAAAAAAAAGTAGATGCTCCAGGTAATGTGAAAATATTTAATAACCAGGGTGAAAAATTAGCCGAATATAAAACAGGTGCATTACCCGACAATATCGCATTTTCTCCTGACGGTAGATATTTGTTAACCGCTAATGAAGGTGAGCCTTCAGATGATTATACAATTGATCCAGAAGGAAGTTTTACACTTATAGATCTGTCTAGTGGGCTCCAAAATGCAACTGTAAAACAAATTTCACTAGGTAATATTAAAGTACCAGCAGGAGCAAGAATTGTTAAACCAGATTCAACTTTTGCAGAAGATGCTGAACCAGAATATATCACTTTTACTCCAGACGGTAAAAAAGCATTTGCTACTCTTCAAGAAAATAATGCCATTGCTATAATTGATATAGCAAAAGCAGACGTTATTGAAGTACGTGGACTTGGTTTTAAAAATATTTCTAGAGTGTCCCATGATGTCTCTGATAAAGATAGTGGTATAAATATGAAACGATGGCCAGTTCTAATGATGTATCAACCAGATGCAATCGTATCTTATGATACAAAAGGAGGCACATATTTAGTTACTGCTAATGAGGGAGATGCAAAAGATTATGATGGTTTTTCTGAAGAAACCAGAGTTGGCAAACTAAAACTAGATAAAACTATGTTCCCAAATTCTATTGAATTACAAAAAGATGAAAATCTTGGACGTTTAAAAACCACAAAAACACTTGGTGATACTGATGGTGATGGAGATCATGATATTATTTATGCATATGGTGGAAGATCTTTTTCTATCTGGAAAGATGATGGTAGCCTAGTTTTTGATAGTGGAAATGCATTTGAAAATATTATTGCTAATCGCTCACCTGAAATGTTTAATGCAAACGGTCCCTCAAAAGTTGATGATCGCTCAGATGATAAAGGACCAGAACCTGAAGCTCTTGCCATAGGAAAAATCGATGGAAGAACATATGCATTTATAGGAATGGAAAGAAACAATGCTATTTTTGCATACGATATTACACTTCCATCTGACCCGCACATGGTAGCTTATATGATGCCAAATGAAAATCACAATTCTCCTGAGGGATTAGAATTTATTTCTGCAAGTGATAGTCCAACAGGAAAACCATTACTTGCTATCGCATTTGAAATGACAGGTACGATTGGACTTTATGAAATCAATAAGTAAATATGATTATATATATAATTAATATGGTCAGGTATAAATTCTATAATAAGAGAACAAAAATCAATTAATTGGAAATTTTGGTCTGATGAGGCAAGACGTTATAAGTTTCGAGAAGATGTGATATCAAATTTTATTTTCTAGTCTAAATGGCTATGTTTAGCATTTATATTGGAAAGTCTTATGCTTACTTATATACCTGCTGAAAAGGTTACTAACCTAATTGGAGAAGGAAACTTTGCGCCTATTATTATCTCTACATTTTTAGGTGTGCCTGCATATTTAAACGGCTTTTCTGCTTTACCTTTAGTTTCTGGTCTTATCGAACAAGGAATGAATCAGGGAGCAGCTATGTCATTCCTCATTGCTGGAGGTGTTACATCACTCCCAGATGCTTTGGCTGTGTAAGCATTCGTTAATTTAAGAGTTTTTAGTTTGTATATATTGATATTACTTTTGGAACTTTAAGTGTAGGGATATTATTTAACCTATATTTAAGTGTATTATGAAAATTTTGGAGTTAGAGGTAAAAAACTAAGTTTTTAGATTATCTCATGATGTAAATTACAAGCATTAGCAAAATTTTTAAATCTTCTTATGTTTTCTTTGTCCATTAGCGCTTTTGCATCAGGGTTTATTTTACAAACAAGTTTATTATCTATAATTTTAAGTTTTAAATTTTCAAGGTTTTTAGGAAAACCTGCACAAAAAATATAAACAAACCGCAATCCTAAACCTATAGCATATGAAGAAGTTTTCTGCTCTTCAGACAATAGATTAATAATTGATTGTTCTATTTGTTTTTTGTCTCTAAGCCCTACATATCTATGATAAACTACCCTAGCCATCCATATTCTTTCTATATGTGTTAAATCTCTTATTGGTAAAGATAGTATTTTATTTGCAGCCATATAACCCCTTAAATCGGGCTGTTCATCCCATGATATATCAGAGAGATACGTACTAATTTTAAATGCTTTTTTAAAACCTTTATTAGTAATTTTTTTTAGTATAGGGTTAAATAATTTTATAACCTTATTATGCATTCCTTTAAATCTTTGATTTCTAGCAAGAATTTTATAATGATCAACTGTATTAGAATTAGTTATAGTTTCTTCATTTAATTCAGCTATTAATCCATCTCTAATACTTGTTCCACTGATAGTTAAGCGGTTAATATTCGATTTTAATATCAAATTAATAATTATATTAGCTGCAGTTTCGATAGTATACTGTCTACTAGGCGGTATACCTAGAACTTCGACTTTGCTATCCGTTATTTTATCTAATAATATAATCGCCTTTTCTTTTTTGAAAGACAATCCATGTATTAAGTGTAAGGGATAATTATAATTTTTAATATAAGCAGAACCAAACGCCCTGAAACTTCCACCGGTTCCATATAATGTTAAACCCTCTGCTTGCTTAAGCCACTTAACCTTATTCATTTGAGCTACTATTTCTTCATTAGAAAACTTTGATAAATGGCCAATATCTAAGCTGGAAGCATGAACTTTTATCCCATTATTTACAAGAATAAGTTCTAAACTTCCACCACCTAAATCAGCTATTAGGCCATTTTCTATTCGCATGTAACTTAATAATCCTAGACATGCATATTCAGCTTCCTCTTTAGAAGATAAAACCCTAATCTTACTATTTAAAAGTTTTTCCGCAGGACGAATAAATTCATTAGCATTTATAGCATTTCTAACGGCTGCAGTTGCAACAGGAATCTGACTCTTTACTGACATTGATTTTATAATAAATGCAAAACGCTTTATTGCAGACAAAGCTCTAGAAATTGATACGCTTGAGAGTTTTTTACCTTTTGTTACCCCTTCTCCAAGCCTACAATTGATTCTTTCATTAAATAATGGAAAAGGATACTTACCATTTTGTGGGTAAATAACTAACCTAATTGAGTTAGAACCTATATCAATTATTGCTAATTTACCCTTAGATAATTTTTTATCAAAACTTAATGCTAGTTCGTTCATGTTTGAATTTTAGCTAAGCTTCCCTGACCTGACAAACTTGGGTTATTCATGAAATATGTATGAGCACAAAATAAATTAACACTTTCTTCATATTTATAGTATTCACCAAATTCGTTAAGTATCCAAGAATTTTTTCTGTCATTTATTATTGCAGGTAGTACTTGTGATAAAACCTGACTCCTTACTGTCTGGTTTTCCAAAGGAATAAAAGCTTCAACTCTATGATATAAATTTCGAGGCATTATATCAGCAGATGCAATATAGACTAAATTACTATCATCTTGAAATTTACCTTTATTTGCAAATACATAAATCCTACCATGTTCTAAAAATCTTCCTATAATTGCAGTAACAGTGATATTTTCTGACATACCTGTTACATTGGGACGTAAACAACAAATTCCTCTTACCATCAAATGAATTTTCACGCCTACATTAGACGCCTCATAAAATTTTTCGATGACTTTTTGATCAACAATCGCATTACATTTAATCCAAATGCCACTTTCTAAACCGTTTTTACAATTCTTTATTTCTTGATCAATTTTATCAATTAGCCAATTAAAAGAATAGTTTGGTGAAATAATCATTTTATTTAATTTTTTTGGTTGAACATGACTAGTCAGGAAGTTGAAAACCGATCTTGCATCTTCACAAATATTTTTATCATTAGTAAATAGAGAAAAGTCTGTATAAATTTTAGCAGTGTAAGGATGATAATTACCAGTACCGCAGTGAGCGTAAGAAACAAGTTTTTTACCTTCTCTCCTTGTTATTAGAGATAGCTTAGCGTGAACCTTCAAATCTACTAGGCCATAAGCAACTTGTGCTCCAGCTTTCTCTAAATTTCTAGCCAGCTGCACATTATTTTCTTCATCAAACCTTGCCTTCAACTCAATAACAGCAATTACAGATTTACCTGCTTCTGCAGCTGCAACCAGAGCTTGCACTATTGGTGAATCAGGAGAGGTTCGATATAGAGTTTGCCTTATAGTTAATACATTTTTATCGAGTGCCGCTTGCTGAAGTAAGCTCAAAACAACATCAAAACTTTCATAAGGATGGTGCACAATTATTTCTTTATGTTTAATGGCTGAAAAACAATCTCCTTTAAAGTCTAAAATCCTTTGGGGCATTCTAGGCTTATAAGGTTCAAATAAATTTTCCTTAGGGAGGTTATCTATGATTTCAGAAAAATCACTTAAACCAACATAACCTTCTGCAACATATATATGGTCGTCAGAAATATTTAACTCTCTTGTTAGAAGTTTTTGAGAGGCTTTGGATAAGTCATGAGAAAAAATTAATGAAACTACTCCACCTCTTTTTCTTGCTCTAATTGCAGATTCAAACTGTCCAATCAAATCATCAGCTTCATCATCTATTTCGATTTCAGCATCCCTTATTACCCTAAACATTCCTGATTTTAATAATTTATATTCTGGGTAAATTAAATTTACAAATTTTGTTACCAAAGACTCTAGCATTGCATATTGTTGCTGTTCTCCTGGCAAACGAATAAACCTATTAATATTATCTGGAAGAAGTATTACGCAATTTTTATTAATACCGTTTGTGTCTTTCATTTCCATTAAAACGCATTTTCCTTTATTTTGGATAAAAGGAAAAGGATGTGCAGGATCTAAAGTGGTTGGTGTCAAGAGAGGTAGAATATTTTGTTCATAATATTCTTCAAGCCATTTTAATTGCTCTTTACTCCATTCGGTTTCAGTTAGAATTGAAATTTCATGATTATTTTGGTTTTTTAATAAATATTTTAAACATTCTTGTTGTTTATTTTTTAAATCCTTAGATGCGTTAAGAACCGTTTTTAAAAGTTCGTCTGCCCTCATTCCAGTCTCAGGAATTATTTTATAGCCTTGACTTGTTAATTGAACTAGACCAGCTATCCTTACCATATAAAATTCATCTAAGTTTTCTGAGGAAATAGTTATAAATCTTAATCTTTCTCCAAA
>JADHRC010000098.1 GCA_016777645.1 Alphaproteobacteria bacterium
GCTATAATTTTTTCTAGTATATGTGCTGGTGTTTCCCAATTAATTGGTCTTAAAATCAAAAAACCTCTATTAAACCAGTTTTTAAATAAGTAAACTAGATCATAGTCAACAGACTTAAGTTCAGGATTCTTTTTCAAAATATCTAATAATCTTTTTCGTAAATTGACTAACCTAATTGTTCCCCTTGATATTCCGTTACATCTCCTAAATACTTCACGTCTTTTAGGTTCAGAAAGTTTCATCAATTTAATTAAACTTTCTGCTTTACTGTTAATTTTATATTCGTTAACCGCCTTGGATAACTCATCAGAGGCTATGTCAAATTTGTCTCTTACTAATTGAAAAAAATTAATTAAATCTTTATCATTCAGTTGTTCGCAATGTTGCATCAATAGCTCTGCGTAACTAAGAGCTGATACTTCTCCTGTTGCTAAGGAAACATTATCAATCAATTCTCTTGTGGATAATGGTTTTTTCTTGTCTGAAAAAAAATTAAAAGTCTTTGTTTTAATTGGTTTGTCAAATAAAGAATTTATTAAACCATTAAAAAACTTAAATTTACTCATATAACTTTCCCCATCACATAGTTTGGCAACCAAGTAGCTATGTCTGGAAAAATGCATAAAAGTATAATGGCAATAACCATACACATTACAAAAGGTAAAGATCCCTTAAGAATTTTGTTAAGAGGTATTTCAGGAGCTATTCCATTAATTACATAAAGATTTAAACCAACAGGTGGAGAAATTAGTCCAATTTCCATATTAATGGTAAGGATTACTGCAAACCAATATGGATCAAAACCGGCATTTATTATAATAGGTAATAATATAGGAGCAGCCATCACAATAACAGCTACGGGAGGAAGGAAAAAACCAGCTATTAATAAAAATATATTGATAGTAAACATTAAGACCCAACGATTTACCTCTAAAGTCCCAATCCATTCAGCTATACTTTGAGTTATGAATAAACTTGATAACATATAAGAGAAAACACCTGCGGCTGCTATAATAAAAAGTATCATTATAGACTCTCTGGTGGAGTCCCTTAAAACAACCCACAGAGATTTTGGAGCCCAAAGTTTATATATCACTATAGCTACTATTAAACATAGAATAGCACCTACAGCTGCAGTTTCAGAAGGAGTTGCAACACCACCATATAAAGAATAAAGGACACCAAGTATAATTGCAAAAAAAGGTATTACCCTTGGTAAAATATCGAAACGTTCCTTCCAACTAAAACTTTTTCTATTTAATGCTTGGATATTGCCACTTTTCCATGTTGAGTAAATTGACCACAGCATAAAAAGAAATACCAACAAAAGACCTGGCAAAGCTCCTGCTAAGAAAAGACGTCCAATAGACGTCTCTGTAGAAATTCCATAAACTATCATAGTAACACTTGGAGGGATAAGAATACCTAATGTTCCACCAGCTGCTATAGAACCTGAAGCAACCTCATCTGAATACCCCCTTTTTTTCATTTCAGGAATACCCATTTTTCCTATTGCTGCGCAAGTAGCAGGACTTGACCCTGACATTGCAGCAAATAGAGCACAGGCTCCTAAATTAGATATAACAAGACCGCCAGGCACTCTTGTAAGCCATCTGTCTAACGCTTCATATAAGTCTGCACCCGCTCTAGTAGAAGATATTGCAGCTCCCATTATAATAAACATTGGGATAGAAAGAAGGGCAAAATTATCAAGATGTCCATAAAATATTTCAGGCATTAGTTCTAATGAACGAAAACCATCAAAAATGAATAAAAAAAGACATGAAACTATTAATAATCCATTAGCAACTGATACACCTGAGAACAAAATCAAAATTGTACAAAATGCTACTAACAAACCTAATGATAACGGATCCATTATACTTGACTTCCTTTGTCAAAAGGTAATTCTCTACTCGTTAACATTGATATAAAATCAGCAATCAATTGATTCAAAAACAAGCCAAACCCAATTGGTAATGCTAAATATGGATATTTTAGAGGCACAGCTGTAACTGTATCTGAAGTCCAATTTTTTTCATATGCGACAAACCAATAATCAAAACCGTAAATAAACATTATAAAAACTATTATTATACTAGTAACACTTGTAACTGTTGCTAAAATTTTCTTATGTATAGGCTTCAATAACATTGGTAAAAGATCAACATTTACATGACCTCTCAGAAGTTGCACGTAAGAGAGCCCTATAAGGGTTGCTCCAACCATCATATATATGACAGTTTCAGTTTGCCATGCCGTTGAATGATTTAAAACAAACCTTACCCATATCATTTGAACTGTAATTAAAACAGCAATCAGTATCATAAAAGCAGCAGTTACCCCAGCTATTCTAGATAATATCTTTGAAAATTTAATATAACTATCGATCATAATAATTTAGAAAAAGAATAATTACTGATGGCAGGAATTACCTGCCACCTGTATAAATTATTTTACAGACAATGCTAAATCTAAAAGCCTCTGTCCATCTTTGTATCCAGATACAAATTTTTTGTAGGATGTCTCTTTAGCAATGGCTTGCCAAGCTTTAAACTCATCCGAAGACATTTCTTTAATTTCCACACCGTTTTTCTTAAAAGTGTTTACGGAAGCTTGATCTTCTTTTTTTGCTTCTGCAAGATAATATGCTTCTGCTTTCTTAGCACCATCCATCAATGCCTTTTGTTGATTTTTATTTAATTTATCAAAAACAGTTTTATTCATAAGGAGAGGTTGATACATAAACCATAAAGCCGTTTTACCTGCAGGAGTGTAACATTTTACTTGCTCATATATTCTATATGAAACAAAAGATGAGGAAGATGTATTAGCTGCTTGTAAAACACCTGTTTGCATAGCGTTATAAATAGCAGATGAAGGCATTGAAGCAATTGAAGCTCCAGCACCCACAAGCATTGTTTCAAAAGCCTTACCTGCTGCTCTTGTCTGAAGTCCTTTTACGTCGTCGGGTCCAGTAATACATTTATCTTTACCAGCAAAACCTCCAGCTAAATAACCATGTACTAAAACCATCACATCATCGCTAGCCATAATTTTTTGAATTTCTTTCATAAAGGGTGAATAGTTTAAACGGGCTGCATGGTCATGGTTTTTAACAAGACCAGGCATTAAAGTTAAATTATATGCTGGTTGTTGACCGCCGGCGTATGACAAAGGAAAAACTGTCATATCTAGTTGACCTCTTGTTAAGGGCTTATATTGCTCCCTAGGCTTAAAAAGCGATTTAGATGGAAAAATTTTTATGCTTAAATCCACGTTTGCTGAAGCCACATGGTCTGCAACAATTTGTGCAAATTTATGGCGAACATCTTTAGTAGACCATTGATGAGACAGTCTCAATTCTTTAGCAGATACAGATGCAGATAATACAACAGCACCTATTGTCATCATTGTTAAACTTTTGAAATTCATATTCTTCCCCCTTTAGTTTAATTATTAATGTTATGTTACGAAATAGACTATTGTTATAAATTAAACAAGAATAATCAAAAATTAGGGTTCAAATTTAACACCATCAATTGTTTTCAACATTTTTGGATAAAAACTCAGACGCCCTACTAGCACCTCCTTTTTGGTGAGGAACACCTGCTAAAGACAATCCCATTTCTACACCTGTTAATGTGCCCATCAACATCAGATCATTAAAGTCTCCTAAATGTCCTATTCTAAAAACTTTGCCGGCAAGTTTAGACAAACCATTACCTAATGACATATTAAAATTTTCTAGAATTATTTGTCGAAATTTATCTGCATTATATCCATCAGGCATTACTACTGCCGTCAAAACGCTTGAAAAATCCCTTTCTTCTAAACAAAGAACCTCTAAACCCCAAGCTTGCACAGCTTCCCTTGTAGCTTTGGCGTGACGATCATGTCTTTTAAATACATTGTCCAAACCTTCTTCATGGAGCATTGTGATGGCTTCTTTAAGACCATATAAAAGGTTTGTCGCTGGCGTGTATGGAAATGAACCTTGTTTATTAGCTTCTATTTGTTCATGCCAATCCCAATACGATCTTCTGATTTTTGATTTTTTTGCAACTGATTTAGCTTTTTCGGACACGGCATTAAAGGATAACCCAGGAGGTAACATTAAACCTTTTTGTGACCCAGAAACTGTTACATCTACGCCCCAGTCATCATGTTTATACTCCATAGAAGCTAGACCAGATATTGTATCTACCATTAATAAAGCATTATGATTGGTATCGTTAATAGCTTCTCTTACCTCTTTAATTCTTGAGGTACTTCCAGTAGAGGTCTCATTATGAACAACACATACCGCTTTAATCTCATTTTTGGTATCTTTTTTTAATCGACCAATTAGTTTTTCTGGTTCAACTCCCCTTCTCCAATCTGTTTCTAAAAACTCTGTTCTTATACCTAGGTTTAAAGCCATCTTATTCCATAATGATGCAAAATGCCCCGTTTCAACCATTAAAACGAGGTCACCTTCATTTAGTACATTAACTAGAGCAGCTTCCCATGCTCCAGTTCCAGAAGCAGGATAAATAATTACATCAGACTTAGTTTTAAAAATACTTTTCATTCCATCTAAACACTCATGAGTTAAGACCATAAAATCTGGTCCTCGATGGTCAATAGTTGGATAATCCATGGCTCTTAATACCCTATCAGGTACATTGGAAGGTCCAGGTAATTGTAAAAAATGTTTACCTGGCATGTATTTTTTAACCATATTTTAAAATTCCTTTGTATTAATCTTGTCTTTAAATGAAAGAATTGAGATATTATGTAATAATGTATACAGTTATTATCAAAAACTTTCCATACAGAATTTGTTCTAACTTAAAAGGTTTTTATAATGCCAGATGGTAATATAGATGAGCTTATTAATACTTTAAAAAACAAAACCTCTGCCGAGGTTTATGACGATAATTTTACTCGAGGCAGATATGCAACCGACGCCTCTATTTATCAAATGATGCCTTATGGTGTTTTAGTACCAAAAACAAAAAATGACTTAGTTGAAACAATTAATTATGCAAGAGAAAGTAAAATTCCATTACTTGCTAGAGGTGGTGGCACATCACAATGTGGTCAAACTGTAAATAAAGCAATTGTTATAGATAATTCTAAATTTCTTAATAAAGTTTTGGATTTTGACAAAGATAAAATGACATGCATTGTTGAACCTGGGATTGTTCTTGATGAGCTAAATAGGTTTTTGAAACCCTATGGCCTCTGGTTTCCAGTAGATGTTTCAACCTCAAGTAGAGCCACCATTGGAGGGATGGCTGGAAATAATAGTTGTGGCGGAAGATCAATTAGATATGGAATGATGAGAGATAATGTTCTTGAGATTGAAGCAATATTATCTGATGGTTCGATCTACAATTTTGGTAAATTAGACCCAAGTAATACTTTACGCTCTAAGGAACTTGCTCCAAAAATCATTTCAAACTTAATAAAACTTGCTAATGAAAACGAAAAAGAAATACTCTCAAAGTTTCCAAAGGTTCTAAGACGTGTTGGGGGTTACAATATAGACGCCTTACTTTCTGACGCAATGGCAACAAGACCGAACGGAAAAATTGGTGATGGTATAAATTTATCTCACCTTCTAGTAGGTTCTGAAGGAACCTTAGCCTACTCTTCATCAATAAAATTAAAACTATCACCTCTCCCATCAAAAAAAATTATGGGAATTTGTCATTTCCCTTCTTTTTATGAAGCCATGGATGCCGCCCAACATATTGTGCCATTAGATCCTGTAGCTGTAGAGTTAGTAGATGATACAATGATACAACTAGCTAGGAAAATTGAGATTTTCAAACCTACTGTTGAAGCTGTGGTTAGAGGAAACCCCAAATCTCTTTTATTAGTGGAATTTGCTGAAGAAGATATGGATGAAAATCATCGAAGGCTAAAAAATCTTAACAAACTAATGAAAGAGCTTGGATAT
>JADHRC010000099.1 GCA_016777645.1 Alphaproteobacteria bacterium
AATTGGGAGCCCCAGGATCAATTGCAGCAATTTTAACTGCTGCCCCAGGTCCATCTGTCAAATTATGGGACGCTGTTATTGATCAAGATTGGGAAACTGCAAAGGATCTTCATGAAAAACTAATGCCTTTATGGGATGCTATTGGTTTAGATAACATGCCATCTCTATGCAAGTACGCCCAAAAACTCCAAGGACTCGAGAGTGGGCATGCAAGAAGACCAACAGCTCCAGCCACAGACGAACAGAAAGAAAAAGTGAAGGAAGCCCTAATTAATCTAAACCTTATAAAATAAGATTAAGAGGATAAACATGAACCTTAATTATCCAAAGCCAACAAAATCAATAGAAGTTGCAAAAAACGACTTAAAAAAATGGGGTTATTGTTTGCTTGAAAATGCTATTCCCTTAGATCTCAATAATAGAGCAATGGCGAGATTAATAGAGCAAGCCGAAGCTGAAAAAAAACTTAATTTAGCTTATGAAGATGGAAGCGAAAAAAAGAAATGGGGAGATTTCAATAAAAACGTTAATGATCCTGGTGTAAATCAAAGAGTATGGATGTTACCTAATAAAGGAAAAGTTTTTTTAGATATTTTAGCAAAACATAATTATATAGAATGCGTAAAAGAAATTGTTGGTGATGAGTTTTTAGTGTCTAGTTTTGGGGCTAACATAGCTAAACCTGGAGGAGTAGCTATGGACCTGCATACTGATCAATGGTGGTTTCCAGATCCTGTTAATAGAAACGAAGATTTTTTACCTCCAGGATCTATTAAAAGGAATAAATTCAATATAAAAATCAACGAAAATATTAATAGCAATGATCTTATCTCAAGACCTGCAGTAACTAATGTCTTAATAATGCTGAATGGTATGAGTAAAGAAAATGGAGGAACTTTAATTGTACCTGGCTCTCACTTATTTGGACGTCACCCAGATAAAATTTTAGATAAAGATATTAAGGCTATTTCTGCAGAAGGCCCCCCTGGATGTGCCATCATTACGGATGGAAGAGTATGGCATGGAACAGGTGCCAATATTACTACTGAAAATAGACTTGCTCTTTTAATAACTTTTTGTGGCCCACAGTTTAGGTCCCAAGAAAATTTTACCTTAGGTATTAGAAAAGATGTTTTTGCTGATTTAAATGATTATCAAAAAGAATTACTTGGATTTAAAGTTTGGAATGGATATGGACGGATTGGCAATCCTACTGATACTTTTCTTGACCTAGAAAACAAGGAAATTGGCGAATTAAAAATATAAACTATTGCCTAAATTTTGTTTAAAGATCATAAGACTAATTAATTATTAATTGGTAGCCTATGAATTTTCTAATTGAAAACGCTAGATGGCTGTTAGCTACAGCTCTTTTATATTTTAGCTCCTGTTTTGGCCAAACTTTTTTTATTTCATTATTTGCTGGTGAGATTAGACAAGCTTTTGATTTATCTCACGGAGATTGGGGAGCCATCTACTCAGGAGGAACACTAATCTCCGCTATTGCCATGTTAATTTTTGGTGGTTACGTTGATAAGTATAAAATTACACTCAACATAAAAGTTGTAATAATATGCTTAAGCCTACTTTGTTTAAGTATGACATTCATTGAAACAGTTTGGCTTCTTCCATTGATAATTTTTGGATTAAGGTTTTTTGGTCAGGGAATGCTTATTCATATACCTGCTGTTGCCATTGGTAAATGGTATGGTAAAAATAAAGGTAAAGCCCTATCATTATCAATCATGGGATTTTCTATTGGAGAAGCTATTTTCCCAGTAATATTTGTAAGTTTATTTGCAATTATAGGCTGGAGAAATAGTTGGGTAATAGGGATGATAATTTTGTTAATCTTATTACCAATAATATTGAAATTATTATCCAATGAAAGAGTTCCCAACAGTAAACAAGAGAATATTTCTAATCAATCAGGTATGCAAAAAAAACATTGGACCAGAAAAGAGGCTCTTAATCATTGGGTTTTCTGGGCAGTTATTATTCCATTTTTAATACCACCAATATTTTCCACTGCCTTCTTTTTTAACATGGTTCACCTAACCGAAATTAAAAAATGGTCTTTAATTTCGTTTACTGCTCTTTTCCCATTTTACACTTCAATGTCAATTTTAACTACTTTAAGTTCAGGATGGATCCTAGATAAATTTGGTGTTGAAAAAATTTTACCATTTTACTTATTGCCAATGTCATTAGGCTTGTTAATATTTTCTTATGGAGATACATACCTACACGCAATGATCGGACTTGCCTTTCTTGGCATGACCCAGGGATTAGCAATGACAATTGGTGGGACTTTTTGGCCAACATACTATGGAACAAAAAATTTAGGCTCTGTTAGGTCTCTTTCAACATCAACAATGGTATTCGGAACATCATTAGGACCAGCTTTTGTTGGATTACTATTAGATTTTGGGCATAATTATAACTATATTTTGCTGGGGATGTGTATTATGGCCATAATTTCAAGTATGTCTTTGGCCATAACAATGATGCATGCACCTAAATTGTTATCTGAAAATCCTAAGAAAGGAGCTTAAAATGTTAAATGTTTACCTGTCAGGAGAGATTCACAGTAATTGGCGAGAAGAAATAATTAATCTATGTAAAAATGAACAATTAGATATATCTTTTTCTTCTCCAATCACAAATCATGAAGCCTCAGACAATTGTGGTGTTGAAATTTTAGGAGATGAAAATATTAATTTTTGGAAAGATCATAAAGGTGCAAACATCAATTCTATTCGGACAAGAAAATCTATTAAAGATTGTGATATTGTAGTAGTAAAATTTGGTGATAAATATAGACAGTGGAATGCTGCATTTGATGCTGGTTATGCTGCAGCCTTAAATAAATCAATAATAGTTATCCATAATGATGAACATCAGCACGCCCTTAAAGAAGTAGACGCAGCTGCAGCTGCCGTGGCCAAAGATCAAAATCAAGTTGTAAGAATATTGAAATATATTCTTGAAGGGAAACTTTAAACATAAATTTATCTATAATTTTTTCTACTAAGAAGAACAGCTTATATGTTCAATATCATTTTATTTAATCCTGAAATACCTCCAAATACTGGAAATATTCTAAGACTTGCAGCTAACACAAATTCAACTTTGCATCTCATAAAACCTCTAGGGTTTGATATGAACAATAACTCATTAAAAAGAGCAGGAATGGATTATAAAAAAGATGCAGATTTTTTCATTCATGATGATCTTGATTCATGCCTGGATATTATTAAGATTAATGAAATTTATGCATTAACTAAATTTGCCAACAAATCGTATTCAAATACTAAATTTAAAAAAAATGATTGTTTTCTTTTTGGAAGTGAAACAAGCGGATTACCTGATTTTGTGCTAAAAAAGATAAAAAAAGAAAATAAACTTAGAATTCCGATGGTAAAAGGAAGTAGAAGTTTAAATTTGAGTAATTCAGTTGCAATAGTCATATATGAAGCATTACGTCAGAATTCATTCCAAAATCTATTATGAGTTAGTTTTAATTTATGGAAATTTATGATTGGTTAACAATTGTAATGGTATGTTTTATAGGTGCCATTTCACCAGGTCCAAGCTTAGTAATTATAATTTATATAACAAACAGTAGAAATTTAATTTCAGGTTTTTTAGCATCATTGGGTCACGGTGTTGGTATATTTATATATGCTCTAATTTCAATATATATATTAAGCATGATTATTAAATATTTGCCAATTAGTACTGCATTATTACAAATACTCGGTGGCCTCTTTTTAATTTATCTAAGTATACAATTAATTTACTTTACCCCCCTAAATGCCCAATCCAAAACCAATAGAATATTTACAAAATCAGGTATTCACAGTTTTTTTATTGGTCTTTTAACTTCTTTGATTAATCCTAAAATTCTAATATTTTTTTCATCTATTTTTAGTCAATTTATTGAAGGTAATTATAGTGATCAAACAAAATTAGGAATGGCTCTTCTTGCCGGAATAATAGATGCGTTTTGGTATGTCCTTGTTTCTTATTCTATTAATACCCAAAAAATTCAAAATTATTTAAAATTAAGGCAAAGTATAATTTTTAAAATTTTGGGAATTACGTTATTAATTTTCTCGTGTTACTTGATAATGAAATCTATTAAATATTTTTTATAAATTACCTAATAATTTATTTTCAATAACGCTATTTGAACTAGGTAAAAAAACTGAATCTAATTTTTTACTATCATTTCCCTTCATCCAATCAATAGTGCTAAGGCTTTTACAATTAGAACAATATAATTCCCATTTTAAGTTTTTATTGCCACAAGAAGAGCAAAAGTAATTAAATCCCTCAGTAGCATTCGCAGCTTTGCCCAAATATTCCTTAACTTTATCAGAATTATTTTTTGAATTTTCTATATCAGCTAATGCCTGAAAAGCTTTATTTGTAAGTTTTTCTTCTGGAATTTCAGATAGTATTTTTTCTGCTTCACCCCATATATTTTCTCTAATAGCAAAACAAGCAACCTCAATTTTTAGATCATTCTGAATTTCAGGCGAAGACTTCTTACCAAGGAGTTTAATTGATTTAGCAACCCTTAAACCTGGCGTATTATCGTCCCATTTTTTTGCTAATGTATCTAACACATCTGGGTGTGAGGTTAATAAAAAAGTATTTTCCAATTGTTTAATTGAAGAAGATTTTGAACCAATACCAGTAATTGTTTGAGATAATTTTATAGAAGCCATTATATTGTCTGGTTTCTGTCTTAGGGCTTCTTTTAAATTATTTACTGCTAACCTTTTATTACCATTATCAATATTTTCCAAAGCCAACAGATAGTTTAAGTTAGAAACAATCTTTCTATAAATTTCATTTGAAATAAAGTTAAAGTTCTTAAGTTTATTCAAATAAGTCAGAGATGTTTTGATATCCCCTTTAAGAGTGTATGAATTGAACAAAACTTCTAAAATTTGTTTTGATTTGGGTTCAAATTTTAATGCTCTCTCTCCTTCTTCAATAATAATATTAGGATCACTATTATCTAAAATTGCCTGTTGCATTAAACCCAAATGACCCACAAAAGCCGTGGCACTTTCATTAGTAAGCTGCTGGAAGTATTTTTGAGCAAGTTCTTTCTTATCTCCATCATTTTTATTAATATTATTAATAATGTCTAAATGTCTGATTAATAATTTTCCAAGATTTTTATCTTTCGTGTTTTTTGCTACTAGTGAAGCTTCCTTGGCTGCAGACACATTCTCTCCATGGCTTGCTAACAAAAAAGCTTTTATCAACTTTTGTTCTACTTTTCTGTTATTTTTATCTTCATATCTTCTCAGTGCAGATTTTGGAAGATTTAAAAAAGCCAACCAAATCCTATCAACAAAAATAAGAAAAAATGAAAATAATAATAGTATTAATATAAACCTATCTGTAGGTATTTGAATGCCCCATCCCATCCAGTTTATATTAGTTTCACCCTCGCTGTTTGCAAAAAACTCAGATAAAAACCAAATAATCGAAATAAGGATAAATAGCTTTAGAATTTTAAAAATCAATTATTTGCCCTCATTATTCATAAGGTTAAGACTATTTTCAGCTTCTATTATAAAGTTGTTTACAGGCTTTTTCCAATTATCAGGAAGTTGCTTTATTAAATCTAAAAATTTTTTTAAATTTCTATTTTCCAGTTCCAGCTCAGCTCTAGTGATCAAGGCACGAGGTGAAGAATTATCAGAAAACTGTCTTAACTTTAAAAACCCTGCCAGATAATTTTTTAAGTTTTGGAAAGTATCAAGTTCAGTTTCATAAAACTCTTCTTTAGTTGATGATGCAAAATCCTTCCTTTCAAGAAGTTTTTCAACAATAACTTTAGCCTTCTTTAATAATATTTCTTCAGAAG
>JADHRC010000100.1 GCA_016777645.1 Alphaproteobacteria bacterium
TATATAAAACAGAAGAATCCTCTGATTGACCTGAAATTACCAATGGTGTTCTAGCCTCATCAATTAAAATTGAATCAACCTCATCCACAATGGCAAAGTTAAAAGGTCTTTGAACCATGTCGTCAAGACTATATTTCATATTATCTCTTAAATAGTCAAAGCCAAATTCATTATTAGTTCCATATGTCACGTCAGATTTATATGCGGCTCTTCTTTCGTGATCTTGCATATCAGAAACAATACATCCGACAGAGATGCCTAAAAAATTATAAATCTGCCCCATCCACTGTGAATCTCTTCTTGCCAAATAATCATTCACTGTCACAACGTGAACACCTTTTTCTTCTAATGAATTTAAGTAACAAGCAAGTGTAGCTACGAGCGTTTTACCTTCTCCTGTTTTCATCTCTGCAATTTTGCCTTCATGGAGAACTAATCCACCCATTAACTGCACATCAAAATGTCTCTGATTTAAAGTTCTTTTTGCAGCTTCTCTTACTGCAGCAAAAGCTTCAGGCAAAATATCTGTCAAAGTTTCTTTTTCAGAAATTCTTTTTTTAAATTCAATAGTTTTCAACTTTAGATCATTATCTGACAGCAACTCAAAATCTTTTTCTAGTTTATTTATAAGATCAATAGTTGGCCTATATTTTTTAATTTGCCTGTCATTGGACGACCCAAAAAATTTAGATGTTATTTTGCTGAACATTTATAAGTTGCTCCAATAGTGCAAAGTGTGAGTATTATTTATTTACATAAGTAGAAAATATCAACCCTTGTAAAGATTTTAAAAAAATCTATAAATAAGTTATCTTAATTATTGGAATATACCAAAATGTCTTCTTTTAAAACCTTTTTTCTTGTGGCTAAAATAATTCTTGTTTTGTCAATAAAGTCAGTTTCCGCAAAAGAACCTAGTAGTATTGTTGCGGCTAAAATTAATAATCATGTGATATCGGCCCAAGATGTTTTAAATGCAATAAATACATTGCCTCAAAATGTTAAAAAAAGGCCTTTGCCTGAAATCTATCCAAGGATAGTTAATGAATTAATAAATCAATATTTAATAACTAAACGGGCTTATGAGGAAAAGATAGATCTTGATACAAATGTTATAAATTTAATTCAAAAAAGTAAAGATCAGATCTTGGCAAAATATTGGCTTAATAATTTCGTTAGAAACGAGACTAGAGAAGAAAAAATAAATCAATTTTATGATAATTACCTTAAATCATTCTCTGGATTCAAAGAAGCTAATGCCAGTCATATACTCGTTAAAACCAGAGAAGAAGCAATTTCTATAATTGAAAAACTAAATAAACAATCTAATTTTTCCGAATTAGCTCGAATACATTCAACAGGGCCTTCTGGTAAAAATGGAGGCGAGTTAGGCTGGTTTGCTCCTGGGCAAATGGTAAAAGGATTTGAAAACGCAACTTTTGCATTGAAAAAAGGAGAAACCACACAAGAGCCTGTTGAAACTAAGTTTGGTTTTCATATCATTAAATTAAATGATATTAGGGATGCAAAACCTAAAAAATTAGATGAAATTAGAGAGAATATTATAGATCAAATAACAAAAAATTCACTTGCTAATCTTGAAAAAAAAATTAGAAAAAATCATGAAATTACAATTGTTGATTTTGATGATATTGTAAAAGAAGTTAACAATTAAAAACTCTAGCGCTCCCTATGTATGAAAATATAATGAATGAAAATATAACTTTAGAAGATATAAAAATATCAACTTGTTTTTCTGGCATTAAAAAATCTAAAAACAATGAGCATGACTTGCTTTTAGTTGAATTTGAAAAAGAAGCTTCAATTGCTGGATTATTTACAAAATCACTAACTTCAAGCGCTTCCGTTAATCAATGCAAAGAATGTCTCCATTCTGAAGAAAAGCAAACTATAAGAGCTATTGTTGTAAATTCTGGAAATGCAAATGCATTTACAGGAGAGAAAGGAGAAGAAACTGTTCTTAAAATAAGAACATTTATTTCTAAGAAACTAGCTTGCAAACTTAATCAAGTTTACACAGCTTCAACAGGAGTTATTGGTGAACAACTTGATCCTAATAGAGTTATTAATAATTTAAAGAAATTATCTCCATATAATTTTCCTAATTGGTTAGCTGCCGCGAATGCAATAAAAACAACAGACACATTCCCAAAAATAGCCAAAAGAACATGTAAGATAGACAATACTAATATAGAAATTGTTGGTATTGCTAAGGGGTCAGGAATGATCGCCCCTAATATGGCAACTATGCTGGGATTTATTTTTACAAATGCAAATTTACCATCTGAAATTCTTCAAAAAATACTAAAAACTGAAAATGAAAAAAGCTTTAATTCTATTACTGTAGATAGTGATACATCAACAAGTGATACTTTGTTGTTGGCAGCAACCAGAACAGCCAAACATTTACCTATTAATAAATATTCAGATCAGAGACTTAAAGATTTCAAAAAAAATATATCTAGTTTGATGTTAGAGCTTGCCAAATTAATTGTTATTGATGGAGAAGGGGCCTCTAAATTTATTACCATTGAAGTAAAAAATGCTTACTCTCAAAAATCTGCAAAAAAAATTGCATTTTCAATTGCAAATTCTCCTTTAGTTAAAACAGCAATTGCTGGAGAAGATGCAAATTGGGGTAGAATTATTATGGCTATTGGCAAATCTGGTGAAAAAGCAGATAGGGATAAGATAAAAATTTATATAGGTGATGAACTAGTTACCACCCAAGGAACTGTTGATAAAAATTACTCGGAGAAACGGGCTACAGAGCATTTACAAAAAAAAGATATTTTTTTGACAGTTGATCTAGGCGTCGGAAAATCGAAAGCCACCGTTTATACTTGTGATTTAACTCATAAGTATATTGAAATAAATGCAGATTACAGATCCTAAAAATATAAAAACCGTCGTGTGTATTGCTCTAGTAAATGAAGATGATCATATTCTACTATGTCAGCGCCCTCCTAAAAAGCATTTGTCGGGATTATGGGAATTTCCTGGTGGTAAAGTCGAAAAAGGAGAAACCCCAGAAAATGCTATCATAAGAGAAGTAAAAGAAGAGTTAAACATTGACATAAGTCAAAAATGTATTGCTCCCCTAACTTTTACTGAATTTGATTATAAAAATTTTTATTTATTATTACTACTTTATGTATGTAGAAAATGGGAGGGGGAACCTCAATCTATGGAAAATAATTTGCTCAAATGGGTTAAACCAAATATGCTTAGAAAATACAAAATGCCTCCTGCTGATGACGCTTTGATCTATTCTATTCAAGATTTGTTTTAAAAAATATTAAGATAGGGAACAATGAATAAAAATAAAGTAGTAATTTACACAAGTTCTTTATGTGGATTTTGTTATAAAGCAAAATCTTTGCTTAAAAAAAAGAATATTGTTTTTGAAGAAATTGATGTCGATTTTCAATATGAAAAGAAAGTTGAAATGATTAATAAATCTAAAGGAAGAACATCAGTTCCCCAAATCTTTTTTGGAGACAAACATATCGGGGGATGTGATGACTTATTTGAACTTGAAGAAAAAGACGAGCTAAATAATTTATTAAAAATATGAGTACTCAACTATCCATTGCATGTCTTCAATATACTTCAACAAAAGATGAAATAAAAACTTTAGAAACCATTAATAATTTAATAATAAAAGCTATTAAGCTTGGTGCTGAGTTTATAGCATTACCAGAATGTGCGACTTCCCTTCAAGAAAACTCTAATGTTACAAGACAACTTGCATCGTTTGAAGAAGAAAGCTTAAGTCTAAAATTTTTAAAAAAAACTGCAAAATCTAATGCAATTTATATTTTAGTCGGATCATTACCAATTAAACAAAAAAGTAAGTTAGTTAACAGATCTTTTCTCATTAATCCTCAAGGTGAAGTTATTTATAGATATGATAAAATTCACCTTTTTGATGTGCAATTACCGAATGGTGATATTTTTAAAGAATCAAAAACTTATTTAAATGGTAAGAAAGCTACAATTGCAAAAATAAAAGAAAAAAAACTAAATATTGGTATGACTATCTGTTATGACGTTCGTTTTCCAAATCTTTATCAAGATTTGGCAGAAAATGGAGCAAATATTATTACCATCCCATCTGCTTTTTCAGCAGTAACTGGTCCATTTCATTGGCATACATTATTAAAAGCAAGGGCCATTGAAACAGGATGTTTTATTATTGCACCAGCTCAAACTGGTCTTCACGAATGTGGAAGAAAATCCTATGGACACTCACTAATTATTTCACCGTGGGGTAAGATTTTAGCAGATGGCGGAGAAAAGGTAGGGTTTGTTTTTTCTAAAATCAATTTAGACGAAGTGGAAAATTTTAGAAAATCAATACCTTCTTTATATTCCAAACAAAAATATTCAACTAATTTTTAAATATTTTTCTTCTTTTGATTTAGACAGCTCATCTTTGCTTAACAAAAGCAAAGCCTCTAGTCTTTTTTCTATGACATTTCCTATTTCATTGATGGCAATTTTTGCATCTCTATGGGCTCCTCCAACTGGTTCAGCTATAATTTCATCAATTATACCGAATCTAAACATGTCCTGTGCTGTTAACTTTAGAGACTCTGCTGCTATATTGGCATGCTCTGAGCTTCTCCATAAAATTGAAGAGCATCCCTCCGGGGATATTACAGAATATATTGCGTGCTCTAACATTAACGTATTATTAGCAACAGCTAAAGCAACTGCACCTCCAGATCCACCTTCTCCAGTAATTATAGAAATTGTAGGAACTTTAATTTCTAAACTTTTCTGTATACAACTTGCTATGGCCTGGGCCTGTCCTCTTTCTTCCGCTCCTTTTCCAGGATATGCTCCTGCGGTATCCACAAACATTAATACTGGCAAAGAAAATTTATTTGCCAACTCCATTAGTCTAATGGCTTTCCTATAACCTTCTGGCCTAGCCATCCCAAAATTTTTACTTATTCTATCTGTAGTATTTTTACCCTTATCAATTCCAATAATAATTACACTCTTTTTTCTAAAAAAAGCTGTACCTCCAGTTAGTGCATTATCGTCTGAAAAGTTTCTATCTCCAGAAAGGGGTATATAATCATCAAATAAAAATTTTACTATATCCTGAAAATGAGGACGCTCGGGATGCCTTGATACCTGAACTTTTTGCCAAGGTGATAGATTAGAATAAGTTGATTTTAATTCTTTATCAACTGCACCTTGCAATTTACCGATCTCTTCAGCAATATTAATATCGCCTCCAGATGATAAATGTCGTAATTCCTCTATTTTACCCTCTAGATCCGAGATTTGTTTTTCAAAAGATAAAAAATGTTTAATCATAATTAATTACTTTCTTCATACTTATAGTTTGATGTTTTTTAATGGATGAATATCGTTTATAAGTCCTGCCAATCTCTCTGATTGAACATGGGTGTATATTTCAGTAGTACTAATATCTGCATGTCCTAGAAATTTTTGCAATGATCTTAAGTCAGCTCCACGATTTAATAAATGAGTTGCAAAACTATGCCTAATTTTATGAGGAGAAACCTCTTTGTTATTTATTCCTACACTTTTTGACAATTCTAAAACATCTTTATAAACGCTTTGCCTAGAAACGAAATCTTTACTATTAGTTTTAGGGAACATATATCTATTATTCTCAAAAACTTTAAGAGATGATCTTAGGTTTAACCATTCAACAATAACTTTTTGGGATTCACTATTAAAAGCTACGATTCTATAAACTCCACCTTTACCCTTAATTTGAATTTTATCGTGAATTTGAACAAAATCTGCAAGGGGCAAGCTTATGAGCTCGGTTATTCGCATTCCTGTAGAGTATAAAATTTCTAAAACTGTTAATGTTCTTA
>JADHRC010000101.1 GCA_016777645.1 Alphaproteobacteria bacterium
AGTGCCATTTTTTCCCCCTATTATTCTATATGATATTATTTTATATGGAATTGAATAAAAAAAGTTATAGCGCCCCATTAAAAGAGGGGCGCTATAATGCGTCTTAATTAGTACTTCATAGATTTTAAATATGCTCTTGAAGACCAAATGCTGTAGTCTTCTCTGAATTTGTTATAGCTTTCAGTGATTTCCTTAAACAAAGGATCAGAAGCTGATTTTTCTTCTACAACCTCATCCCAAGCTTTTTTAAATTTAGAAATTTCTGAGTCAGGCCATGTTACAAATTCAACACCTTTCTTCTCAAGTTCTGCCATAGCTGGAACTTGCTTTGCATCAGATCTAACAAGCGCCCACCACATAGTGTCACGACAAGCTGTATTGATAAGAGCTTGTTGAGTTTTTGTTAAACCTTCCCAACTCTTCTTGTTAAGTAGTAACTCACCAATTGAAGTTTGCTGATGCCAGCCTGGAAAGTAGTTAAATTTAGCTAGCTGGTAAAATCCATAGCTTAAATCGTGTGTAGGCATAGAAAATTCCGTTGCATCAATAACACCTTTTTCTAGAGCTGGATAAATATCTCCACCTGCTAGTAACTGTGTTGATACACCAAGTTTACTCATAACCATTGCACCAAGACCAAAGAAACGCATTTTCATTCCCTTTAACTCTTCAACATTGTTTATTTTCTTTCTAAACCAACCAGATGTCTCAGGAGCGTGTGTTAAACAGTTAAGAGCTTGAAGACCATACTCACCATAAATTCTGTCTTTTAACTGCTGTCCTCCACCATATTCCATCCAACCATGGTACTCACTAGCACCTGGTCCAAAAGGAACAGCTGTAAAGTATGAAACTGCTGGAATTTTACCAGCATGATATCCAGGTGTTGTATAACCTGCATCTACTGATCCATTCTTAACAGCGTCCCAAACTTCTAATGAAGGAACAAGAGCGTTAGGCTCATGAAACCTTAGTTGTACATCACCACCTGAAATTTCCTTAACTTTGTTAGAGAAATAAACAGCTGACTCACCGTTGATTGCTACCTGGCTTCCCCAAGTACTTTGCATTTTCCAACGTAGCTTATCAGCATTTGCTGAGACAGCTACTAAACTAGTTGCAGCTAATGCAACAGCGCCCACGAAAAGGCTAGATTTGAATTTCATAAAATTCCTCCCTAGTATTTTAAAATAAAAGGCTATCATCAAGTTAGTTTATTATCCCCCAAAAATAACCCACTTAAAGAAACATTATTGTTTCCAATTGATTCGTATCTTTCTTAATTATTCGAAGAAACGCAAGTAAAAATTAATAAAAATCCAAATATTTTTTTTTGCTTGACTTATGAATTTTAGTTATTGCTTAAAATTCACTCGGCAATAATTAACAAACTAAATTTTTGATTATATTTTCATCAAATAAATAGTTTTTAAACACAGAAGAGCTTAAAAATTAATTTTTGAGAGAATAAATATAACTAGTATTTAATTGTCATCAAAATGACCTGCCGAAGCAAAGTATCCACCATGAGTAGTTACAAGAGGGTCTTGAGAATCTACAAACCCAAGTTTTTCATCTAATTTTTTTCTATAATTTTCTGCATTATCTTTTGGTTTATAACCTATATGATTGGCAAACTTGTTATCAATTAACAAGGAATCATTGTTTGAAACCCCAAAAATAACTGAATGCTGAACATTAGAGCTATTCATACATGTTACCATTAAATTTCTTAAATCATCATAGCTAAGCCATGTTGATAACATTCTATGATCCTTGGGCTCTGCAACGCATGAGTAAATTCTTACAGACACAGTTTCTAATTTATATTTGTCCCAATAATATTGAGCCAATGATTCACCAAACACCTTTGACAAACCATAATTACTATCAGGTCTTGGCATAGCCTTAGTATCTATTACCTCTGATCGTGGATAAAAACCAACAGTATGGACTGAGCTGGCCCAAATAACTCTTTTAATTTTATTTTTTCTGCAGGCTTCATACAAATTATACATACCTGTAATATTAGAGTTTAGAACATTGTCCCATGAACCTTCAATGCTTTGTCCTCCCATATGTACAACACAATCAATATCTTTAGTTAAATTCAACATTGCCTCTTGCGAAGATAAATCAGCAAGCTCTACTTGTTCATTTTTGAATTTTTTTTTCAAGTCAACCCTGTCAGAAATCCTTAACAAAACACATTCTTTAGACAAAGTTTCCCTTAATTGCTCGCCTAATGCGCCGGCCGCTCCTGTTAGAAGAATATTTTTATATTTATGTTTAGACAATTGCTTGCTCCCTAACTATTTTGGTTTTTTATATACTCTCTCCAGAAAGTGAATAAACCTGCAACTATAACAACTAATGAACCTATAACAATCTCACTTTCTAGTTTCTCATTAAATATTAATACACCAATTATAGAAACAAAAACCAACTGAAGATATGTAAAAGGTTGTAGTATTGACGCTTCACTATGTTTAAAAGCATTAATCATCAAAAAGTGCCCGCCTGCCCCAAGCATGCAAACTAACAACATCCATATCCAATGTGCATTATCAACTGAAGTGTAAAAAAAAGGACCTACAGAACCTAATATGACAAAACCTGTAATACCAGTATAAAAAAGGCTTGTGTCTGGACTATCTTCACTAGACACGTATCTTGTTAAAATTTGATAGATAGCAAAGGCAACAGCACATCCCAGTGCTATCAAGGATAAAGGATCAAAAACTTTTGTACCTGGACGAAGCATAATTAAAATACCTATGAAACCAATTAAAATAGCACTCCACCTTCTCCAACCTACCTTTTCTTTAAGAAAAACAACTGATAAAGCTGCAACAATTAAAGGACAACTAGCAAAAATAGCATGTGTTTCTATGAGACCTATTTTTAAAAAAAGATAATGAGCAAAGCACATCTCTACTGCTAAAATAGTCCCACGAATTATTTGTATTAGTTTAAATTTACTCTTTGAAACTAAAATAACACTTTTATTACCAATACTATTAATAGAAATTACAAATAAAAATAAGAAAAAATATCGAAACATATTAATTGAGATTACATTGTAATAATCAGTCAAATATCTTGTAACACCATCCATCACAGATAAACATGATATTGCGGCAATTATAAATAATATACCCTTAGCGTTTGAAGAAATATTTAAGGGCATATTTTATTTTTTCTCTCTAAAACTCAATAAAAATCGATAGTCTTTTTAATCCCATCTTGAAGAGAAGTATACTTAAAATTTTTAAATGTTTTGGATGGTTCATTACCAAGTATTTCATCTACCACGCTTAATTGATCCCCTTTCAAGTCAATATTTGATAAAGGTATATTTTTTTTAATTATATTTATGAAATCTTTAACATCTGTTGTTATCCCATTGATGTTAAAAGTTAATGCCCCTAAAGGTTTTTGGGATATTGACATGTCAACTATTTCAGCAACATCTTCAACATAAACAAAGCCAGCATTTCCTGAAAAGTTTATAGTATAGTTATATCCTTGTTTGGCAGCCTTACAAGCCAAAGTGACGCCTGCAGTTCCCCCAACTTCCCTTCCGGGGCCATAGATAACATAAGGCCTTATACCAATACTCGAAATATTAGATTCGTTGAAATATGCTCTTGCCAAGCCCTCAACAGCAAGCTTATAAGCTCCATAATGAGTCTCTGGAAATGGATTATATTTATCTTTTTGACCAAAAACTCCAGCGCTACTGGCATAAACCAGAAATTTAATATTATGTTTTTTTAAAGCCTCAAAGACATTAATTGCACCTAAAACATTTACTTGAGCACCTAATTTAGGATTAGAACTACAATCAGGAGTCATTAATCCAGCTAAATTAATCACATGATCCATTTGACTAGTTGCTTCTTCTACTTGTTCATATTTTGTAATATCACCTTGGATGAATTTAATTTTATTAATGTCCTCTTCTAATATATTACCAAGTAATTCTTTTTGAATTTTTAAATCAAAAATAGTCACATCATAACCTTTTCTTAAAAAGACATTTACAATCCAACTCCCTAAAAACCCGCAACCGCCAAATATAATAATTTTTTTCATTTACATTCTCTTTTTACAACCATTGATTTTGCTGCCTTTCCTATTTCTTTTATACATTCAAGAGCCTTAGGAAAATATTTAGAATTAGATAAAAAACCATGGATTTGACCAGCATATAATTTATAACTCACTTTATTACCAAAGCTCTCTAATCTATTTTTATAAGCTATACCTTCATCCAGGAGTGGGTCTAAGCCGGCTGCAAATATATAAGTTTCAGGTAAATTATGAAGATTTTTAGCAAAAAGAGGTGATGCTTGCCAGTTAACTGCATCATTACTGTTTCTAAGATAGTGCTTAATGAAATAATCCATAGTTTCAAAAGTTAGTGTCATACCTTGCAAGAAAATATCCATGGATCGCATCGATAAAGTAAGATCAACGCATGGGTATATCAATATCTGACCTTGAATTGGAATAATTTTTTTGTCTCTAGAATGTATCGCCAAAACTGTGGCCAAATTACCTCCGGCACTATCTCCGCATACAAAAATATTATCCAGATCTATTAAAAAATCATTTTCAAAATTTGGAAGGCTATTAAGAACATC
Organism: Alphaproteobacteria bacterium; assembly: GCA_016777645.1. Classification (GTDB taxonomy): domain Bacteria; phylum Pseudomonadota; class Alphaproteobacteria; order Puniceispirillales; family Marisalimonadaceae; genus Marisalimonas. The sequence continues at coordinate 4,650 of JADHRC010000101.1, forward strand.
TTTAACTTCTTCAACTGCATATGGGAACTTATATTCTGGTGATAAACTATAATCTACTGCTACTACAATCATTTGTGATTCAATACAAATTGACCTACAAGTAAAGTCATGCGTGTCTAAGTCTCCCATTACGAAGCCACCCCCATGAAAAAAAATTATGAGTGGAGTTTTCGTCTTTTTATTAATATTTTTAGGAAAGTAAAATCTTAATTTAACATCTTTGTTAAATTCCCTTTTTATATTTATATTTTCAATTTTATAAACTTTTGGGAGGATTAAGTTGTCCTCTTTCAACTGTCTTAAGCGTTCAGCCCTTAATTCTATTGGATCTAATAAATGATGTAATTTAGAATTATTTATGACACGAGTTTCTAAAAAAATTTCTGTTTCTTTGTCTATGATCATATATGTTTTTTTCCTAAAATTATCTTATTATGTTCTTTTAACTTTTTATATTAAATATAATTTAGTTATAATAAAAAATAATAAATTAATTTTTAAAGGAGAAAACCATGAGTGATCTAAAAGGAATTATTGCACCTTTTACAACTCCATTTAATATGAATGGAGAAATTGATCTTAACTTGATAAAACCCCAAGTAGACTGGTTAATTGAGAATGGTGTTCATGGTTTAGCCGCTGGTGGAAGTACAGGCGAAGGACATGTTTTAAATAGAGAAGAATACTTATCTCTAATGACAGAAACAGCAACTTCGTTGGATGGCAGAGTTCCCTTGGTTGCTGGAATTATTGCTAATTCAACATCTGAGGTGATAGCAAGGGGCAAATCTGTAAAATCTCTTAACGTTTCAGCACTTCAAATAACACCACCTAGTTATTTATTTAGGCCTGATGACGATGCAATGGTAAGGCATTTTAAAGAAATACACGATGAGTGCCAAATACCAATCCTGATTTATAATGTTGTACCTTGGTGTTATTTATCTCCTGATTTACTCTTGAGAATCATGGACGAGGTTCCTGGTGTTTTAGGGGTTAAACAAAGTGCTGGTGATATGAAACTGTTTGCTGATCTTATCAGAAGGGCAAAGCCAGAAAATATGATTTTTAGTGCTGTTGATGCTCTACTTTACTTATCGTACAAATTGGGAGCCCCAGGATCAATTGCAGCAATTTTAACTGCTGCCCCAGGTCCATCTGTCAAATTATGGGACGCTGTTATTGATCAAGATTGGGAAACTGCAAAGGATCTTCATGAAAAACTAATGCCTTTATGGG
>JADHRC010000102.1 GCA_016777645.1 Alphaproteobacteria bacterium
TTTTAATTGCCCCTCCTTTTATAATAAATGATTTAGAAATAGATGAACTTTGCGAAAAACTGAAAAAAACAATTGATAATGTTTGTTATCAAAACTAATTACACACCTAAATGTTTTTGGGCAGTATTAGTAGTTAGTTCATTTGGAAACCCCTTCCATACAGTTCTACCCTTCTCAAGAATATAGAATTTATCTGCCAAAATTTGTAATTGTTTTAGCGACTTATCGATAATTAAAATAGATATCTTTTTATTTTTTAAAACTTCTATAACTTTCCAAATTTCCAATCTGATTGTAGGTGACAAACCTTCAGTTGCTTCATCTAAAATTAATAACTTTGGATTAGTCATTAAGGCTCTACCAATAACTAACATTTGCTGTTCACCACCTGATAATGAGTAAGCACCTTGAAACTTTCTTTCTTCAAGTTTTGGAAATAATTCGAAAACTTTATCTAGAGTCCATTCTCCATCAACAGAAGTGGCAAGCAGGTTTTCTATAACTGTTAAATTTGAAAATGCTCTTCTTCCTTCTGGAACCAAACCTATTCCTAATTGAGCAATTTTATAACTAGGCATCCCCAAAAGAGAAATATTGTTAAAACTAATCTCTCCTTGAAATTTATTTATTAACCCGCAGATTGATTTAATAGTTGTAGATTTTCCCATTCCATTCCTACCAAGTAAAGCGACAATTTCACCTTCTTTAATTTCTAAGTTAACATCAAAGAGTGCTTGGCTTGCACCATACCAAGCCTTTAAAGATTTAATTTCTAAAAAGTTTTTCATTAAATCTCATAGCCTAAATAGACATCTTTAACTAATTCATTAGATCTGATCTGATCAACTGTTCCTGTTGCTACTATTTTCCCATAATTAATTACTGATACTCTGTCAGCAAGAGCAAAAACAGCCTCCATATCATGTTCAATTAACAAAATTGGAGTGTTAAGTTTTATTTTTTTGAATAAATTTATCATCATTTGCGTTCCACTTTCATCTAAACCTGCCATTGGTTCATCAAACAAGAAAACTTTTGGGTTCATAGCCAAAGCAAGCCCTACCTCTAATTTTCTTCTATCACCATGGCTAAGTTCTGATGCTACCATTCCAGAATTTTCTATTAATTCTATTTCCCTGAGTATATTTTTAGCCTTAAGTTCTAATTCATTATTATCTTTTATATTTTTAAATAGCTGAAAAGTTTTATTGGACTTATTAAGAAGAGATAAAATTATATTTTCTATCGCGCTAAAACTTGGAATTATAGAAGATACTTGAAATGTTCTAGATATCCCAATTTTTGCTCTTTCAACATCACTTAAATCAGTTATGTCTTCCTGGTCTAGAAGGATAGACCCCCTGTCCTGTTTAACACTCCCAACAATTTGCTTTATAAGAGTTGACTTACCTGCTCCATTAGGTCCTATTAGTGCGTGAATTTCGTTGAAATTTAGATCTATGGCTATTTGATCAGTTACCTTAAAGGCTCCGTATGATTTTGATAAATTTTTGATATTTAATATTTTATTTTTCATTATTTTTTTTCTTATCAAACAAGCCTAATATACCAGATCGAGCATATAATATTTCTAATATTAATATTAGACCTAACCAAAATTGCCAATTTTCAGTATAAGTGCCAAGTGTTTGTTCTAATATAATAAAGAAAGCCGCCCCAACTATAGGTCCATAAAGCCTGGCCATTCCTCCTAGAATTACAAAAATCATTATCTCTCCAGAAGTATGCCAATCAAGAACAGATGGGCTTACAAATCTATTTAAATCTGTATAAAGAGATCCAGCCAAGCCTGCCATTGTACCAGAAATGACAAAAACTATTAACTTGACTTTGTACGTTTCTATTCCTACAGATTTTACTCTTTCTTCATTTTGTTTTATAGCCTGAAATGCCATACCAAAAGCTGAATTAATTAATTTAAATGATATAAATAGAGTAATCATTAGCCATACAAGACAAATAAAATAAAATGTGAATGGATCCATTGTATTTACCATTGGGAACGAGTTCCTAACGTATATTGAAAGGCCATCTTCTCCTCCATAAGTGGGCCAACTTATTGAGAAAAAATATAACATTTGTGCAAATGCTAGAGTAATCATGATAAAGTAGACACCACTAGTTCTAAGCGAGAGAAAACCTATAATTAAAGATAGGAAAGCACATACTAGTATTGCTACAGGCCAAATTATTAACATTTCAGAACTACCAAAAATATCGATTGGCCAACTAAATAATAATTCTTCGTTAAGAGCATGGAAAGATAGAATTCCTGTTACGTATCCCCCCGTTCCAAAAAAAGCTGCATGACCAAAAGAAATTAACCCACAATAACCAAGAGCTAAATTTAAACCAATTCCAGCAATTGCTAGAATAATGACTTTAGTTGTTAATGTTATGTAATATGGTTCTTCAAAAATTAATCCGAATATCGGGATTATTATAAGTAAAAATAATATCCATTTATTGAAGAGTTTTTCTATTATCATTTTAACTTTTTCCAAATAATCCAGAAGGCTTAATAATTAAAATCAAAGCCATTAAAATATAAATTAACATTGAGCCAATTGATGATCCTATTGAGGTTGCATAAGAAGGTTCTATAAAAATTTTAAGTAGATCTGGTAAAAAAACACGTCCTAAAGTATCTGTTACTCCTACTAAGATTGAACCAATGAAAGCACCCTTTATTGACCCTATGCCACCAATTACAATAACAACAAATGCTAGAATCAAAATTGGTTCTCCCATTCCAACCTCCACGGATTGTATGGCACCAATTAGAGCACCAGAGAGACCTGCAAGAGAAGCTCCCAACGCAAAAACTACTGTATAGAGTTTTGAAATATCAACTCCGAGAGCTGAGATCATTTCACGATCATTTTGACCAGCCCTGATACGAATGCCTAACCGAGTTTTTGTTATTAATATATAAAGACCAATAGCAATTAAAAAGCCCATCAATATAATGAATAGTCTATATTTAGAATAAATTATTTCTTCAAATATAGGTATGGTTCCATTTAAACTCTCGGGGATACTTAGATATAAGGGGAATGCGCCAAAATACCATCTTACACCTTCAGATAATAATAATATTAGAGCAAATGTAGCTAATACTTGATCTAAATGATCTCTTCTATACAACCGTCTAATTATTAATATTTCAATCAGAACTCCAGCAATTGCGGCACCACATAAGCTAGCCCCTAATGCCAACCAAAAAGAACCCGTTAAACCCGCAACTAAAGCAGCGCAAAATGCCCCAATCATATAAAAGGAGCCATGAGCTAGGTTTATTAAACCCATAACTCCAAATATTAGAGTTAATCCAGCAGACATAAGAAACAGCATAGTTCCAAATTGTATACCGTTTAAGAGTTGTTCAATAAATAAGATATTAGTCATTTAAATATACTGTCTAGGTGAATTTTTACAAAATCACCTAGACATATAATTTACATTTTACATTCAGCAACATAAACGTTTGAATGATCCTTTAATCCAACAGAAACAATTTTGTTAGTGAGTGTTTTTCCCTCTTTTATGACTTCACGCACATAGATATCTTGAATTGGATGATGATTTTTATCAAAACTAAATTTTCCTCTTGTGGAAGAAAAATTAGCCTTTCTGAGCTCATCTCTAAATTTATCCTTATCATCTATTTTAGCATTTACCATTGCTGAAATTAAGAGTTTACCCGTGTCGTAACCTTGAGATGCATACAAGGATGGAAGACGACCGTATTCTGATTGAAAATCACTGACAAATTTTTTATTTGCAGGATTATCTATATCTTTTGACCACTGTGAGGTATTTTTAACTCCTAATGCTGCATCTCCAACTGCTTTTAAAATACCTTGATCAAAAGAAAAAGCGGGACCTACAACTGGTATCTTAATTCCAGATTGTGAAAATTGTTTCATGAAACCAATTCCCATACCACCTGGTAAAAAGAAAAATACACTATCTGCTCCTGAAGCTCTAATTTGAGCGATCTCAGCTGCATAATCTTTTTGACCAAGCTTAGTATACACCTCTCCTGCAAGTTTACCTTTAAAAAACCTCTTGTAACCTGTAAGCGCATCTTTACCAGCTGGGTAATTAGGAGCAAGAATAAAAGAGTTTTTAAAACCAGCTGAGTTGGCGTAACCACCAGCGGCTTCATGTAAATTATCGTTTTGCCATGCAACGTTAAAATAATTTTCATGACATCCTTTACCAGCTAATTGAGATGGCCCAGCATTAGGTGACAAATAGAATTTACCCTGATTAACAGCTGCTGGCACAACTGCCATTGCTAAATTTGACCAAATAATTCCGGTAAGAACATCAACTTTGTCAGATTGTATCATCTTGTCTGCTAATTGAACCGCGATATCTGGTTTGCGCTGATCATCTTTTACAATGACACTGATTTTCTGATTCCCTTTTATAGCAAGCATAAAACCATCCCTTACATCAATGCCCAATCCTGAACCACCACCTGATAAAGTGGTTATCATTCCAACTTTTAATTGATGTCCATCTGCAAAAATTGATGATGAAGTCATGATCATTAGTGCTGCTAACGTAGTTGTAAGCCTTTTCATCTATAATCCCCCTAAATATCGTAATGACAAAAGAATTCCAAAATACATAATTATTAACCTAAAGGCAAAATAATTAATCGTATTAAAAAAATACTAAAAATCCACTTCTATTCCGTTAATGGTAAAGGTTTTACCATTAAAACCTTTATCCATTTTTTCAATATCTGTCATATTTTCGCTATCAACTCTTTTATATGGATTTTTTTTCATCTGTTCCAAACGAGTTTCTATCTTTTTATCTTTTTTATTTTTTTTCTTTAAAGCTTTAATCCATCCAAACATTTACTTATAGACTTCCTGACTAGCCATTTGGCAGTGTGTTAATTTTTTAAATCTGTAACTTGCAAATAAATTATATAGGCACTTAGCTATAGAGTAAATGATTGGAAGTTTTACTAGAAAAGATAACAAATTCCAAAATCTTAATTGATCCCATATCAAAATAAAAGCATCAACACCAATTTTTAAATTCTTATCTCTATCTAGACCGTGTAAATACATTAGTGCGTCATACTGTGAAACTTTTATGTGTTTCAGTTCATTAGGATTATTGGCAATATCGTTCCACTTAAAAATATTTTTAGGAGAAATCCTTTTGTAATAATTAATTTCTTTACTACAAAGTCCACATTTTCCATCGTAAAAAATTTCTATTAACTTCATTAAGTAACCTATATCAATTTTGAAACACTAACTGCAAAACCAGACCCAGAACCAACTATTCTTGACCAATAATTTTCAATGAAATTATTGATTTTACCCTTTTTTGATTCTGCATCATTTTGATGTTCTACTTCTTCTGCACAGCATATCTCCAAGACTTTCAAAAGATCAAATGAAATGGAATGTTTATATAAATATTCTATTTGCTCTTGGTAATGATGCTCAACGAAAGTTTCTACCGACTGTATAGTAACACAAAAAAATCTATAGCCCAATAATGCTGACACAAAACCCAAACTAAATCCTAAAAATCTCCATAATAGTAAAAGTTTACTTTTATTCTTATTTTTTAATAAATAGTTCATTATAATTAGATGGTTTTTTTCTGTTTTGTAATGTTCTTTTGACATTTTTTGAATATCTCTATTCCAAAAAATGCATTTAGCTCCAATATATATCCAAACAGCACCTGTTTCTCCAGCATGATTTGATCTCATCCAACCAATCATAGACTTTGGTATAGAGACATTCGATGCCTTATAATTCTCAATTAATTGTTTCATATTCAT
>JADHRC010000103.1 GCA_016777645.1 Alphaproteobacteria bacterium
GAAGAAAAGTTGCTAATCATCCAATCGAAGAGGTTGGAAAAGAACTTAGAGCTATGATGCCTTGGATTACAGCTAATAGACTTGTTGATAAAGATAAAAATTAATATTTATTAATTCCTTGAATTAAGATACTAATTAAACACTAACATTAATTAATTGTAGTGATTTAGCTTTCACTTCAATCTTTGAAAGGTTTTTCTATGTTTGGATACATAAGAGGCTTGTTTTCGGCTGATCTAGCTATAGATTTAGGTACTGCCAATACATTGGTATATGTAAAAGGCCAAGGGATTTTGTTAAACGAACCATCAGTTGTAGCAATTACCGAAATTAGAGGAAAATCCCAGGTTTTAGCTGTAGGTGAAGAAGCTAAGACTATGTTGGGTAAAACCCCTGGTAATATTAGAGCGATCAGGCCCATGGCTGATGGAGTAATAGCGGATTTTGATGTGGCTGAGGAAATGATTAAACACTTTATTAGAAAAGTTCATAAAAGGTCCGCTTTGGTTAGTCCGCAAGTTGTTATTTGTGTGCCATCTGGTGCGACAGCTGTCGAAAGGAGAGCAATTCAAGAGTCAGCAGAAGCAGCTGGCGCTAGAAGAGTTTATTTGATCGAAGAACCAATGGCTGCAGCAATAGGTGCTAACCTTCCTGTTACAGAAGCTTCTGGTTCCATGGTAGTTGATATAGGTGGAGGAACAACAGAAGTTGCTATTTTATCATTAGGGAATATAGTCTACGCCCGTTCAGTAAGAGTTGGTGGCGATAAATTTGATGAGGCAATTGTAGCTTATATTAGACGGCATCATAATTTACTTATTGGAGAAATGACTGCAGAAAGAATTAAAAAAGGTATTGCAACTGCTAAAATACCTAAAGATGGCGTTGGCTCCAGTATTGAAGTGAGGGGTAGGGATCTGGTTAACGGTGTCCCAAAAGAAATTGAAATAAATCAGGCACAGATTTGTGAGGCACTTGCTGAGCCTGTAGGCCAAATAATTGAAGCTACTAAAACAGCTTTAGAACAAACTCCACCTGAACTAGCTGCTGATATAGTTGAGAGAGGTATTGTTTTAACAGGTGGAGGAGCTTTATTAGGTGAGTTAGATACAACAATTAGGGAAGCGACTGGTTTGCCTGTTGTCATCGCCGAAGATCCGCTTACTTGTGTTGTTATGGGTACCGGAAGGTGTCTTGATGAAATGAAGTCTCTTAGAAATGTATTAATAGGGGCTTAATTCTAATTTAATTAGTCTTCCATAAGTGAGAAAAGTTGGTTTCAGGAAAACCCTCAAATAATAGAACCATCAAAGAAGGTAGAAACTTCAATTTCGTTCTAATATTGTTGTGCTTACTTCTTGTTTTTTTAGGTAAACTAGATCTTATAGCAATAAGAAACATAAAGTCATTTCTATTTGATTTTTGGGCACCTGTAACTCATGTTGTTAATAAACCTATTAAAGAAATAGCAGTGATTTTGGAAGATGTAAAATCAACAAGTTCATTAAGGCAAGAAAATATAAAACTAAAAAATGAACTTAGAAAACTTAAATCCTTAAATATACAATCAGAATCTAAGGAACTTGAATTATTAGAACTTAGAGGACTTTTAAATGTTTTACCTAAATTAAAAAATGAAATAGTTACTGGTAGAGTTATTACTGCTCCAGGTGGTATATTTGCTAATACTGTTTTAATCAATTCAGGTAAAAATTTTGGGATACAAATTGGACAACCAGCGATATCATCTTTTGGCCTTGTAGGCTATGTTGTAAATGTAGGTTTGAAAACAAGTAGGATTCTTTTACTCATTGATATAAATTCAATGATACCAATATACTTGACTAGTAGTAATTGGCCGGCTGTAGCACAAGGCCAAAACGGTAACCTTTTAGAAATAAAATTTCTGTCATCTGATGCTATTCCTATTGAAGGTGAAACTGTAGAAACATCGGGCCATGGAGGTCGATTGCCTTCAGGTATAAATGTTGGTAAAATAATAAAAAGTTTTTCTGGAGAATATTATATTAAACCTTCAGTAGATTTTCAAAGAATGACATACATATCGATATTAACTAATAATCAAACAATAAATATTGATGATAAAAAATTTCAAGGTTTTGCTCCTTTACAAAATCCTAAACCCTCATCTATTTTTAAAGGAATAGATTCAAGTGGAAAAAGAAAAATAGAAAGGGAACAAGATTGATTAAATATACTGACTTTACGTATTTTTTTTATAGATTATCAATTAACTGCCTTTTGTTTCTTTTATTATTTTTTTTAATGGATTTTGAAAGATCACTTGGTTACTTTTCAATATTTAACAGTTCCACTCCAAGTATCATTTCTATTTTAATTTATTTACTTATTAGAAAATTAAATTTCAGTCCATCAAACATTTTATTATTCATTTTAGGTATTTTGAACGATGTAATGTCAGGTGTCAGTCTAGGCTTTTCTTCAATGTTTTTATTGTTAATAAAATTCCAAGCAGAAAATTTGTCTTTACTTAAATTAAATAAAAATCATGAACAACAATGGTTTTCATTTACCTTTATATTTATAACAACATTTCTTATCGTTTTATTAATTAATGTTACAGTTAATTTAAATATTCCAGATTTAAACCCTTTATTATTTCATGTTGGTACTACATTAATACTTTTTCCAATTATAAATTCAGGTTTAGATCTTATTTTTTTTATTACTAGAATGATAAAAACTAATTCATGAAAAATAAGAATGTAAAAAAATTAAATAAAAAAATATCTAGAAGATTTGTTTTTTTATCATTAATAAAAGGATCAGTTATAGGAGCAATAGGTTGGAAACTTTTTGATCTGCAATTAATTGAAAATCAAAAATATGAAAAATTATCTGATAATAATCGATTTGATTTTCATATAATTCCTCCTGAAAGAGGAAAAATATTAGATAGAAAAATGAGATTGATAGCTGGTAATGAAGACACTTTTCATCTTGTTTTGAATTGGAACAAAACTTTAGATTCTGATCGTGTAATTGCAAGAATATCTAATATCGTTAATTTAGATAAAAAAGATATTATTAACTTTAAAAAAAAAATAAGTTTAATAAATGAAATACCTACTAAAAAAATTATAATTACAAAAAATCTATCAAAAAAAAATTTATCAAAACTAGCAATAAGAAGCATAGAGTTTCCTGAAATAAGCTTTTACATGAGTAAGAAAAGAGTTTATCCGCAAGGTAATATTGTTGGACATATTTCAGGTTACACAGGTCTTCCTTCAAATAATAATAATAATTTTTTGAGCGTTAAAAACGAAGATATTCAGGTTGGAAAAAGGGGTTTGGAAAAGTTTTTTGATAATCAATTAAGAGGTAAGTTTGGTAGAAAAAGAAATGAGGTGACATCTAAAGGATTTGTTATTGCTTCACATATATATGAAAACACTATTTCAGGAAAAGATGTGCAAGTTTCTTTAGATATGAAGTTACAGGCGTTTGCAAGTGAAAGATTGGAAAGAGGCAATTTTAAGAAAATAGATGTAACTGCTAAAATACAAAAAAGAATTAATGATGATACTAATTTGTCTTATATTAATAAAGATTATGTTTACTTAGATGAAAAGAATAATATTAGTAATCCAAATTCAGGATCAATTATAGTAATGGATATTGAAAATGGTCAAATTATTTGTAGTACATCTTCTCCTGGTTTTGATCCAAATATTTTTTCAAATGAATTAGAAATTGAAGAATGGGATAAATTAAAAACGCATAAAAGATCTCCACTTTTGAATAGAAGTATGTCAGGTGTATATCCTCCAGGTTCAACAATTAAAATGGCAGTAGCTTTGGCTGGCTTAGAAAGTGGTGTTATAGATTATGATAGTAAGTTTTTTTGTTCTGGTTCAAAAAAAATAGGAAATAGAGAGTTTCACTGTTGGTTAAAAGATGGTCACGGTAGTTTGAATTTAAGTGAAGCCATTGAGCAATCATGTGATGTGTATTTTTATGAATTAGGATTAAAAATTGGAATTAATAAGATAGCTCTTATGATGAAGAAACTTGGTCTCGGTGAATATTATGATCTAGAAATAGATGATAAAGCCAAAGGTGTTGTCCCAGATAAAGATTGGAAATTAAAAAGGGATGGATTAAGTTGGTCTTTAGGTGAAACTCTTAATGCTTCAATAGGTCAAGGCTACATTCTTGCTACACCGTTGCAACTTGTTACAATGGTATCAAGATTAGCCTCTGGAGGCAGGAAAGTAACCCCTACAATGATCATTAAGAAAAATAAAAATGATTTTGAATCTCTTAACATTAATCAAAATCACCTAAATTATATAAAAAAAGCAATGGAAAGAGTTGTTGTTGGTCAAAAGGGAACAGCAAGAAAATATAAAATTGGTTCAAAAACCATTGAAATGGCTGGTAAAACTGGAACTGTTCAAGTTGTAAGGATTTCTGAAGAAGAAAGGGAGGCTGGTGTTATCAAAAATGAAGATAGGATTTGGAAAAGAAGAGATCATGCTCTCTTTGTTGGATATGCACCTGTCTCAAAGCCTAAATATGCAATATCAGTAGTTGTTGAACATGGCGGAAGTGGTTCATCAGTTGCTGCACCCATAGCAAGAGATGTTTTTAAAAATATTTTTGATTTGTCATAAACAGGATAATAATGAGATATAAAAATAAATTTTTATCTGAATCTATATTTTACTCTTTTTTTTTAAAATTTTTAAAAATAAATTGGTTTGTTATATTTTGCATAATTATTTTAGGATTTTTTGGGGTTATTGCTTTATATTCTGCAGCAGGAGGAAGTTGGGATCCTTGGGCTAAAAATCATTTATACAGGCTTATTTTTGGAAGTTTAATAATGTTTTGTATAGCTCTAACACCTACTTATATTTTTTACAAATTTAGTATTTTATCTTTTTCTTTAGGTCTTTTAAGTTTGGTTTGGGTCAAGTTTTTTGGTTCAGGTGATGTGCCAAGATGGATTAGTATAGGGGGAATGAATTTTCAACCTTCTGAGTTTATGAAATTAGGTTTGATTTTAATATTAGCAAGATACTTTGACCATATTCCCAAAGTGTACCTTGAAAAACTTCTCCCCTACCTGATACCCTTGTTGATTATATTTATTCCAGGTCTTTTAGTTATTTCTCAACCAGATTTAGGTACTGGTTTAACAATAATATTACTTGGACTAGCCGTTCTCTTTTATGTTGGTATATCTATAAAATTTGTAATAATATCCTTTGTGTTGTTAGCTTCAGCAATTCCTTTTATTTGGCAGCAGTTATATCAATATCAAAAAAATAGAATTTTGGTTTTTTTAAATCCGGAGATGGATAGCTTAGGAAGTGGATATCAGATTATACAATCAAAGATAGCCATTGGTTCCGGAGGTTTGTTTGGAAAAGGTTATTTATTAGGAAGTCAAAGCAAACTAAATTACCTGCCAGAAAAACATACAGATTTCATATTTACTTTGATTTCAGAAGAATTAGGTTTTTTGGGTTCTATGTCTATTATTTTAGTTTTTTGTGTTTTGATTATCTTAATAATGAAAATCTCTTTTAACACTGCTTCTCTTTTTTCTAAAATAGTTACTTTTGGAGTAGCTTTTTTGATTTTTCTTTATTTAGGTTTAAACATAGGAATGGTATGTGGTTTACTACCGGTAGTAGGCGCCCCATTACCATTAATTAGTTATGGGGGCACTTCTTTATTAACAGTTTTGATTGGTATTGGTTTAGTATTAAGTATAAATATTTATGAAAAAAAAATATAATAAATTTTACTAATTTTTTTTGAAAGAATAAAC
>JADHRC010000007.1 GCA_016777645.1 Alphaproteobacteria bacterium
CTATTCCCAAAATTATCTTCGCAAAAGAAAATAATAGTGATGACACATTAAGAAGACATTTTCTAGGATCAAACACAGCTCCTATTAAAATAAAGGAATATTTTTCCCTAACTTGCAGTCATTGCGCAAATTTTCATAATAAAACACTCCCTGAATTTAAAGAAAAATATATTGATACAGGAAGAGTTCAGTTAGAATTTATAGACTATCCACTTGACAGGCTGGCCATCATAGCTGCAGCATTGGCAAGAACAATCCCTACAGAAAAAGGATATATTGAAGCAATAGGAATTTTATTAAAGAAACAAAAAAATTGGGCTTATTCAAGCAAACCTATTGATGAATTGCAGTCAATATCAAAGATGTTTGGGATTAGTTCTAAGAAATTTGAAGAAATTGCTCAAGATATTCCATTAATGCAAAAAATTGTAAATAAAATGGAACAGGAAACTAAAAGTTTTAATATTCAATCTACACCAACTTTTATTATTAATAATGAACATAAAATTTCCGGTGCTTTATCATTTAAGGAGTTCGAAGATAAACTTTTTGAATTCACTAAATTAAAGAAATCTTAACACTACAAAAAGGTAAACAGATGAAATTCAAATCTATAAGAATTTCTGGGTTTAAATCGTTTTTAGAACCAACTGAAATACCTATTGATAATGGATTAACTGGTGTTGTAGGGCCAAATGGTTGTGGAAAATCAAATATTGTAGAAGCCATCAAATGGGTGATGGGTGAGAACTCTGCCCGTCAAATGCGTGGTGATGGCATGGATGACATAATTTTTTCTGGAACAAACGATCGTCCAGGACGAAACTATGCTGAAGTTTCTCTGAAACTAGACAACACAGAAAAAAAAGCACCTGCTAATTTTAATCATCTTGAAGAAATCGAAATTTCAAGAAAAATTGAAAGAGAGAAAGGTTCTATATATAAAGTCAATGGTAAACAAGTTAGATCCAGAGATATACAATTAATATTTGCTGATAACGGAACTGGAGCAAGATCTTCTGGAATAGTGGGTCAAGGAAGAATATCCCAAATAATTGACTCAAGCCCAGAAAACCGAAGAATAATTCTAGAGGAAGCAGCAAATATTAAAGGCTTACATAGCAGAAGGCATGAAGCTGAATTAAAGCTGAATGGAGCCACAGACAACTTAAATAGATTGCTTGATATTGAAAAAACATATCAAGAACAATTAGTTGAGCTTGAAAAACAAGCTAGAAAGGCGTCTCGATATAAGTCGGTAGGTGAACGTTTAAGAAAGGCTGAATCAACACTATTTATAAAACTTTTAAAATCAGCAGAAGTTGAGTTAAAAGACTACGAAGTTGAACTTGTAAATGCCAAAAATAAGGTTGATGAAGCTCAAATTGACGTGTCTAAAAACACAAAATTAAAACTGGATGCGTTTGAAAAAATCCCGGGATTTAAAAAAAAGGAAGCAGAGAAATCAGCGGTTTTACAATCTTTAAACATAATGAAAATTAGATTGGAGCAAGAAAAGTCATCAACAAACAAAACCTTGGAAAATGTCTCAAATCAAATAACTCAAGTTGAAATTGATATCAAAAGAGAATTGGAAATCAAAGAGGATGCAAAAAAAACTCTGTCAAATCTTTTGGTAGAAGAACAAAAATTATTAGCAGATTCAAAAAAATTTTCTGGAAAAATTGAGGAAGCATTAGAACTTGTAAAAGAATTGAAAATAAAATCTGATAATGCTGATCAGAAATTATCATCTATAAATTCAAGGATATATTCGATTAAGTCTAATACAGAAAGTATTACAAAAAGAATAATTGATCTTAGAGAAAAAATTAAGAAATCTGAATCTCAAATTCATCAATTTAACAGTGAAGAAGATAACAATAATTTTGAGAAAAATAAAAAAAGAATCTTTGAAATTAATGATTTGATAGATGAAAAGAATAAACTCTTAATTTCTAAGAAAAATGACTACGAAAAAAATAAAAAAATTTTAATCGATTTAAATAAGCAAAAAAGTGAAGCAGACTATAACTTCAATATGTATAAAGTCGAGTTAAAGTCACTATCATCTCTATTAGGGCAAGATTCTTTAAATAAAAATTCATTAGAAAAAAACATTGATAATATTGCAAGTTTAGAAAAAGCAATTGGTTCTATTTTAGGAGAAACAATTTTAGCCCCAGTGTTATCAAATTATGAAATAAATGCGAGCACCTCATTTTGGAGAAATAATTTTAGAGATATTATTGAAACAAAACTACCTAATGGTGTGAAGCCGATTATCACAAGTATAAAGAAAAATTCAATCTTAGAGCTTGCTTTATTAGGAGTGGGCATAGCTGAGAGCCAAGAATCAGCCTTTAAACTTCAAAAAGAATTATCTTTTGGGCAAGCATTAACAACTAAGGAGGGTGGTCTCTGGAGATGGGATGGCTTTGTGCAGCCTCCTCAAGTTCAAAACAGTTACTCAGAAAGGCTTGAAAAAATAGCTCGTCTGAGATCTCTTGAAAAGAAATTTCCTAACCTAGAAAAAAAACAAAAAATTATTGAAGAGAATATTAAGGAAAACCAAAATCTTATCAAGGTTATGGAAACTAACATCGAAGAATTAGAAAAAGATATCTCAGATTTAATAATAGAGAATAATAACTTAAATTTGATGAATACAAGGATAGAATCCAAGCTTGATTCATCAAAAGTGCTAATAGCTGAACATGAAAATATAATTAATCTTTCTAGGGAAGAGTTGGAAATTTTAAATAGCGAACTTAGCAACAATGATAATTTACCTACCTTACTAGCTGATGAGCTAAGCTTAAGAAACATTTCCGAACAATACCGGAACCAATTAACAGATGCTATGGCATCAGAACATCAAATTAGAAATCATGAAAGCTTTCAATCTCGGAGCTTAATTCAAATCAATAATCAAAAAATAAATTGGGAAAAAAGAGAAACAGAAGCTAATACACGCTTATCATCATTACAAAATAGAGAAAAAGACTTAAAAACTGAAAAACAAAAACTTATAGATCTACCCAACGATTTTCAAAAAAGAGAAGAAGAGTTAGGTGTTGAAATTAGTAAAGCTGTGGAAATGAGAAATGTAGAAGCAGATAATCTAGTAAAAGCTGAAACCACGTTAATTGAGTTAGAAAAAATAGAAAAAATTAGTGAACAAAAAGTCTCGTTATTACGAGAGGAAATGATTAAAATTGAATCAAAACTCAACATTGCAAGAACTCAAGTTAAAAATATAGAAGAAAGAATTTTTGAAAAATTACGTGTTCATGCTGATAAATTATATGAAACGGCTAATATCAATAAAGATGATCAAATAGATTCATCAATTGATCTATTAGAAAAAACAGTTCAAAGGCTAATTAATGAAAGAGATTCTATTGGAGCTGTTAATTTACGCGCTGAAGAAGAAATGAATGAAATGAAAGATAAAATTCAAACTATGTTTAATGAAAGGACGGACTTAGAACAAGCTATTGACAAATTAAAAACTGGAATATCCGAGCTTAATAAAGAAGGTAGACAAAGGTTAAGAGAAAGCTTTGATGAGGTTAATAAAAACTTTAAAATTCTTTTCAAAAAACTATTTGGAGGAGGTGATGTTGAATTAAAATTGGTTGGTAATGAAGACCCTTTGTACGCAGGGTTAGAGATATTCGCCAGTCCTCCTGGAAAAAAAATGCAACTTTTGTCTCTTCTCTCAGGTGGTGAACAAGCACTAACTGCTATCTCTTTAATTTTTTCTGTATTTTTATGCAATCCTGCTCCCATTTGTATTTTAGATGAGGTAGATGCAGCGTTGGATGATACTAACGTAGGTAGATTTTGTAATTTATTAGAAAAAATAGTAGAAGAAACAGATACTTATTTTATGGTTATAACTCACCATAGACTTACTATGGCTAAGATGGATAGGCTTTTTGGCGT
Source organism: Alphaproteobacteria bacterium (assembly GCA_016777645.1). Lineage (GTDB taxonomy): Bacteria > Pseudomonadota > Alphaproteobacteria > Puniceispirillales > Marisalimonadaceae > Marisalimonas. Next base: position 3,952 of record JADHRC010000007.1, read on the forward strand.
TACTATGGAACAAAAGGGTATTAGTAGGTTAGTAGCTGTTAATTTAGAGCAAGCAAATAGAATAAAAAAAATTGCTTAATTAATTTTTTTTTAAAGTAAACTCTTGACTTATTTGTTAGCTCAAAATAGTTTAAGCTCGCTTATTAATTGTATTTGAGAGCATCTTATGAGCTCGTTAAAAAAAGATAAAAGTTTGACAGAAAGAATTGAAATTGCAATAGCTAAAGAAGGAAAATCAACCACAGATAATCAGGCAGATAGATCACTAGTTAATATGTTTTCAAGAGTTGCTACTGAATTACTAGCAGGACTGTTAATCGGAGCGGGAGTAGGATGGACAATTGATCATTGGCTAGAAACAAAACCTTGGTTTTTAGTTATATTTTTCCTTCTTGGAGGAGCTGCTGGAATACTAAATCTCTGGAGAGTGGTTACTGGAAAAGGCTTAAAAATTGGATATTTTAAATAAAAATGTTAGAAGAATAATATGAACTCACCAGTTGAACAATTTACTATAAAAATACTATACGAGCTAAATTTATTTGGCATTGATGTTTCATTTACTAATGCATCTCTTTTTATGATGTTATCTATATTTTGCTCTGCGGGCTTTTTATATCTAGGTGCAAAAAAACAGTCTCTAATTCCAAATAGATTCCAGTCTCTAGTTGAGCTCTCATACGAATTTGTCGCCAACATGGTTAAAGAGAATGCAGGTAAAGGTAGTCAAGCCTATTTTCCATTCATCTTTACATTATTTATGTTTATTCTATTTGGTAATCTTCTTGGCATGATACCATACAGTTATACGTTTACTTCTCAAATAGCTGTAACTTTTACACTGGCTGCTATTATATTTGTAGGTGTAACTATAATTGCATTATTTAAACATGGATTTAAGTTTTTTACATATTTCTTCCCATCTGGTGTACCAATTGCTCTTGCCCCTCTTCTTATACCAATTGAAATAATATCATATTTTATTCGTCCCATAAGTTTATCTGTAAGATTATTTGCTAATATGTTAGCTGGACACACTATGATGAAGGTATTTGCTGGTCTTATTATAATGATGGGATCTGCTGGCGGAATTTTAAAAATTGGTGCTGTTTTGCCTCTAATGGCAGTCATAGGTTTGACAGGTCTTGAATTTCTAGTTGCTGCTCTTCAAGCTTATGTCTTTAGCATTTTAACATGTATGTATCTACACGATGCAATACATTTACATTAATTCATGACTTTAATTTAATAATGAAAGGAAAATAAAATGGAAATGGATGCCGCAAAATTAATAGGAGCTGGCTTAGCTGTAATAGCTTTAGCTGGAGTTGGTGTTGGTATTGGTAATATATTTGCCTCACTAGTAACAGCAGTTGGACGAAATCCTGCAGCTAAAAATGAAGTGTTTGGTATAGCTATTCTTGGCTTTGCACTTACAGAAGCTGTAGCACTTTTTGCACTCGTTATTGCACTTCTTCTTCTGTTTACATTCTAAATAACACAAAATAAATTACCTGTAGTTGTTTTCACTACAGGTAATTACTTTAAAAAGTTTAAAAAAATGTTACATCAAAGTATCAAGTATTTGTTTTTAGCTATAATTCTTAGTCCAATCTCTTCTTTTGCTGCTGAAACTAAAGGTGGTTTACCTCAGCTGGATTTAAATACCTACCCATCATTAATATTCTGGTCAATAATTTCGTTATTAACTGGATATATTTTAATGAGATATTTAGTAACCCCTAATATCAAATCTATCCTGAACTCAAGAGAAACTAGTATTCAGAACGACTTAGTTAAAGCCAAATTATCAAGTCAAGAAGCAGATAAAATAAAACAAGCTATTATTGTAGATCAAGAGGAAATAAAATTAAAATCTCAAACGATATTAAATGATGCTTTATTTGAAGCTCGCGAGACGATTGAAAAAAACGAAAATGAAGTTTCTAAAAAATTAGATCTTAAAGTTTCAAAGATAGAAAGTAAAATAATGGATAGTCAGAAAAAAGTTCTTGATGAAATCATTAATACTGCTGAGGAAATAACTGCCGATGTAGTGAAAAAATTTACTAGTTTAAAGTGTGATAAAGATGATATCAAGAGTGCTGTTAAAACAGCTTCAAAAAGTATATTGATGGAGAAATAAATGTTTTTTGATGAAACAGCTTGGGTAGCAATAGCATTTGTACTCTTCATTATTCTAGTATGGAAAAAAGGTTCCCAGGCTATTACTTCTATGTTGGATAATAGATCATTATTAATCGAAAATGAACTGAATCAAGCTAAATCGCTAAAAGAGGAAGCTTTGGAAGAGCTCAGACAAACATTACAAATACAAAAAAATATTTCAGAAGAGGCTGATAATATAATTAAAGAAGCTAAAGAAAATGCAAAGAAAATAATTGAAGAAGCCAAAGTTAAATCTTCTGAAATTATCAAAAGAAAAGAAGATCAGGCAAATCAAAAAATATTAGCTTTGGAAACTGAAGCAATTAATAATATCAAAAAAATTAGCAGCAATATTATTATTGAATCTTCTAAAACTTATATAAACCAAAAACTTAATGCTAAAGAAAAAGCTAATCTGATTACTAAATCATCAAATGAGATAAAATCTATATCAATTAACTAATTTTCTTACTTTATACCTATTAAAATTTCGCCATCCCTTGGTACATTTAAATTAAATTGAGTTGTCCTGTCTACCATCCTACTATTTTTTAACATAAACTGTGAATAAGAATAGGAATCCCTGTCATATTCTTTTTTTGCATTATCTAAAGCAACAATCGAAATGTTGACAGGCACATAATCTTCAGCATTAGTATCTTTTCTAATGGCTCTTATATTTACAGATAATTCTATATTGGTATCTTTTTTATTGCTAGTACAGTATGACTGCACTCCTCTAATACCAATATAAACAGGCATATTGTTTTCTGATTTAACGATAGTTTCAGAAGCCTCTTTTGGAGAAGTTAATTTTGGACAATCTACAATCTCTTTTTTAATAGCTGAGCAACCACATAATAATAAGAACACAAAAATTTTAGTTATATTTTTCATTATTATTTACCTTAAAACAAAAAAATTTTGCTGTTAGATTAATCTTTATTGACGTATCCAATGTAATACATCAAAAGTAAATTATGAAGAAACAAAATATAAATTTATATTTAGCATCACCAAGAGGTTTTTGTGCAGGTGTAGACAGAGCAGTAAAAATTGTTGAGGAATCAATAAAAAAATTTGGCGCACCAATTTATGTAAGACACGAAATAGTTCATAACAAGGATGTTGTTAACTCACTAGAAAGGATAGGCGCCGTTTTTGTCGATGAAGTCAATCAAGCTCCCAAAGATAGGCCAATTATATTTTCGGCGCATGGAGTAGCGAAATCAGTTGTTATTGAAGCCCAGAAAAGAAAAATGATTGCTATAGATGCTACTTGCCCTCTAGTAACTAAAGTACATAATGAAGCTATAAAACATTATAACCTAGACAGGCATATTCTATTAGTTGGACACAAAAACCACCCTGAAGTTACTGGTACAATGGGCCAAGTTCCTGAAGAAAGTGTTTCCCTAATTGAAAATATTGAGGATGCCAAACTTATTAAAGTAGAAAACCCAGACAAATTAGCATATGCAACCCAAACAACTTTATCACTTGATGATACTAGAGAAATTATTCAAGTTTTGAAAGAAAGGTTTCCTCTAATCAAAGGACCAAATTCTGAAGATATTTGCTATGCCACTACAAACAGACAACAAGCTGTAAAATCGATGGCAGAATTTTGTGATACAATATTAGTTATTGGAGCTAAAAATTCTTCTAACTCCCTGAGATTAGTTGAAGTAGCATTAAACCATGGCGTCAAAACATCACACCTTATTCCTGATGAACATACATTAGACCAATTTCTTGAAAGTTTTAATCCAACTTTATCACCTAATTTAGGTTTGACTGCTGGTGCATCAGCACCCGAGACATTAGTTCAGGTTCTAATATCTAAACTGAAAAAAGACTTTGAAGTTAATCTTGTTGATCATGAAGTTACTAAAGAAAATATAACTTTTAATTTACCAAAAATTTTAAGATAAATATTTTAGGATATTATATTGGCTGTTTATACCAAATTACACATACATCAATTAGAAGAACTTTTAAAACTTTACGATATTGGGAGTCTCATCACCTATAATGGCATTACAGAAGGAATAGAAAATAGTAATTTTTTTATAGAAACTACTCAGGGCAAGTTTATACTTACTATCTTTGAAAATAGAGTAAACAAGAAAGAGATACCTTTTTTTTTGGGCATAATGTCATACCTAAGTCAAAAGAGGTTTCTATGTCCTAAGCCAATAATTGATTTAAAAAACAATTATATCCACGAATTATCAGGAAAACCATGTATCATTGTCAACTTCCTGGAGGGCAAATCAAAAACTAATATTAATCCTGAAGATTGCTTTAAAGTAGGTTCTTATATGGGTTATATGCATAATCAAAGTAAAGATTTTTCTTTAGAAAGACAAAATTCTTTATCAATAAGCGGATGGAAAGAACTAATTGAAAAATGTGACATATCAATATCTGAAAATTCACTTGCTAATTTCGGACAAAATTTAATAGGCGAAATAAAAGAAACTTTTAATTATTGTGAAAAAAATTGGCCAACGTACTTACCTAAAGGTTTTATTCATGCTGATATGTTTCCTGACAATGTTTTTTTTCTAAATAATAGTATTTCAGGAATAATTGATTTCTATTTTGGCTGTACAGATATACTAGCTTACGATGTGGCAGTAGCGGTTAATGCGTGGTGTTTTAACGATGAAAATGTATTTAATAAGGATAGATATAATTCTTTACTAAATGGATATAATTCTCAAAGAAAGCTGAGTAAAGATGAAATACTTCATTTACCTCTTTTGTCCAAAGCTGCTTCAATGAGATTTCTTCTTACTAGGTTATATGATTGGGTAAACACACCTGATAATGCTGATGTTATTCCCAAGGACCCTTATGAATATATAGTAAAGTTAAGATATTTTAAAGAAACTTTAAGAAAGAATAATAATGAATAAAATAATAACTATCTATACAGATGGAGCTTGCTCTGGAAATCCTGGAAAGGGTGGTTGGGGAGCTGTCATTATAGGTAAAGAAGAATTATATTTATCCGGAGCGCAATCCTTAACTACTAATAATCAGATGGAACTAACAGCAACTATAGAAGCATTAAAAAATATAAAATCTTCCAGTATTATTCATCTATACACAGATTCTCAGTATGTCAAAAATGGAATAAATGAGTGGATACTCAATTGGAAAAAAAATGGATGGATGACTGCAAATAAAAAACCTGTAGCTAATAAAGAATTGTGGATTGAATTAGATAAATATGTTCAAATTCATAAAGTGACCTGGTATTGGGTAAAAGGTCACTCTGGTAATCATTACAATGAACTAGCTGATAAATTAGCAGTCAATGCTATGAACAAAAACAATTAAATAATTATAAATTATTTAAAATATTTTCTGCAGTTGAAACATCAAAAGCTCCAATCTCTTCAACAAATAATCCTTTTATAACGTTGTTGTCGACTATAATAGCAAATCTTTTTGACCTATGTCCTAAAACTTTTCCAAAATTATGATCTAAACCTAGTGACTTTGAAACAGAACAATCTGAGTCTGATAACATATCTATTTTACCGTTAACTCCGCTTACCTCACCCCAGGCACGCATAACATGGGGATCGTTTACTGCCATACAAGCTATCTTGGAAACTCCCTTAGATATTATTTCATCATAATTATTAATAAAACCAGGTAAATGTTTTGCTGAACAAGTTGGAGTAAAAGCACCTGGCAAAGCAAACAAAACTACCTTGCAAGATTTAAAATAATCTTCTGTACTAACTTCTTTTAACCCTTCTTCATCTTTGAGTCTAAAAACTCCTGATGGGAAATTATCTCCAACTTTTAAAGACATTTATTTCTCCTTATAAAAACAAATTATATAATTAACCTATAAATGATTTTTTTGAAATATAATTTATTTAGCCATATCAATAAATTCTTTTACTATTTTTTTTGAAAGTATTTCAGGCAGAATTTTACCATTTGGTATCGATGAACTATAAATTTCATTATAAGGGAGACCATAACGATTTTTAAGAGCTAAAAACTCCTTAATTTTATCATTTGGTTTTGTCCAGTCTAATTGTAAAAATTTAACATTATTTTTACTAAACATTTCAACAATTTCAGGATTGTTTAGAACTAAGTTCTTGTTTACTTTACAGGTTATGCACCAATCAGCAGTTATATCAACAAAAACAATTTCACCTTCTTTAGCTAATTGACTTGGGTAAAGCAAATTTTTTTCAATATCCCATCTAATTTCATAATCTTCTTTTTTAACATTTGATAATGGGTTTGTAGAAATCAATAAACTGTATAAAATACTCATTAACCAAATTGACGTTAGTAAAAGTAAAAAACCCATAATTTTTTTAAATGTATTTAACCAATTGCCTGGCTTGGGTATAATTTTAATTATACTTGGAAAAAAAAGAAGTAATATGAGAGGCAAAGATAACCCTACCCCCATAACCAATAGGATTGAAAAGATTTCCAAAATATTTCCTGATAATGCAAAACCAATAGCAGTCCCTACGAGAGGAGCTGTACAAGGTGTTGCTAAGAAAGTTAAAAAAACACCTGTAACGAAATCTCCTAAATAACCATCTTTGTTATAAGATAAAAATGATAATACTTTTGATGGTAAAAAATAATGAAATACACCAAATAAATTAAAAGCAAAAAAACAAGTTAATAAAATCATAAAAACAAGAAAATATGGGCTTTGAAACTGTATGCCCCACCCCACATAATCACCTGTGCTCTTAATCAAAATAGCTAAAATAGATAACAAAAGAAATGTTGTCAAAATTCCTAATATATTAAACAATAATTTTTTTCTAAAAACCCATACACTCTCAGTTCTATAACTAACTAATTGAACCATCTTGAGAGACAAAACAGGCAAAACACAAGGCATAAAATTTAGTATTAAGCCACCTACGAAAGCAATAAATATTATTTGCAAACCTAAACTGTAAACTGAGGGATTTTCAAGCAAATAATCATTAAGATTGTCAAAAGTTGTTTCATAACCAATATCATTTGTTAAAAAGGTTAGTTTTAATATTTGAGGGTTTATTTCTTTATTAATTTTATTGAATTTAATATTTAAATTATCATTATTACCCAAAATTTCAGGTTTATAATTAATAAAACCATTTTCATCTTCAATAATAACATCATTTATTGAGCTGATTGCATAATTCTTGAATTTTAAACTAACAACTTCTTTATGAATATTAATTGAAACAAGGTCTAATTGTTCTTTTGTAACCCTCTTGGGTATCTTATTTTTATAATTTATAATTTTTTTAAAAGACGTTGTGTCTTCCTTAATAAAATTTAATTTGTTTAAATCAAATTTTTGAGTTATCGGCACACAAATCTCTGAACATATTTGAGCATTTAAGTCTAGAAAACCTGATAATTTCTTTTCCTTATCTATTAATTTAATTTCTAACGGAAATACAACCTCATTCTCATAGCCAAATGTTTGTATATCAAAAAAAATAAATCTTTTTGGCATGGGATATAGCAAACTTACTGAGTCTACATTACTAGCATTTTTCCAAGAAATTTCTGGTGGCAACCCTGCATCTCCAGGATTCTTCCAATAGATTTTCCACTTTGGTAGAAGGTTTACTTCTAGACCTAACAAATAGTCATTGAATTGATTGGTTAATTTTTGCCCAAAGAGAAGATTGAATTTTACGAATTCTAAATTTTGACTAGGTTCATCTATATTATTCTTTATAGATAAACTACCATAAGATTTTTTGACTTCATTAAAATTAATATAAAATGAACAAACAAATAAAATTAAAATTTTTATAAATTTAAAACTAACTTGATGATTGTTCATATTTATATTTCAGCTAATATTAATCAAGACACGAATATATTGGAAATAAATATATGTATCAAGAACTGTTAGGTAAACTTTTGATTGCTTCACCAGGACTTCAAGATGTGAGATTTCAAAACTCAGTTATACTCATTTGTGAACATTCCAAAGAAGTTGTTATGGGACTCATATTAAATAAACCTCTTCATAATTTTGATATTAACCAAATTTTTAAAAAATTAAAAATTAAGTACAATACTGATATTGATATTAATAATATTCCAACTTTTTTTGGTGGGCCAGTTCACTTAAACCAAGGTTTTATAATTCATTCAAATGAAAAAAAATACCCAACAACAGAAAAAATAATACATGAAGTAATGATCACAACTTCTGATGAAATTTTAAAAGATATATCCAAAAAACAATCTCCTAAATTTACTAAAGTTTTCTTAGGTTGTTCAGTTTGGAACTATGACCAGTTAAATAATGAAATTCTTGAAAACTCATGGATTATAACGGATTCTTCAAAAGAAATAATTTTTGATAGCCCAATTGGATTAGAGCTTTGGAAAAAAAGTTTAATTAGTATAGGAGTAGATCCTAATAAACTCATTTCGTATGCTGGTAATGCATAATAAAATCTAATTTAGCAAAGAAGAAAGATTGTAATTTTTATATTTCGATGCATCAGGACCTATTACTGAAAGAACTGGTTCTGATGATGCAAATAATTTTTCAGCAACTTCACAGATAGATTTAATAGTTATATTTTCAATATTTTCTGTAACCTCATCACTTGTTATTATTCTATCAAAATCTATCATACATTTTGCTAAATACTCAGATCTTGAAGAATTACTTTCCTGGCCCATTATAAAACCTGCTTTCATTTGAGCTTTTGCTCTAGATAATTCGTGATCAGAAACAGAATATTTAACTTTTTTCAATTCATTAAGACTTGTATCAATTAGTTCATCTACATTATTCGGAGAGGTTCCAGCATAAAACCCCATCGTACCAAAAGTTTTCTGTATTTGGCTAAAAGCAAAAATTGAATAACACAAACCTTTTTTTTCTCTAATTTCTTGAAATAGCCTTGATGACATTCCACCACCTAATATTATGGTAAGAGCTCTTAATGAATATCTATCCATATTACTATTTTTTAATCCTTCTATTCCAAAGACTAGTTGTGTCTGCTCTAAATCCCTATCTTCCCCATAAAAACCTGAAAACCATTTTGACTGAATATTATTCAATTTAAAATTATTATTAATATGTGAAAATTTTTCTTCTATATTGTCAAATAACCAATCTGTATCAATGTTACCTGAAGAAGAAACAACCATATTTTCTGGTGCATAATTAGATAGTAGAAATTTTTTTAAATCTAATTGTTTAAATCTACTGACTGTATCTTTATTACCTAATATAGATCTTCCAATAGACTGATTTTTGTAAGCTGTTGTATTGAAGTTTTCAAAGACTTTATCATCCGGAGAATCAATTGACTGACCAATTTCTGAAATAATAACACCACGCTCTCTTTCTATTTCTTCTTCTGGAAAAGTTGAGTTTTTTATTATATCAGCCAATATATCTATACCAAGATCTGTATCTTCTTTTAAAACCTTTAAATAATAAGCTGTAACTTCTTTACTAGTATATGCATTAATGTCACCACCTACATTTTCTATTTCTTGAGCTATCTGCTCTGCATTCCTGTTAACAGTTCCTTTAAAAGCCATATGCTCTAGCATATGTGCAATACCAGACTCATTTTCTGTCTCTTTGGAACTTCCTGAGCCTACCCAAACACCAATTGATGTGCTGTCAACATTCATTTTATCATTTATGATTGTAAGCCCATTATCTAATTTTTTAAATTCTACATTCATTAGCTTCTCACATTAGATCGTATAAAAGATTTCACTTCTTCTAGATTGGGTTCTATTATTTTGAAATGTTCCTCACTATCCATGATTTTTTGTAAAGCAGACGGCATATGAGGTTGAAAATTTAAGCTTTTTTCTATTATACCTGGAAACTTAGCTGGATGCGCACATGCTAATGAGACTACTGGAGTGTCTTCAGAAACTAAATCATTATTAATTGCTTTTTGCAATGCCCCATAACCTACAGCGCTATGAGGATCTAAAAGATAATCATAGTCATGATAAACATTTTTAATTATTTCTAATGTTTCCAAATCTGAGACCATGTATGCAGCAAATAAGTTATTAATATTTTGTAGTTGTTCATTATTAATTTCAAACTTTCCATTACTTTTAAAATCAAACATTTGCTTTTTAACTTTTTCAGAATCTAATTCATTAATTACATATAATAATCTTTCAAAATTACTTGAAACCTGAATATCCATACTTGGGCTGTAGGATGGAATGACATTTTTCCTCTCCATTACACCACTTTTAAAAAATCTAGTTAAAATATCATTTTGATTAGATCCACAAATCAATTTAGATATAGGTAATCCAATTTTTTTAGCCATCCAACCAGCTAATATATTACCGAAATTACCAGTTGGTACGGAAAAAATTATTTCTTCTTCAGGGGCTCCTACTTTTAATGCGGAATAAAAATAATAAACAATTTGTGGCAATAATCTAACCCAGTTAATTGAGTTAATTGCAGATAAAGATATTTGATCCTTGAAACTTAAATCTTCAAAACAATCTTTTACTATTAATTGGCATCCATCAAAATCAGTTTTAACAGACAAAGCGTGTGCACCTAACTCATTTATCCAAGTCATCTGTTTTTGTTGAACTTCAGAAACTCGTTCATTAGGAAAAAGAATAAAAATATCTATGTTATCTTGTCTCTTAAAGGCTTCTAATGCAGCTGAACCTGTATCACCACTAGTCGCTCCTAAAATAACGGCTCTTTTTTTTCTGTCCTTAAGAGTTTTATTAAAAGCTCTTGATAAAAATTGCATTGCATAATCTTTAAAAGCAAATGTCGGTCCATGAAATAATTCTAGAATATAGGTATTATTTTTAAGTTGATGAAGAGGAGCAACCCCGTTATTGAAGCTTGAATATGTCTCCTTACAAATTTCAAGTATTTCTATCTTACTAAGATATGGTTTTATGAATGGTTCCATTACTTTAGCAGCTAATTGTGCATAGTTTAAATGTTTCATATCCTGTAATTCAGATTGACTAAAAGAAGGCCATTCGTCTGGCATAAATAATCCACCATCTCTAGCTAATCCAGACAAAAGTACATCTTCATAGGATAACGAAGTCTCTCCACCTCTAGTACTAGAATATTTGATCTGCATTGACATACTAAACTTTCTTTTTAATACCTAATCTTCCTGAAGATACGTGGTAAGAAAAATAAACAAACAATAGAGATAAGGCTAAACCATACCATGTTATTGCGTAAGAAAGATGTTGATTACGAAGTTTAGGCTTACCACTAACGCCAATTGGAAGTGTCATTTTTACACCTTCTTTCAGTGCATCAATATAGTAGTCCTTAACAATTTCAGAGGAATCTATTTTTAGAAACTTAAATATCTCCAAAGGTTTAATAGTAAACCAAAAGCCATTTTCCCCATCATTTTCTGGAACAAAATAACCTTTTTTCTGAGGATATCTTACTATTCCTTTTAGATTTATTTGATTATTGTATAAACTAAATTTTCTCTTATCTGGATCTCTATAACCTTCAGAAACCCAACCTCTATTTATAAGTATTGTTTTTTGATTACTCAGTCTAAAGGGCGTAACCACATGAAAACCTGCATTACCTTCATATGTTTTTCCAGTAATATATATTTCATACTCATGCAAAAATTTACCTGGTAACTGTACAGATTTAAATTCGTTAATTTGTTTTTCTAATAATTCTGAAGCGTCCGTTATTGGATTAGATTGACTTTGAGTTAGATACCTTTCAATCAAAGCCTCTTTCCAAAACAATCTTTTAATTTGCCAAGTTCCAAAACTTAATAAGATAATAAAAATAATAAAAGATAATATTGATGGCCAAAGCATTGGCTTAAAATATATATTCATCAGCTGTTAAAAAGCTCCAATATTGACTAAGTATAATTAAATACTTATCAACCACCCCACCAATAGATACAAACAAATAAAAATAGCCACACTACGTCAACAAAATGCCAGTACCACGCCGCAGCCTCAAAACCAAAATGGTGATCAGCAGTAAAATGACCTTTCAAGCCTCTAAACAAACAAACAGTTAAGAAAATTGTACCAACCAAAACATGAAAGCCATGAAAACCAGTAGCCATATAAAATGTAGAGGCATATATGCCATCGGTAAAAGCGAATGTAGCATGTTGATATTCATAAGCTTGAACTGCTGTAAATATAGCACCTAAAATAATTGTTAAAACTAAACCATTTATAAAGTCTTTTCTGTTATTATGCTGTAATGCGTGGTGTGACCAAGTAACGGTACATCCAGATAAAAGTAAAATTAAAGTATTGATTAATGGTAAGTCAAAAGGGTCTAATGCTTCTATGCCTTCTGGAGGCCATACACCTGTGTCAGGATACAAGCTTGAATCAAAGAAAGCCCAAAAAAAAGCAACAAAGAACATAACCTCAGAACAAATGAAGAAAATCATACCATATCTCATACCTATTTGAACTATAGGAGTATGATGACCTTGATATTCAGCTTCTCTAACAACGTCTCGCCACCAGTAAAACATTGTTGCTAGTACCATAAAAATACCTGCACCTAAAACATAAATTGAATATGGATATTCATGCATAAAAAGTGTAAGTCCTAAAAACAGTGTGAAACCAGCGGCTGACCCTAATGCAGGCCATGGACTTGGTTCAACCAAATGGTATTGATGTTTTTGATCCCCACTCATAGTTCTCTCCTAGCTTTTTTCATATATTAATTTATATATTTAAACCTAATTTAGTCTACTAAATTTTGATTTCAATTAACCATTAAACTCTTTAAACTAAGTATCAGCGTTAAAAAAAGTATATGACAAAGTAATTTCTTCCAAATTCTTTGTGTTTTCGTCTTCACTGATACTCGGATCGACATAAAAAGAAACGGGCATTTTAACTTCTTCACCCGGCTGTAAAGTTTGTTTAACAAAACAAAAACAGTCTACTTTCATAAAAACACTACCTGCTTTAGGTGGTGATACATTAAAAACAGCTGTACCTGTGGTAGGTTTATTAGATAAATTTTTTGCCGTATAATAAATAATTTCTTGTACACCTGGTTGAACTAAAATTTCATTTTTAGGAGCCTTGAACTCCCAATTCAAATCAGAAGAAATATTGGAATCAAACCTTATCTGTACATTCTTATATTGACCATTTGATCCAGGAGCAATAGCAGATCTTTGAACAGTCCCGGCATAGCCTGTTACTCTACAGAATAAGTCATATAAGGGAACAGATGCAAAGGATAATCCTAACATAAATACAACAATTAAGAATGCCCATATAAGGGAGTTATTATTTTTCTTTGATAAACTAACAGTCATCTACCCTGTAATATCCATTCTCAATATTGTTATAAAAAAGAAGAGTACAACCATAAAAATAATTATTCCAAAAACTGCTATATTTTTAGATCTTCTGTTTTCATAAAAAGCTTTTATATCCTCATCTTTTTTATTTAATTTCATAATTAGACCTAAATTTTTAAATCAATTAGTTTGTCAAAACATATACCCGCAAAGACAATAGATAAATAAAAGATAGAATATAAAAATAATCCTTTTTCAGCTCCTATACTTTTTTTATACAATAAAAAAGATCTCCTCAAAAATTCCAGTCCACAAACAGTAATGATTAAAAGGTAAATAGTACCAGAGTATCCCAAACCCCATGGTAAATAAGAGGCTGGTATAAGCAGTAAGGTATATACTAAAATATTTTTTCTAGTAACTTCATCCCCATAGATAATTGGTAACATTGGAATATTAGCATTAGCATAATCTTCTTTTTTTATTAAAGCCAAAGCCCAAAAGTGTGGTGGAGTCCACAAAAAAATTATTAAAAATAAAATAAGTGACTCTAACCCAATATTACCTGAGGCACATATCTGACCTATTACTGGTGGGAATGCTCCTGCAGCACCACCAATTACTATGTTTTGGACGGTAAATCGTTTCAGCCAAATTGTATAAACAACAGCATAAAAGAAAATGGTAAATGCTAATAAACTTGCTGCCAACCAATTGACTGATAAACCCAAAATGATAACAGACAACACTGATACTATAATTCCGAATGAAAGTGCATCAGATGGAAGAATTTTTCCTTGAGGAATAGGCCTGTTTTTCGTTCTATCCATTAATTTATCAATATCTCTATCATACCATTGATTAAGAACACCAGAAGCACCAGCACCCAATGCGATAGCAAAAATACCTATCAAAGCTAGAAACGGGTTTAAGTTATACTCAACTGTTGGTACTGATATGTAATAACCTACAAATGCAGTAAATACGACTAGAGACATCACTCTAGGCTTCATTAATCTAAAATAATCTGAAGGCAACCCTAGCTTTGCTGAATCTTCAATGATTTCTTCAGTATTAGCAGTTGTAAGAGACATATCTAGCTAACAAATAATCTATTTAACTTTAGGTATTTCAGAAAAAGTATGAAATGCAGGTGGCGATGAAACAGTCCATTCTAAAGTATTATCAGAAGAACCCCATGGATTTTTATCAGCTTTACGCTTTTTTACAAAAGCCTCAATGATAACTACCAAGAAAATAATAGCGCCCAATGCCCCAATATAAGAACCAATAGATGCTACCATATTCCAACCTGCGAAAGCGTCAGGATAATCAACATAACGTCTAGGCATACCCGCGAGACCTAAAAAATGCATTGGAAAGAATGTTAGATTGACACCAATAAAAGTTACCCAAAAATGAAGTTTAGCTAAGCCTTCACTATATTCATATCCTGTCATTTTAGAGAACCAGTAGTAAAAAGCAGCAAAAAGTCCATAAACAGCACCCAAAGACAACACGTAATGAAAATGAGCTATAACATAGTAGGTATTGTGTAAAACCACATCTAGACCAGCATTAGCCAAAACAACCCCAGTAACTCCACCTACAGTAAATAGAAAGATGAAACCAATTGCCCAATACATTGGGATTCTGAAAACAATAGAACCACCCCACATAGTTGCAATCCAAGAAAATATTTTTATTCCTGTTGGCACAGCTATTACCATTGTAGCAGCAGTAAAGTAAGCTCTCGTATCAACAGAAAGTCCAACTGTATACATATGATGTGCCCAAACTACGAAACCTATAACTCCAATTGAAACCATAGCATAAGCCATACCTAAATAACCAAAAACTGGTTTTCTTGAGAAAGTTGATACAATTTGACTAACAATTCCGAAAGCAGGCAAGATCATAATGTAAACTTCCGGATGACCAAAAAACCAAAATAAATGCAGAAATAATATTGGATCACCACCACCTTCTGGGATAAAAAAACTTGTTCCAAAATTTCTGTCAGTAAGAAGCATTGTTATAGCACCTGCTAATACAGGAATTGCTAGTAATAATAAAAACACAGTAACTAACATGGACCAAACAAATAATGGCATTTTATGTAAAGTCATACCAGGTGCTCTCATATTAAATATGGTTGTGATAAAATTAGCTGCCCCTAATATTGATGAGGCTCCGGCTAGGTGTAATGAAAATATTGCTAGATCCATTCCCATGCCCGGTGAACCAGCAGAGCTCGAAAGAGGAGGGTAAATGGTCCAACCTACTCCGACTCCACCATCAACCACTGCAGAAAGAAGAAGTAAGATAAAACTTGGTGGCAACAACCAGAACGATATATTATTCATCCTTGGGAAAGCCATATCAGGAGCACCAATCATAATCGGTACAAACCAATTTCCGAAACCTCCGATTAACCCTGGCATCACTACGAAGAAAACCATTATCAATCCATGCGCAGTAGTAAAAACATTCCACATATGTCCATCTGCCATATATTGAACACCTGGATTCATAAGTTCCATTCTCATATATATTGACATCCCTCCACCAATGAAGGCTGCAACAATAGCAAAAATAATATACATTGTGCCTATGTCTTTATGATTGGTGGAATATAACCATCTTCTTACAAATCCAGATGGGGCTCCATGATCATCATGTGAGGATGAAGAATGTGAAGCTTGAGACAACGATGCCATTATTTTATCTCCTTAATATCTTTTTTATCTAACAAAGCAATTTTATTAAAATCAGACTGTTTGGTATTTGCAAATTTAACTTTGGCTTCTTTTAACCATTGTTGATACTCATCCTTAGGTAATGCTTGAATTACAATTGGCATATAGGCATGATTTACACCACAAATTTGATTGCACTGCCCATAATACTTTTTCTTACCCATAGGCACTTCTGTCCAAATTTCATTAACTCTTCCTGCAATTGAGTAAACTTGTAGAGCTAAAGAAGGCACAAAAAAGGAATGCATAACATCATTACCGGTAATAAGAAATTTAATTTTTGTTCCCTCAGGCACAACTAAAGGATTATCCACGTCTAACATCCTTTTTTGATCTTCCTTTAGATCAGCCTCAGCAATTATGTATGAATCAAATGCAATATCTTCGTCGGGATATTGATAATTCCAGTACCATTGCGCACCTGAAACTTTTACAACCATATCAACAGGCTTATCTGCTTCAGTTAAGTAAAGAAGTTTGAATGATGGAATTGCAATGACTACAAGTATTAATACTGGAACCACTGTCCATATTACTTCGATCAAGGTATTATGTGAAGTTTTTGAAGGCTTAACATTAGGCTTCTCTCTAAACTTAATACATACGTAGACCAACAAACCGAGAACAAATACAGATATTAAAGTGATAACCACAAGAAGAAAATTGTGAAGATCTGTCGCTTTAGTCGCAATTATCCCTGCTGGCTCTTGCAAGTCCATTTGCCATGGTTTAGGCTCTGATGCAGATGCAGAATTTGCCATGAAGAAAATAAAAGAACTTACTCCAACAAAAGCAATATTTATTTTATCTTTCCAACTAAAAATAAGAGCTTGGAAATTTCTTATCATTTTGTTTGCTCCTCAAACTTTAACTTGAAACAATTTCCTTTAAAATGGACGGATTTTGCATTTAAATTAAAATGATTTTTATAATTTTCAATAAGATATACTTAAAACTTTTTTAATTAAAATACTAGGTCTAAAAACAAATAAATTTAACTTTTTAGATAAAATTTTAACATAATTTAATAAAATACTTTATTTTATGTTAAACCTTGTAGAATTTATACAATACTGCCATTTTAAATATAACTTACAAAAAAATTATGGGTCCCACTATGCAAGATAAATCACCTTTAGAGATTACTGATAAAATCTTTTATGAAGATAATGATTTTGATCTAACAAAAGTTCAGTCATTGTTATCAACAACACTAGAAAATGCTGATGATGGAGAATTATATCTAGAATCAACAAAATCAGAATCTTTTTCTTTTGATGATGGTAGAATGAAGAATATATCTTATGATAGTACGAAAGGCTTCGGATTAAGAGCAATAGCAGGAGAAGCTAGAGGGTTTGCGCATTCAGGCGAAATATCTGAGTCTTCTCTCAAGCGAGCTTCAGAAACTGTAAAATCAGTCTCCAAAAATTACTCAGGAATAATGGCACCCGCTCCTTCTCACGGTATAAATAAACCACTTTATACATCCGTTAATCCCATTGACGAAACTGCTTTTAAAATAAAGACAAAACTACTTGAAGAAATTGACAGTTACGCAAGGTCATTAGACAGTAATGTTATTCAAGTATCAGCCTCTATTTCAGCTTCATATCAAGCAATACAAATACTTAGAGCAGACGGAGAAAGATCAGCAGATATAAGGCCATTGGTACGACTTAATATTTCGCTTGTGGTTGAAAAAAATGGAAGACGAGAAACTGGAAGTTCTGGGTGTGGTGGTAGAGGTAAATATGAAGAATGGATTAATAAAGATAGATGGAAAGGACAGGTAAAGGAAGCACTAAGGATAGCTAATACTAACCTCAACTCAATACCAACACCTGCCGGAGAAATGCCCGTAATTCTTGGCCCCGGTTGGCCTGGAGTTATGCTTCACGAAGCTGTTGGACACGGACTAGAGGGTGATTTTAATAGAAAAGGTACATCAATTTTCTCTGGGAAAATTGGTGAAAAGGTTACTGCTGATGGAGTAACAGTGATAGATGACGGGACAATAGAAAATAAAAGAGGCTCTATCACGATAGATGATGAAGGGACTAAGTCTAACAAAAATATTTTAATTGAAAATGGAATATTAAAAAATTACATGCAAGACAGGCAAAATGCAAGATTAATGAAAATGCAACCTACTGGAAATGGTAGAAGACAATCTTACTCCCATTATCCTATGCCTAGAATGACAAACACATATATGGACAATGGAACAACTGATCCACAAGAAATTATTAGTTCTGTTAAAAAGGGTATATATGCTGTTAATTTTGCGGGAGGACAAGTTGACATTACTAATGGAAAATTTGTATTTTCAGCCTCAGAAGCATATTTGGTTGAAAATGGAAAAATAAAACAACCTTTAAAAGGCGCTACATTAATTGGAAATGGCCCAGATGCAATGTCAAAAATTTCATTAATTGGTAATGATTTAGCATTAGATGATGGGATAGGAACATGCGGTAAAGATGGTCAAGGAGTGCCTGTAGGAGTTGGTCAACCTACGTTATTAATGGGTGGAATTACAATTGGTGGTACTGATACAAACTAATTGTAATTAGAAAGCATCCTCAATAAAAATGTTATCAATTTTTTGATCCCAGGATTTATTATATTTTTCAAGTAATTTTTCTGCACCAGTTTGTTTGTTATTAATTATATTAAACAAAGGGTCTAAAAATTGCCTTTCATCGAGACCTCTTTGGTCTGTTTTACTACGTCTTTTTAACCCCTCACTCGAAATTTTTAACATTTCTTGGGCTATTTCATACATTGGAGTATTACCTAAATAACCTTCCAAAGCATATTTGGCAGCAGAAATTCTACCTTCCTCTAGTATTTTTGAGTCCATAAAAGGTTTTGCAAGGTTATATGCATCTTCTTGAGATTGTTGATCATATAATAAACCAACCCATAAAGCTGGTAGTGCACAAATTATATTCCATGGCCCTCCATCTGCTCCTCTCATTTCTAAATATTGTTTAAGCCTAACCTCTGGAAATGGAACTGTTATATGGTCTTCCCAATCTTTTATTGTTGGATAATCGCCTTCGAACCCTTCTAAATTCCCATCCATGAAGTCAAGAAAAGATTTACCAGAAACATCTATATATTTACCATCTCTATAAACAAAATACATTGGAACATTTAGAACGTAATCTAACCATTTTTCATATCCAAAATCATTGTCAAATACAATTTGAGGAACACCTGTTCTATGAGGGTCAGTATCTGTCCAAACCATTGCTCTAGAGGATAAATAACCACTATTTTTACCTTCAATAAAAGGTGAGTTGGCAAAAATAGCTGTGGCGATAGATTGGAGAGCCAAAGATATTTGGAATTTTTGAACCATATCTTTTTCATTTAAATAATCAAGGTTAACCTGTATAGTACATGTTCTTAGCATCATATCTAAGCCAAGCGCACCTACTTTAGGCATATAATTTCTCATAATTTCGTATCGACCTTTTGGCATCCATTTTTGATTTGACCTTGACCATTTGGGGTCGTAGCCTAAACCAATCATAGATAGGCCTAGATCCTTCATCGCCTTTTTCATCATTTTTAGGTGTTGCCCGGTTTCTTTACACGTTTGATGCAAATTTTCTAGGGGAGTCCCTGATAATTCTAACTGCCCTCCTGGCTCTAAGGATATTGACGCTCCTGTATCATCTTTGAGAGCAATAGTGTTATTGTTTTCTAGAATTTTTTCCCAACTATTCTCTTGAGCTAACTTATTTAATAAATCACTAATACCAGATTTGCCAAAATAACCTACTCTCTCGAGGCTTTCCTTATAAAAAACAAATTTTTCATGTTCTGTTCCTATTTTCCACTGACTTCTTGGCTTTGCGCCTGCTTCAAACCATTTAAGAAGGTCTTTTTTTTCTAACTTTGGCATGCTGGCCTCACTTTTTAGGATTTTATTTAAAGGTTTGTTATTTATAATATAAGATTATTTAAAAACCATTATTTTTTAACATCACAATTTTAATTTTATTTCATACCACCATTTATAATTTGCCAGAATACTAGAGCACTTATTACAGCAGTATCTGATCTTAATATTCTTGGTCCTAAATTAATAGGAATAATAAATTTTTTCTTTTTTAAATAGGTTATTTCA
>JADHRC010000104.1 GCA_016777645.1 Alphaproteobacteria bacterium
ATATGCAAGGAGGACCCGGTGTTTTTAAAGGTGACTTATTTTTTTATAAATAAGATGGGAACATTGGTAACGAGATAAAAAAAATAGATAATTCGAAATGTCCTATATATCTTCTAACAGGAGAGTATGATTACTCTGCTACGCCAGAAGAAACAAAAATACTAGCTGATACAATTGGGATTAAAATGGTAAAGATGAAAAATGTTGGTCATTTTCCTATGAGTGAAAATCCAGAAGAGTTTCTTAAATACTTGTATCCAGTTTTAGATAAAATAAGCTAACTACCAATCTTTACCTGCTGTCCACCCACCATCTATTATCAAATTCGTACCCGTGCAAAAACTTGCTTCCTCGCTAGCAAGATATAAAACTGCACTAGAAATTTCATTAGGTTCTCCCCAACGCTTCATGGCATGTAAATTCCTTACTTTTTCAGAAGCTTCCTCATCCTGGAAATATCTCTCAGTTAATGGAGTCCGAATTACTCCTGGACCAACAGCATTCACTCTTATGTCATATTTAGCTAGATCAATAGCTAATTGCTTTGTCATACCCGCAGTTGCGTGCTTAGAGGCAGTGTATGCACATCTGTTTGGTGCAGAGGTTACACTCAAAGTAGAAGATGTTATCACTATATTTCCCTTAACCTTCTTCTCAATACAATGTTTGGCAAAAGTTTGAGCAGTAATAAAAACACCAGTAACATTGATGTCAATTACCTTTCTCCACTCTTCAATAGATATTTCTAATGGTGAAACAATTTCTCTTATTCCAGCATTACAAAATGCAATATCTACACTACCATAGTGTTCAAAAGCATTCTTCATTACTTCTATAGTTTCATTTTGATTTGTTACATCTAATTTAAAGGGCTCTGCAATACCACCAGCAGACGTTATTTCTTCAGAAACTCTTTTAGCCATGTCAAAATCTAGGTCTGTTACCACTACATTAGCGCCTTCTTTAGCAAAGCTTAATGATGTCTGGCGACCAATTCCACCAGCTGCCCCAGTAATAATCACAGTTTTGTTTTTAAATCTCATTGAAAATTCTCCCAGTAAATGCAAGTTTATTTAAAATATTTTTTTTCACAACAAATAATCATATCAGGAGCCGAATATTGGATATAGAACATTTAGTTTTCGAAAAAGGACCCAAAAGAGTTGGTCCCTTTAGCCATGCTGTAAAGGCAGGAGACTTTATATTTGTTACAGGACAAATGCCTACTTTACCAGATAATCCAGATGTGCTTATTAGTAATGACGTGGAAGAGCAAACTCATCAGGTAATGAAAAATCTAATTAATGTTCTAGAGCAGTGTGGGTCTTCATTAGAAAGAGTAACTTTCGTAAGAGTTTATTTAGTAAACTTTCAAGATTTTGATAAAGTAAATAAAATTTATAAGTCTTATTTTAATGAAGAAAAACTTCCTGCAAGAACATGTATAGGTGTTACAGGTCTTGCAGTTGGTGCTTCAGTTGAAATTGATCTAATAGCAAAACAATAATTTAGAAAATATATTTATGAAAAAAAAATATACTCCATTTCAAAAAGGTATTTTGACTGGATTTGGTTTTCCAGGAATTGGTATGAGTGCCGCTATGTTTGGTTATGGAGTTTATGCTGGCGAAGCCGGTCTTGATATTTACATTTGCCTTGCTTCATTATTGGTACTCTGGAGTATGCCAGGAATGGTTATTTTTGTATCTTTATATACAATTGGTGCTCCTATTATCTTACTGTTTACTACAGTATTATTGGCAAATGTTAGACAATTTTTTCTAGTATTATCAGGCATGACCTTAATAAATATTCATAGTCACAAAATATCTTTCATTTCTAAGTTACTATGGGCCCACCTAATTAGTCCAACTGGTTGGGCTGAATTATCTAAAGCTAGGAATGAACTAGAGGAAAAAGAACTTCTTTATTTTTTTAAAGGTTTGACCTTGGCCTTAGTCACGATCACTTCTTTAACAACAATAATTGGTTATAAATTATATTATTTACTTCCCTCAGATATTGTGTCCATTCCAGTTTTTATCATGCCACTATATTTGACTATTTTAATGCTAAGAGCTGTTGAAATTTATTATAGAGTAGCTGTGATAAGTGGGGGCATCATTTGTCCTATTCTATTCCCATATTTTAGTGATTGGAGTTTAATTATAGCAGGTCTTTGTGGTGGCACCCTCGGACTAGTAGTTAATTATTTCTTAGATAAAAGTAAAATAAATGCTTAATGCTTTACCTGAAAACAGTAGTCTTCTGCCATGGGTTATGCTGCTCATAGCAAGTCTTGGAATATTTATATGGAGAATTCTTGGGCTTGTTTTATCAAAGAAAATAGATAAAGACAGTCTTTTAGCAAAATGGATTAACGCTGTAGCTTTTGCTATGACAACAGGACTTATGATTAGAATTATCATTTTCCCTACTGGGGCTCTAGCAGAAACTCAATTACTCGACAGACTTATACCTTTCTTGGTTGGCGTCTTAACATTTTTATTCTTTTCACAAAAACCCATTGTTGGGCTCTTGATTGGAGTATTAGCCTTTAGCTCAACAGTTATCTATAATCAACATTTTTAATTATCAGAAACTAATTGCTTTGCAATAATAAGTTTTTGAAGCTCATTAGTTCCCTCACCTATAGCTAAAAGCGGAGCATCTCTGTAATATCTCTCAATATTATACTCTGGAGAGTACCCAAACCCACCGTGAATTCTCATCGCTTCAGTAGAATTAAATAAAGCAGTTTCAGTTGCAAAAAGTTTAGCCATTCCTGCTTGCAAATCTGACCTTTTGCCAGAATCATAAGCTTTTGCAGCTTGTTCAGTTAATAATCTTGAAGCTTCAAGTTTAGTAGCCATTTCAGCTAACTTAATTTGTATTGATTGATGCTCACTAATCGGTTTGCCGAATGTTTTCCTAACCTTTGCATATTCAATTGAATCTTCCAAAGAGGCTCTTGCTACACCCACTCCTCTAGCTGCGACATTAATTCTACCTAATTCGAGCCCTGCTAAAATTTGTTTTAACCCTTTACCTTCTATCTCACCAATAAGATTTGATGTAGGAACTTGAACATTTTCAAGTTGTACTTCACCAGTATCGATTCCTCTGTAACCAAGTTTTTTTAATTTTCTTGATACAAATCCGTCTTTCTTTTCAACAAGAATTAAGCTCATACCTTTGTGTGCTGGTTTAATGTGAGGGTCTGTTTTTACTAATACAGCTAAAATACTGCCTTGGACTGAATTTGTAATCCAAGTTTTAGTTCCATTAATTATATAGTTTCCCCCTACTTTCTCTGCTTTAGTTTTTATTGATTGCAAATCTGTTCCACAATCAGGTTCTGTTAAAGCAATGCCTCCTCTAATCTCCCCAGATGCAAACTTTGGAAGATAGTATTGCTTCATTTCTTCAGTACCAAATCTCTCCACAGCAGCACACATAATGAGATGTGAGTTAAAGATACCTGAGACAGACATCCAGACAGCTGAGACATTTTCTACTATTTTCGAATAGGTAACTGCAGACAAGCCTAAACCACCATATTTCGGTGATATTGTTGCACCAAAAAGACCTAACTCAGCCATTTTGTCAGCAATCATGTGAGGATATTTATCTTCTGACTCAAATTCTTTGACAAAAGGTTTTACATCCTTTTCTAGGAATTTATTTATAGTATCTATAATAAGATTATCTTCTTGAGAAATTGAACTATCTTGTTCGAGTTCAATTATAGTTTGCTCATTCATATTATTCTCCTAGAAATTACTATCTATCAATTTGACTATATTCAAAGATAGAGTTGATATTATTAGATTGATCTATTTTTAACATTAATTTTGTTAATTGATCTATTCTATCGTTTGACAAATAAGGCTCTGTTAAACTTCTAAATTTAGATATAAACTCTGAATCTTCCATAAAGTTTTCTGGCTCACCCTTTGGTATTTTTACAAATTTCTCATGTTGTTTTCCGTTAACAACAATTTTAACTTTAGCGCTCATATACTCAGGACAAAATTTTTCAGCATCCTCATCAGGACTTACTTTTATTCTATTACATAAAGATAGAGTATCAGAATTATTGAGGTGATTTTTATAATCATCCCATTTCAATCCTCCACTTTTTACAGTAACTGCCGCACAAAATGGCATTGAAAATTGTCCATCGACTACACTCTTTGGATTTTGTTTATCTTGTAAAGGATAACCTATAATGTTTAAGGCTGTTTCAGATAAACCAATATCAACATCTTCTAATTCATCTTCAGAAAAACCTAACTCATTTTTTAATTCGATTATTCCGTCAATAGCCGCGTGGCTATATCTACATGATGGATAGGGTTTGACTCCTAAATTTAGAGTTTCAAATTTTTGTCCAAGTCCATCAACGGCTTTTTTCATATCTCCCCCAGAGGCGTAAGAATGGAAATAACCCCATTGTCCTTCAAAAGCTTTTGAGGGACCCTTAAAACCTTCACCAGCCATTATAGCACAACTCAAACCATTCTGAGCAGCTTGGCCAACATGTGATCTTTTTGTCCAAGCACCGTCTGTTAAAAATTGCATAGATCCTGCTGACTGACTAAGAGCAATGCCAAAGGCAGATATATATTGATCCTTAGTAAGGCCCATAAGATATCCTGCGGCTGCGGCTGCGCCAAAGATACCACAAGTGGCTGAGGGGTGAAAACCCTTCTTGTAATGGGCTGATGAACCACCTGCCAAACCCAATCTTATTTGGATTTCATAACCAACTACACAAGCAGTAATTAATTCTTGTCCTGAGGATTTATTCATTTCGGCAGCTGCTAAAGCAGCAGCTAAAATTGGAGCGCTTGAATGAAGAGACGCTTCTGCGTGTGTGTCATCAAAATCAAGAGAATGAGCTAAAGTTCCGTTTAACAAAGCTGCAGCACTTGGAGAATACGTTTTTTTATCAGAAAATACTTGGCAACTTCCATTTGACATTTCTAATTTATCGATTGCAGAAACCAAACTAGAAGTTGATTCTGCATCATGCCTTGCTCTAATAATTATGCCAACAGTGTCCAAAATTAATAATTTTGTTCTTTTTATAACTTGAGCTGGAAGATTTTCATATTTTAGTTGTGCACAAAATTCTGCAAATTTTTCAGTCATATTTTCCATTAATTTCTCCAATAATATCAAAAAATGTTAAACTAAAATTTAATTTTACAAAACTAAAAAATAATTACTAATATATACGTTTTTTAAAGAGTGAGTGTTTTTTTAATGACAGAACCATATGAGTTAACAGCAACAGAAGCTATTCAATTAATAAGAAAAAAAGAACTTTCAATATTCGAGTGGGTTTCAAGTTGCCTAAAAAGAATTAATGAAAAAGAAAATCAGGTAAAGGCATGGATATATCTTGATGAAGAAAATGCTCTAAAAAAGTCAAAAGAACTAGATGATAACAACAAATCTGATCTATTAGGGATACCTTTTGGTATAAAAGATATTATCGATGCAAGTAATCTTCCTACCGGCTTTGGCACACCTTTTTATAAAAATAATATACCTCTTAGAGATGCTGCATCTGTTGCAATGGCAAAGCAATCTGGCTGCGTTCTAATTGGTAAAACAGTTTCCACAGAACTTGGTCATAGAGCTCCTGGATTAACAACAAATCCTCATAATAAAGAATATACTCCAGGGGGTTCAAGTTCAGGTTCTGCCGCAGCTGTCTCAGCTATGATGGTCCCAGTTTGCTTTGGAACCCAAACAACTGGATCAGTTATTAG
>JADHRC010000105.1 GCA_016777645.1 Alphaproteobacteria bacterium
AAATTCTGTTACTAGAGTGATTTCTTTGCATTTCAGAAAGAACTCCTATTTCTAATCCCCAATCAGAGGGTATTCTTAATTCTGGGAGGAGATTTTTTCTGAACGAAAATTCTCCTGCTAAGGGATATCTAAATGACTTTATAAAGTCTAAATATTCACTTCTTCCTATAGTTTTTTCCATGGCTAGTAGGAGAGGGAAAACAAGTAATCTAGAAACCCTTCCATTCATCCTGCCGTCTGCAACTCTTGGATAATAGCCTTTGCAAAATTGGAAGTTAAAAAAAGGATTTGCTACTGGATAAAATAACTTTGCTAACATTGATTTTTTATAAGTTAAAATATCGCAATCATGAAGAGCTATAGATTCAGCACTACCTCTTGCTAAAGTCAAACCTATACAGTACCAAACATTTCTACCTTTTCCAAACTCATTAGGAGACAAGCCTTTTTTTGAAAGCTCTGCATCAAGCTCCATAAGTCTGGGTCCATCATTCCATAATATAGAAAAAGGAGTATTTAACTTATTAAAAAAATTAAATGCTTTTTTGTATTCTTCTTTATTAGCTCTATCTAAACCAATGACAATATGATTTAGAAATTTTGTTTTGTTAATTTCTTCAATGATATTAGGTAAAGCTTTGCCATTTATTTCGGAAAACAAGCAGGGAAGTATTAATTCCATAGGATTTGTGTTAGAAAATTCTACTAAGTCTTTCTCTAGCTTTTTATAATTATCATGAGATGAGTGGCCATACGAAAAATCATGTAAATTTGCTACAATACCATTTTGATAAAAACTGCCCATTTTTTTAACCTGCTAAATTAATGTTTAATCTCTTTAAAGAAGACCTAATAACCTCTTCCCAACCCTCGGGAGCACATTGTTTTGCTCTTAAAATATTTTTGATCTCTAAATTATCTAAATTATTTTTATTAGGTAACGGTACAACGCATGGCTGATGAGCCTCCTTTAGCATTGAAATATCGTTTGGACTATCACCTACTACAATAATAAAAGGATTTAATAAAAAATCTTTTTTAAGTTTATCAATCAAAGATTTAAGAGCACTACCTTTTGAACAGTTATCACTAATATTAAATACTCTTCCACCTTCATGCAATTTCATTTCTAAAGTTTCTAGTATTAGTCTAAATTCATCGATCATGTGATGAGAACCATTAAAAATAAATGGTATAGAATAATCTCTATCAAGAGCAAATGGTAAGAATTGTTCACTTAATCCTAAAATTTGTTGTTGCTGTTTTTTATCCATGTCTTTGAGAAAAGAGCATTTTTCTTTAAAATTTTTCGGTACTTCTTTATTAAAAATTTCTAAAATCTCTTCGATAGTTCGACTTAAAACTAATGAGTTATTCTCTATTTTGAAAGCAGGGTTTAGTACATCCAAATTATGTATGGCTGCACCATTTTCAACTATATAAGGTAACTTCATACCTAATTGACTAGAAAAAATTTCTATTTCTTTCTTTGTTTTGCTAGAGTTTGGTATTATTTTTATACCAATTAAAAGACACTCTAATATAAAATCTTTAATTTTTTTAAATTCAAAATTATCGTGGTTAAGTAAGGATCCATCTAAATCTGTAAATATAATTATTTCTTCTGAATTCATAGCGTATTTAAACATTTTCGAAATTTACAATTAATTTAAAGATTATAAAGTCTTTTGTCTTACAATCACTGAATTTGATGATTTATTAGGCAGAAGCAAACCCGAAATAATTATCGCTATTGAAATAAGTGCTAGGGATTCAAGAATAAATGAAAAATCATAACCATTTTGAAGCAAAAAGGAAGTTACGGGTAAAACACTTGCACCTGCACATAAATTTATCATAAATTTTATTGATAGAACTCGGCCTCTCCAACTATCTTTAACATATTTAACTAATATGGCGTCCGTAATTGGAACTTGTCCAAAAACAAAAAGCATAGCTACTAACATTATAAATAACAAATCATAGTCAAATGAAACACTGGCAAAATAAATAAAAATTAATTGACCTAATCCCATTGCCGATAAAACAAATTTAGGAGGGATTTTGTCGACCAACCAACCAGTTCCAATTTGTGAAAAAGAAGCGACAGCATAAACAAAACCAGCTAACAAACCTGTAATTGCAACATCATTTGATATCTGTAACATATTAACTTCAAATAATCTTGGGATGAGGAAAGTTAAAGAACCAAATATAAACCCTCCAGATAATGTAACAATACTGAGACAAATTAGGACTGTTTGCCAATTAGAGGACATTATAGATTCTACTTTATTTGCATCTTTGGAACTCTTCCTAGAAGGTTCTTCATCTAATTCTTTAAATGCAAAAAACTGAGATATTCCAAATAAAAAACACAATATCGCTGGAACAATAAATGCTAATCTCCAATCTCCATATGCAATTAAAAAACCAGTGAATATAGGTGCAAAGGCAACACCCATATTTCCCCAAACACCATTAACACCTAATCTTAAACCAACTTTTCCTGGACGTTTAATTAACATAGCAATACCCACAGGATGATAAATAGCAGCAAAAAAGCCTAAAATACCCAAAGATAACCCTAACATATCAGGAGATTGAGACATCGAGGCTAGAAATGCTCCTAAACACAAACCGAATGGATATATAGTAATTAAAATTGGTCTTGAAAATTTATCAGCCAACCAACCAGCTAATGGGGCAGCTGCTCCAAACAATACTACGCCAAGAGTTCCATAAACAATAATTTCTTCATATGAAAAACCAAATTCTCTACCAGCGTCAAAAGCTGCTTTTGCAAAAATTAACATCATAAAATGGTCTAGTAAATGACCTATGTTCAGATATAAATCTGGCATTGAATAAGATTTAGCACTATCAATATTCATCAATTTCATATCTAAATGTCCTAATAAAATTAGTTAAATAAATTATTAAGAGTAGAAAGTAGTAAAATCTGTATACTTTAGTTTTTCAACCCTTAGAGCATTCTCAGGGGCTTTAGTGTCTTCGTATCCAATAGATACACCACAAACCAGCATTTCATTTTCTTTAAAGTTCAGTTGATTTGCAATTAATGTATGAAATTTTGTGAAGGCCACTTGACCACAAGAGTGAAGTCCCTCACCTCTTGCTCCAACTAAAATGCTTTGTATAAACATACCCACATCCATAAACGTTCCAGTAGCTAGCCTTCTATCCATTGTTATAAACATTCCAACTGGGGCTCCAAAAAAATGAAAATTTTCTTGCATTTGTTTATCTCTAGCTTCGTAATCATCCCTACTTATATTTAACAGTTTATATAATTCAAAGCCTACAGCTCTTCTTCTTGATATAAACGGTTCAAACCATTCGGTTGGATAATAGTCAAACTCTTGTTTAAAATCTTTTGCTGAGCCATCTTTTATAGAAGCCAAAATTGAGCTTGTAATAGCTTCTTTCTTTTTTCCTTGCACGACATAAACGTGCCAGGGTTGTATATTATGTCCGCTTGGCGCAAATGCAGAGCATTCTAAAATATTTTTTATTTTTTCTTTAGAGACTGGATCAGGTAAGAATCTTCTTACTGATCTTCTTGAGATAAACGCTTCTTTTACATTCATATTAATAGCCACAAGATGAAACGAACATAGATTATCTTTTAACTATTTACTTTTTTTACATTTAATCAATAAATTAATTATTTTTGTGCAAACATTTTTCTAAAAAAATTTACCTTATCAATTCTCTCGTATAAATAAGGTTGAGTATCTTTAATTGGATCAGTAATAGGTTTGTTCTTTATTTTTTCAAAATTATTAACAAAGTTTAATGTACTTTTCTTTTTCCAAAAGCTTTTAACTTTATTTAAATAAGGTATATTTTTTTGTGGATCTGAGGAGTGATAATGTTTAATGGCCTTATCCCATGAACCATGTCTATTTTTTAATTGTATCAAAAATGACGCTGCATAGGAAATGTTAGGTTCGAGAGCAAACATGTCATTAATTTTTTTGAAATAGTTTTTATGCCATTTCAAATTTATTTGCATACACCCAACATCCATATTATGGTCTTTTTTTTGAACATTTGTTAAAACGTACCTCTCCATTTGCCTTTTGGTATCAAAAAACAAACTTTCTCCAGCATGATTAACGGTCCATGGCCAAACAACATGATTGTTATGTTGTAAAAACCTACCAGCTTCAACTTTACCGATTGCTGTCAACAATCCTTTTGGTAGATCCGTATAACTCTCAATTTTTTTTATTACGTTTTCACAAGTTTCAGGATTTTCTTTTGAGTATGCACTAGTACAACAAAATAAAAATACAAAGGATAATTTTAAATAACAAAAAAAACTTTTATAACTGGTCATAGTTAATTTAAGCAATCAACGTGCCATAGAGATACTTATCTTAACTTTTTAAAATCTGCCGGTCTTTTTTCTAAAAAAGCGTCAATACCCTCTATACTTTCATTATCACCTTGAGATTTTACCATGAAATCTGTTTCTAATTTGAGCTGACTCTCAAAATTATTACCGTAAGCTAATCTTGTTAATTTTTTAATTCTTGAAATAGAATTTTTAGGAAGATTATCAAAATTTTTAGATAACTCTAATGCAGTTTGCGTGGCATTACCTTTTTGGGCTAACACGTTAATAGCCCCAAGTTGATATAACCTAGAAGCATCTATTTTTCCGCCTATCATCGCCATTTCAGATAGCATTTGTCGTGGCATAGTTTCTGACAAAAATTTAGTGGCAGCACCATCAGGAGTTAATCCAATTTTCACGTAAGCCAAAGAAAAAAAACTATGTTCACTCATTACGACTAAATCACACGCCATTGCCAAAGAAACACCAGCACCTGCAGCCCCACCCTCAATTGCAGAAATTACGGGTTTAGAGCAATTAAAGATAGATTGAATAGTCCCGTTCAATTGGTTAAGAGTTTCATACCTTTGATCTTCTGTCATTGATCTTCTGGTCTTTAGAGCATTTAAATCACCACCTGCACAAAAGAAATCACCTGAACCATTAACAACAATAGAAAAAACTTCCCTGTTTTCATCTCCTGTTTGAATTGTTTTTTGAAATTGATCATGAAAGCCTTTAATCATCGAATTTCTTTTTGAAGGATTGTTTAGCGTCAGTAATAAGGTATTCCCAATCATTTCACTTTCAATAATAGACATTTTTTCTCCTTATAAATTAATAGATATTTTAATATTGAAATTCGTAATTTACTAGTTCAATCTTCCATTTAAAAATTAATGAAGTATAGATGTTATATGAATAGAAATGAAACTCTAAAATTAATTATGAATAGCGCTTTAAAAGCTGCCTTGCCACAAGGTAAGTTTACAATACTTCCTGAAAAACCAAAAGGGAAGCTTTTGGTTATTGGAGCAGGTAAAGCTGCTGCAAGCATGGCTAAAGAATTTGAAAAAAGTTATCATGGACCAATTGAAGGCTTAGTCATTACACGATATGGACATAGTAGTAAAACAAAGTTCATAGAAGTAATTGAAGCTTCTCATCCAGAACCAGATATGAGTGGTTTACTTGCTTCAAAAAGAATATTTAATTTAGCTAAAAAAGCAACTTTAGATGATCATGTCATATTTCTTATCTCTGGGGGAGCATCCTCACTATTAACGTTGCCAGCAGATGGATTAAGCTTTGAAGAAAAACAGAAAATCAACAAGGAACTTTTAATTTGTGGTGCGCCTATTGATCAGATGAATATTGTTAGAAGATCTTTGTCTAAAATTAAAGGTGG
>JADHRC010000008.1 GCA_016777645.1 Alphaproteobacteria bacterium
CTTTCATTGTCATAAGTTAGTTTTACATTTCTTTCTCTTCTATCAAATAATGATGGGGCTATTGCTAAATATCCTTGAGTTGCAAAAAAATTGGTTATTTCTTGTATATGAGTATTTACTCCGAATATTTCTTGTAGAATTACAATTCCTCCCTTAGGTTTTCCTTCTGGTTGAGAAAGATAAGACAAAAATGTATGGTTATCTTTTGCTTTAATTTCAAGAAAATCACTCATGTTGCACTCCTCTTAAACATTGAATCTAAAATGGAATATATCTCCATCTTGAACTATATAATCAGATCCCTCAACTCTCATGCGCCCTGCATCTTTAGCGGCTTGCTCAGTTTTATAGTTGAGATAATCGTCACAGGAAATAGTTTCAGCCCTTATAAACCCTTTTTCAAAGTCTGTATGTATAATGCCTGCAGCTTCAGGAGCAGTTGAATTTTTTTTCAATGTCCAAGCCCGTGCCTCCTTTGGACCAATAGTAAAAAAGGTAATTAAGCCAAGTAAATCAAAACCTTTTCTAATGAGCCTATTTAAACCAGACTCTTCTAATTTTAAATCTTTAAGGAATTCTTTTTTTTCTTCATCATCTAATAATGCAATTTCAGATTCTATGGACCCTGAAATTATAACAGTTTCACAATTTTCTTTGTCAGCTTTATCAAATATTGTTTTAGTAAATTTATTACCTAAAGAGGCATCTTCTTCATTAACGTTGCATACATATAAGACTGGTTTTGAAGTTAATAAATTAAAAGTTTTAATTTTTTTGATTTTATCGGGATCAATCTCAGTTAATCTTACAGGCTTGCCCTCCGATAAGCAATCGTGCAAACTCTTCATTAATTCTAAATCTTTTTTACTTTCTGGATCATTTGTTTTAGCCTTTTTATTAAGGTTTTGAATTTGTTTATCCAAGCTTTCTAAGTCAGCTAACATTAATTCAGTTTCAATAATTTCAGCGTCTCTTAATGGATCTATACCCTTTTCCACATGAGTAATTTCATCGTCTTCGAAGCATCTTAAAACATGAACAACAGCATCTACTTCCCTTATGTGAGAAAGAAACTTATTTCCTAATCCTTCTCCTTTACTAGCACCACTAACCAAACCAGCAATATCCACAAACTGCATTTGTGCTGGGATGACTTTTTGAGATTTAGCTAACTCAGATAATTTTTTTAACCTCTCATCAGGGACTGCTACTATGCCAGTATTAGGCTCAATTGTACAAAAGGGGTAGTTTGCTGCTTCTGCAGTAGCTGTTTCTGTTAAAGCATTAAACAAAGTGGATTTTCCCACATTGGGTAACCCTACTATTCCACATTTAAATCCCATAAAATTTTCCTTAGTTAAATTTTAATATTTGTGTCTTATTGTTAATTAATAAATCAACCTCATAAGTAATTTTATTTATAGTGTCATATAGCCAATTGATTTTATCTTCTGAGGTGAAATCTGAAAGTACCCACCCAGAGATATTTTCATCAATTTTATTATCATAAATTTTAGAAGGTCGAGAAATCCCAACTCTAATTCTATAATAATTTTTACCAATATAATTATCTATACTTTTTAATCCATTATGACCATTATGACCTCCACCAAGTTTTACCTTTATTCTTCCTTGATCAAGATCTATCTCGTCATGAATTACATATATTTGATTGATTGGTATATTATAAAATTCTTTGATTTCTTTTAAAGCTATGCCAGAATTATTCATATAGGTTGTTGGTTTTTGAAAAAAAATTATATTTTTGCTTATTTCTAACTTTAAAAAATCAGATCTAAACTTTTTTGAGAATGATTTTGTATTGTAAAAGTCACAAAGGGCATCAATTACTTTGAAACCTATATTATGTCTATTATTTATATAAGATTTTCCAGGATTTCCAAGGCCAACGATAAGAAACATTTTGCAATTTAAAACTCAGTTTTGTGATAGTTATTTCTAACTATCACTCTTAGTTTCTTCTGTTGCTTCTGCATCACCTTTTGCTTCGTCACCATCTTCTTCTGTATCACCTAATCCACCTCTTGGTGCAGCAATAGTAGCTACAGTGAAGTCTCTATCAGTGATTGTTGGTGTGCACCCTTCAGGAAGCTGAATTGAACTAATATGAATTGTATGACCCACATTTAAGCCTTCTAAGTCAACAGTAATTTTTTCAGGTATTGAAATCGCAGGACAATTTAACTCAACTTGAGCTCTTACTACGTTTAGTACGCCACCAAGTTTAATTCCTGTACATTTGTCTTCGTTTATAAATTCAACATTAATTCCAACAGCAACAGTAGCATTTCTGGTTACTCTTAAAAAATCAACATGTTCAGCTTCTTCTGAAACTGGATGTTGTTGAATATCGCGTGGTAAAACAAAATGTTTCTCATTGTTAACTTCAATGTTCATCAATTGACTAAAAATGCCTGGTTTGTGCATTAATTGACGCCATTTGTTAGCATTGATTGTTATAGGTATTGCTGGTTGTTTGTTTCCATATATTACGGCAGGCACTAAACCTGCACGTCTAGCAGCTCTGGCAGACCCCTTACCAACCTGACTACGAGCTTCTGCTTTAAAATCAATAGTTTCCATTTATAGTCTCCTTATTAATAATCTTTGCCTCCAGGGGTGCAAAAGATTTATGAATACATAACCTCATAATTAAAAAATACAAAGAAAATAATAAAAAATTACTCAAAAAGACTTGAAACTGACTGTTCCATGTGAACTCTACGAATTGCCTCACCTATAATAGGCGCAATAGAGATTTGTCTAATATTATTAGTCATCTTAACAGCTTCTGTTGCTTTAATAGAATCAGTAGTTACTAAGGAGTTTAAGGGAGAATTACTAATATTAGTTACAGCTGAGCCTGATAAAACACCGTGAGTTACGTAAGAATCAACACTTATTGCTCCAACATCTATTAATGCTTTCGCGGCGTTACATATTGTTCCACCTGAGTCAATTATGTCATCTACGATTATACAGTGATGATTAGCAACATCTCCTATAATATTCATTACTTCTGATGATCCTGCTTTTTCTCTTCTCTTATCTATTATTGCTAAATTAGCATTAATTCGCCTTGCTATCGCTCTAGCTCTAACAACACCCCCCACATCTGGTGATACAATTACTAAAGGCTTATCTTTATATCTTTCTTCAATATCTTTAACAAAAACAGGAGCCGCAAACAAATTATCTGTTGGTATATCAAAAAATCCTTGGATCTGTCCTGCATGTAAATCCATTGTTAGTATTCTATCTGCTCCTGCTTTTGTAATTAAATTAGCTACTAATTTAGCAGATATAGGTGTTCTTGGACCTGATTTTCTATCTTGCCTCGCATATCCATAATAAGGTATCACTGCCGTAATTCTTCTAGCACTAGCTCTTCTCAAGGCATCTAGAGAAACTAATAATTCCATTAGATTATCGTTCGCAGGATAAGACGTTGACTGGATAATAAACATATCCTCACCTCTTACATTTTCTTGCACCTCAACAAAAACTTCCATATCAGAGAATCGTTTGACTTCAGCTCTTACAAGTTGGCAATTAAGGTTTTTTGAAATACTTTTTGCGAGATCAATGTTAGAATTGCATGAGAGAATTTTCATTATTTCAATCCCAAGATTTTAAAAATATTTAATAGCAGTCATTTTTAAGTTTAATCAAGATAAATTTCATAAAAAAAATTTTAGATAAAAATTAAGACAAACATTCCTAAAATTAGTACAATAAAAAATATAATTAAATGAGGCATTTTTTTACTATTTTGGGATCCCAATTACTGATATTTGTCTGCCAGTTTTTAATGTTTTGGTTAGACTTTGATGATGAGTAGTTCTTCTATGACTAAAAAACAAGTTGCTGTTTTCATAAGTATCAATATTTATATTACCGATTTGCTCTATTCTTGCATACTTTAAACTTTCTTTAATAAGCAAAGGAAGATCAAAAAGGTATTTCCCTTTTGAAACTAAAGATAAAATAGAATAGTTTTTTAGATAAAAAGGATTTTTTTTGATTATACCTGCAACATCCTCCTTTATTTCATATGATCTTTTTTGAATTGTTGGCCCAATAATACTAATTATATTTTTTCTTTTGGCTCCAATAGTTTCCATTGAGGAAACTGTAGATTCAATAATATTATTAAGAGCGCCTCTCCATCCTGCATGACAAGCACCAATTGTACATGAAACTTTATCATAAAATAAGATCGGAGCGCAATCAGCTCCAAGTATTGATAAACCAACACCTTTTAAATTTGTAACTAATCCATCTCCCTCTATTAATTCGTCATTTTTTTTATTAACTACAATATGTACTTTAGCTGAATGAGTCTGATGTAATTTTATTATTTTTTTTAAATATAACTCCCTACAGACTAGATTTATATTTTTATTTACATCATCTATTTCATCATTAACCTCTAAACTGCAGTTTAATGAGTCAAAAGGATTTAATGAGTATCCACCATTTCTGGTAAAAAAACCGTATTTTATTTTATCATCATCTAAGAGTTTGTGTAAAAATCTGTCTGTAGCCATATAATTTTTCTAAGAAGATTACTTTAAATTAATTCTCTAAATTTATTTTATGTTTATTATAAAAAAAGATTGAAAAATATAAACCAATTAAAACCATGGGAAAAGACAAGATTTGTCCCATTGAAAGGTCATAGTGAAGTAGGCCAATATGCTGATCTGGTTCCCTAAAAAATTCTATAAAAAAACGAAACACACCGTACAAAAATATAAAAAAGCTAGCTATTACCCCTGGTTTCTTTAAAAAATCAAATACATACATCATAATCCACAAAATCAAAAACAATACTAATCCTTCAAAAAAAGCTTCGTAGAGTTGGCTTGGGTGTCTTGGTATGTCTCCTCCATTTGGAAAAATAATTCCAAAAGGATGATTGGTTGTCCTGCCATATAGCTCTCCATTAATAAAATTAGCAAGACGACCAAAAAATAAGCCTATGGGTGCTACAACTGCAATTAGGTCTGAATAAGTAAGTATAGATATTTTAAATAATTTACTGGTGTATATAATAGCGAATACTACGCCAATAAATCCTCCATGGAAAGACATACCACCATTCCAAATTTTTAAAATTTCTATTAAATTATTAAAATAATATTCAGGATTATAGAATATAACATATCCTAATCTACCACCAACTATAATTCCAATCATGCAATTACTAATTAAATCACTTATTTCTTTAGAATTAATGTTAATTTTTTTTAATTTAATTATTTTTAAAATTAAAAACCAACTAATGAGGATCCCTAAAATATAAGATAGCGCATACCATCTGACCTTGATTATTCCAATATCTATTGCAATTGGATTAATATTTGGAAATTCTATCATTTGTTACTACTAACTTGAATTTAATTAAATAATTTATCATATACTTATCATACTAATAATTATAGTTTAGATTATTCATAGATCTTATTAGAGGAATAAGTATGAAAAGAAACAATTATTTTTTAAAAGATACCGCATCTATTATTAATGGGGCTTTATCAACATTTTCAGATTTAAAAAATGAGATTGATGGAATTATCAAAAGTAGATTTGAGAAGTTTATTAATTCTCAAGGCATTGTCAGTAGAGAAGACTTTGAAGCTTTGTTAGATAGACATAACCAATTAAACGCTGAGTTTAATCTTTTAAAGGCAAAACTAGATAGAAAAAAAACAAAATCTAATAAGTAAGTTATAGTTTAAAAATAACAATATATAGTGTACTATATTAATATTATTCCTTAATTATACTATATGTTGTAAATATGACTACATACTTAAAGAATGAAATATTTTCTACTGACATCAGTGCTATTTTCTCCAAATATAGATGGTTTCAATTTCAAAGTCATAACAAAAATTATGACTTTGGTTATAAGGGAGAGGTTGCTGATTATTATTTAAAATTAAGTGTTAGGGATAAACTTTTGAATTTTGAATATGTTTTAGATTTTCAACTGCCAGAAAATAAAATTTATGATTTATTGGAGATAATTAACTACATTAATAAAATTTCTCAAAATGGGCATTTTTTTTATGATTTTATAGACGATAAAATCAAATTTAAAATAATCCACTCCTTTTCACAAAAACCTAATAAAGATAATTTAAAACAAATTGTTCATATTAATATGTCTCCAGTAAATAGTTTGTTTCACAAATTTTCTATGGCTATTCATAATTTAGTTTATGGAGAAAAAATAGATCAAAATGTTTTGGAATTTTTATTTTTAAACATTGAAGGGAATGCTTAAACATACTAAGCATTTACTTAAAAGAAACTTAGGTCGTCAAAAAATGAATAATATTATTTTATTTGGGTATGGAAATATGGGCTCATCCATTGCCAAAGGATGGATGTTAAAAAAATTAAATTTTAATTTTAGCGTAATAGAAAAAGTGTCTTCATTAAGAAAAATGGCTAATGATGATGGTTTTGATTCTTATGAAAATATTACGAAATTGAATGAATCAATTGATATAAAAGCTGGTGACATAATTTTTTTAGCTGTTAAACCACAACAAATGAGAGAAATAACAAAATCTTTTTTGACAATAAATTTTAAAAATATTCTCTTTATTTCTATTGCCGCTGGTTTGTCTATTTCTTGGTTTCAATCGCAAATTAATCAAAATATAAAGTTAGTTAGGTCGATGCCAAATCTACCAGCCTCAGTCGGATTTGGAATGACTGGTTATTGTAGTACGAACAATTTAAACAAAACCGATGTCAAAAATACAATTGGATTGTTAAGTGCATTTGGGAAAGTTATTCATTTAGAATCTGAGGATTTAATGAACGTTGTAACTGCAATTTCTGGTTCAGGACCTGCATATATTTTCTATTTGGTAGAAGTTTTGTCAAAAATAGGTATAGAAAATGGATTATCTATAAAAGATGCTAAAACCCTTGCCCTACAAACTTTAATTGGTTCTTCCAGGCTTCTTGAATTTTCAAGTATTGATGCAGAAACACTTAAAAAAAATGTAACAAGTCCAGGTGGCACAACAGAAGCAGGTCTTCTAATTCTCGAATCTATTGATAATGGATTGTATCCCTTATTAGAAGCAACAATTAAAAATGCAAAAAATAGAGCTATAGAATTAAATCAGAATGGTTAGTTCTTTATGGAATTAAGTGACAAACAAATTAAAGTGAGATTGTGCGATCAATATTTACAAATTGTTTCTAAATCTATGTCTCCCAATATAAGTTTAGAAGAATTGTGTAGAGTTAGCAAAATATCTCATGATAGAGCAAAAAAAATTGTTCCACCAAATTTTGTTGAAACTTTTTTCTTTTTAAAGATTTATATTTCAAAGGTTGACAAAGAAGTGTTGAATGATCTCAAAATTGAATTAATGGATGATGATGTTTCAACTGTTTACGATAAAATTTTGGAAGGTATAACAATAAGATTTGAGGCATTTTTTAAACATAAACGAGCTCTTCAAATTTTGAGTTATGGTATAGATCAAAGAATAGAAATTTTTTTTAAACTCTTAAGAGAAAATGTTTATTTTATGAGTAATCTTTTAGATATAGTAGAAAACGAAAGTGAAAATTTTTTATTAAATAAAATTAAGTCCATAGCATTAA
This sequence comes from Alphaproteobacteria bacterium, assembly GCA_016777645.1. Lineage (GTDB taxonomy): Bacteria > Pseudomonadota > Alphaproteobacteria > Puniceispirillales > Marisalimonadaceae > Marisalimonas. Next base: position 7,663 of record JADHRC010000008.1, read on the forward strand.
ACTTTGTTTTTATAAAAGCACTAGAAAAATTTTTAAAAGATGAAAGTACTGAAATTGATACTACTATTAGGTTAGTAGATAAGTATTTGACTGAAATAGAGGACCTAGGGTTCATGTTAGGTATAATAAAAAAACAGTCATAAAGGAAGTAGCAAACGAACTCTCAACCCTCCTAGAGGACTGTCTTCTAATATCAATTCACCTCCGTGATTTAGAGCTGAATTCTTTGCTATTGATAAACCAAGGCCCGTACCACCTGTTTTACTATTTCTTGAATTTTCCAATCTAGTAAATGGAAGGATAACTTCATCCCTTTTATCCCTTGGAATACCAGGCCCATTATCGTCTATTATTATTTCACTGTGGTCATCAAATATTTGTATTTGAGCAGTTGCTTTACCTGCATATCTTATAGCGTTAGTTAATAAATTTATTAATGCTCTTCTAATTGATTGTACTTGAATTGGGAAAATGGGGATATTATCATCGGGAACTAGAATGTTTATTTTTTTTCCACTAGGATCAGAAGATTTTACAGCTTGTTGTAATAATTTAAATAAACTTGCATCAACCATTTGTTCTTCTCTATCATCTCTAGCAAATTCGAGATAACCATCAATCATTTGTTCTAGCTCTTTTAATTCCTGTTCAAATTCAACTTTAGTCTCATCTTGTATTTCCATAACTGCAAGTTGAAGCCTCATTCTCGTTAAAGGAGTTTTTAAGTCATGACTTACTCCTGCAAGCAGAGAAGTTCTCTCTGAAATTTGTTTGTTTATTCTATGTCTCATAGCTTGGAAAGCTCTACCTGCAATTCTGACCTCAGTAGCACCTTCTATGTTAAAATTTTCTACATCTCTTCCAAACCCAATTTGTCTTGCCGCATTTGCTAATCTTAATATTGGTCTAACTTGTCCTCTTAAAAAAATAATAGCTATAGAAAAGAGTATTACTGATGCTCCTACAGACCACATGATAAATGTTATACCAGTAGGCACAAATAACCTTTTATTATCTATATGCATTCTAACTATTCCATTACCCAACTGTATATCGACATAGAATTGTGTAGAATTTTCTAAGGATGATAGGTAAAATGGTTCTTTGATTCTAGCTTGCAAAGAGTTTCGAAAATTTTTAAATTCAGGTTGTATTGCTTGATTAGGTTGCAAAATACCACCCTCTAACCAATAAAAAATTATATCAAAATATTGTCTAGCTCTTATGGCAGATAAAGCTCTTTGATCTTTGGAAGGTTCATTGCCTAGTTCATCTATTAATAATCCTAAATCTTTAGCTAAATTCTTTGACATGTGACGTGATACCCAGTCCCAATGTCTCTCATAAAATATTGATACAGATATAATTTGAACAAGAATGATAGGTACGAGTATTATAGCTAACATTCTTCCAAAAAGACTTTTGGGTGTTATGTCTCTTAATCTCATATTTTATTCTTTGTTATCAATAATTTTCATTAATTGTTTCATTGTGTGTTTGTAACATCCAACCTATTCCTCTAACAGTTTGAAGATATATTGGATACCTTTGGTCTTCTTCTATTTTTCTTCTTATTCTTGCAATAGCAACATCCAAAGATCTATTTTCCATATTTCCACCAAGTTGCTTATTTAAATCTTCTCTTGAAAAAGCTTTATTTGGAGACTTACAAAAACAACTTAATAATTTTTGTTCAGATGTTGTAAGATGAACAGGAATATTATTTTTATATAAGTTTGAAGATTTTATATTAAAAGAAAATGGACCAAAATTAGTTTCATTGGTTTGATTATTTTCCTCAATATTAGTACTAAACCTCTTTAATATATTTTGTATTCTAAGTAAAAGCTCTCTTGGCTCAAATGGTTTTGTCATATAATCATCAGCACCTATCTCAAGACCATCAAGTCTATCTCCTGGGTCTGACATTGCTGTAAGCATGAGCACTGGAATTTGATTTGTTTGCCTTATTTCTTTCAAAAAATCTAGCCCATTTTGTCCTGGCATCATGATATCAACTACAAGTAAATCAAAAATTAAACTTTCCATGATTTTTTTTGCTTCTTTGGTATTTTCTGCATCAGAAACTCTAAAACCATTGTTTTCTAAAAATTTTTTTAACAATAGTCTTATCTTTTCGTCATCATCGATAATAAGAAGATGAAAAGTAAATTTTTCGAAAGCCAGATTATTCATTTAGGAAATAAATATATTAAACATAATTTAAATATTGCTTACTCAGTAAATTATTTAAATTTCAAAATACTAAATTAATATATTAAATACAAAACTTATTTCTTAGTAATTGATTATTTAATAATAATGTGGATTATAAAATATATCAAACAATCGGAGGAATATTTATTGGCTAGCTTATCATTTGATAATCGTGATGGATACGTTTGGCATAATGGAAACTTAGTAGAATGGAAAGATGCAAGTGTTCATGTATTAAATCACGGTTTGCATTATGCAAGTTGTGTTTTTGAAGGAGAGAGAGCTTATCAGGGGCGCATTTTTGAGTCAGAAAAGCATACAGACAGACTATTCAGCTCAGCTCAATCTCTAGATATGAAAATACCCTTTACTAAAAAAGAAATTTTAGAAGCAAAAGATATTCTTTTAAAACAAAACTCTTTGTCTGACGCTTATGTTAGACCGGTAGTATGGAGAGGTAGTGAAATGATGGCTGTTTCAGCTCAATCTACTAAAATAAATGTAGCTATAGCTGTTTGGGAATGGCCAAGTTATTTTGATCCAGACCAAAAAATGCAAGGTATTAAACTTGATATTGCTAAGTGGAGAAGACCTAGTCCTGAATGTGGACCAGTGCACGCTAAGGCTGCAGGTTTGTACATGATTTGTACTTTATCTAAGCATGAAGCAGAATCTAAAGGATATAATGATGCCCTTATGCTTGATTATAGAGGCCAGATTGCAGAAGCAACTGGAGCAAATATATTTTTTAAAATGCCTGATGGGAAACTGCATACCCCTTTAGCAGATTGTTTTCTTGATGGTATTACAAGAAGAACAGTAATGAAGATTGCCCAAGATCATGGAATTGAAATTGTTGAGAGAAAAATTATGCCAGAAGAAATGGCTAATGCAGAAGAGTGTTTTTTGACAGGTACAGCTGCTGAGGTTACACCTGTGCAATCGATTGGAAACTTTAGATTTATCCCTGGAGAAGTTTGTTCTTTGCTAACTAAAGCCTACTCTGAATTAGTTAATAATAATAATTAAAGAACACTTATTTTTTCCATTTCTTAATTGCATCTTCATCAGATTGTCTGAATTCAACCCACTTTTTTTGGTTGTCATTCTCTTCAACTTTCCAAAAGGGAGCCTGTGTTTTTAGCCAATCCATAATGAAATTACATGCATCAAAAGCATTTTGTCTATGCATTGAAGAAACACCAACAAAAACAATTTGATCTGAGACTAATAGTTTTCCTATTCTATGGATTACAGTAACACCCGTAAGTTCCCACTTTTGTATACTTTTTAAAACAATTTTTTCAATTTCTAATTCAGTCATTCCTGGATAGTGTTCAAGCGTCATTGAATTTATTAATTGACTTGTTCTTTCATCATGGTCTCTTACCACACCTATAAAATTTACAATTGCCCCAGTTTTTTTGTATTGGAGAATTTTAGTTTCTGTAGAAACATCAAAATCTTCAATCTGAATTTTTATTTTTATATTTTTAGCTAAATCGTGATCCATTTAACCTCCAGTCACAGGAGGAAAAAATGCAATTTCATCAGTATTATTAATTTTATCATCTATAGAGGAATAAGATTTATTAATTGCAATTTTGATAAGATCTTTTTTTTCAAATGCTCGTTTATATTTGTCATTTAAGTTTTCAAGATAAAACATTAATTCTTCTATAGTTGATACATTATGTGGTAGATTTATTTCTTCTTCTGATTTACCGATATGTTCTTTAATCCACGAAAAATATTTAATTTGCATTATAAATTACCTTTATTTTTGTTTTTTAAAAAAATTAATCACTTCCATAATATATTGAATACCTGTTGTTAAAGTAATTATGCCAGCTATCCAAAGCAAAGAATATGAAATGATACCTATTAAGTCGATTTTGTAAAAGAATTCATTCATTCTCCAAACTAAAAAGCTTCCACAAGCTATTAATTGTAGTGTAGTTTTCCACTTTGCCCATATAGAAACTTTTAAAGAAAAGTTATATCCAGCAACAGTTTCTCTTAAACCGCTAATTAATATTTCTCTCAACACAATTATTAATGCAGGGATAAAAGCATAGTAAAAATCAAGCATATTTTCTGAAGCTAATGATAATATAATTCCTATCACTAGAAGTTTATCCGCAATAGGGTCTAGTATTTTCCCAAAAACAGAAGTTACGTTATATTTTCTAGCATAAAAACCATCTAAATAATCACTTATCGCTGCAAAAATTAGCAAAGGCGCTGCTATAATTGCACCTATTTCTCCACCGTAAATAATTAGAAAGGGTAATAAAATTGCAGTCAAACATCTAAATAAAGTTAACCCATTAGGTATAGATTTTTTGATATAATTACTGTTAGACATTTATTAGCCTTAATTCTTTATAATTTTTTAATTATACTTGATAAACTATATTTGTATTTAAGTAATTTATAATTAATTAAAGTAGTTATATATTTTTTTTGCTATTGAATGATTGATTCCTTCGACTTTAGACAGATCTTTAAGGCTTGCGGTTTTAACTGATTTAGCGGAACCAAATTCATTTAGTAAAGCCCTTTTCCTTTTGGGACCAATTCCATCTATTTCATCTAGGAGATTTTTAAAAATTAACTTCTTACTTTTTATTCTATGCCCAGCTATAGCATATCTATGCACTTCATCTCTTAATTTTTGGAGAAAAAATAAGATAGTATCATCTTTTTCAAAAGTAAATTTTTTCAAGTTCTTTGTATAAAAATTTTCTCTTCCTGCATCTCTCTTTATTCCCTTTGAAATAGCAATAACCTCAATTTTATCAATTTTTAAATCTTTAAGCACAGATAAAGCTATGTTTAAATGTCCTTTACCACCATCTATAATTAGTAAATCAGGAAAATTAGAGGGGTTTTTCCCTTTTAATCTTCTAATTAGTACTTCTTCCATCATTAAATAATCATTATTATTAACTAATTCTGAATCTGTTAATGATACTTTTTGTTCATATTTCGAAGTAATGTTATAACGTCTATACATTGATTTCATAAAACCATCTTCGTTAAAGGCGATCATTGCTCCTACAGGGGCTTTACCGTTATGATGAGAATTATCATATACTTCTATTTTTTTGATTTGCTTTTCAAACTTAAATGTTTTTTGCAATTTAAGGAGGTTGTTTTTATTTGATGATTTTTCATAAATTTTCCTATTAAGACTCTCTTCAGCATTTTTTACTACAGAATTTATTAAATCTAATTTTTGACCTCTTTGAGGCAGTTGAATTTTTATTCTATAACCGTGCTTTTTATATAAAAGCTCCTCAACCAATTTTCTTTCTTTTGGAGATTCATTAACTAGAATATTTTCTGCAGGGATATTTTTATCAAAAAACTGACAAATAAAAGCCTGCATAATTTCATCTGCTTTAACATCAATACTATTTTTACCAGTGTACGGAAAATAAGATTTTGAGCCATAATTATGACCATTTCTAATAATAGTCATTTGTATTACAACTTTATTATCTAATTGTTTAATAGCCAACAAATCAACATTTTTAAGTTCTGGTATATTTATATTTTGTGATGCAGTAATTTCAGTTAATGTTTTTATTCTATCTCTAAAAATAGCAGCTTCTTCAAATTTTTTTTTATTTGAAGCGTCATACATTTTTTCAACTAATTTTTTTTTAATATCGTTTGTGTCCCCAGTTAAAAAATTTTTTGCTTCTAAAACACTTTCTTTATAACTTTCTTGGGATATTAAGTTAACACATGGAGCGCTACATCTTTTTATTTGAAACTGCAAGCAAGGCCTTTTTCTTGTTTTAAAAATATTGTCATTACATGTTCGAAGTAGAAAAGTTTTTTGAAGTGTTTCTATAGTTTTTTGGACTGTTCCTTTAGAGACAAATGGACCAAAGTAATCACCTTCAATTTTTCTTGAACCTCGGTGGGAAGATATTTGTGGAAAAGGATGAGTTAAATTAAATAATATTGAGCTAAAACTTTTATCATCTTTTAATAATATATTATATGTTGGTTCAAACTTTTTGATCAAGTTAGATTCTAATAACAAAGCCTCCATTTCAGAAGATGTGATGATGATTTCCATTCTTATGGTATTAGAAACCATATAGGTTAATCTTGAATTTAATCTCTTAGGTTGAGTATAAAAATTTATCCTATTATTAAGGTTTTTGGCTTTACCAATATATAGGCTTTGCTCATTTGCCCCTATCATTTGATAGACACCAGGTTTGTTTGGTATTGTTAATAATTCGTTCTTAATTACTTCAATCCCTTTACTTAAGGATATAAGATTATCAGTCATGCAATTATTTTCTAATATTTTCTTTTGGAGATACCATTAGACCCAATTCTTTTTGTTTCAACTTTTTAATCTCGTCTCTTATTTTGGCGGCTTCCTCAAACTCAAGATTGCTTGCGGCTTTATCCATGGCCGTCTCAAGTTCTTGTATCGATTGTTTTATACTTTTCCCGATTTGATTAGGCTTGCTATTGTTTTTATTTTCTTCGTTATGGTTTAGATCAGCTAAAATATCAGAAATTTTACTAATGACGGTTTGAGGAGTTATTTTATTTTTCTTATTATATTCAATTTGTTTTTTCCTTCTTCTTTCTGTTTCATCAATGGCATACTTCATGGAGCCAGTTATGACGTCAGCATAAAGTATAACTTTACCTTCTACATGCCTTGCAGCACGTCCAATAGTTTGTATTAGTGAAGTTTTTGATCTTAAATAACCCTCTTTATCGGCATCTAGTATAGCAACAAGGGCGCATTCAGGTATATCGAGTCCCTCTCGGAGAAGATTAATACCAATTAAGGCATCAAATACTCCTAGTCTTAAATCTCTTATAATCTCAATTCGTTCAAGAGTGTCTACATCCGAATGAATATATCTTACTTTTAAACCAGCCTCAAACATGTACTCACTTAATGCTTCAGCCATTTTCTTTGTTAATGTTGTTATTAAAACTCTATTTCCTTTTTTTGATTGTTCTTTTGTTTCATAAATAAGGTCGTCAACTTGTGTGTTAGTGGGTTTAATTACTATTTCTGGATCTACTAGGCCGGTAGGTCTAATAGTTTGTTCAATAAATACTCCATTAGTCTTATTTAACTCCCAGTCTCCAGGGGTTGCTGATACATGAATAGTTTGTGGCCTGAAGGCTTCCCATTCTTCAAATTTTAACGGTCTATTATCAAGGCATGATGGAAGTCTAAAGCCATATTCGGATAGTGTAGATTTTCTTCTAAAATCACCTTTATACATCGCGCCTATTTGACTAACAGTAATGTGACTTTCATCGGTAAAAACTAATGCATTATCAGGTAAATATTCAAAAAGAGTAGGAGGAGGTTCACCTGGGTTTCTTCCTGACAAATATCGACTGTAATTTTCTATACCTGGACATGTTCCAGCAGCTAACATCATTTCTATATCAAAGTTCGTCCTCTGTTCTAATCTTTGTGCTTCAACTAATTTGTTATCTCTATATAAAATTTCTAAATGATTTTTTAATTCCTCTTTTATAGATTTGATTGCTTCATTTAATGTTGGTCTTGGGGTTACATAATGAGAATTTGCATATATTTTTATATTTTTCAATTTTCCCAGCTTTTCCCCAGTTAATGCATCAACTTCAAATATTTTTTCTATTTCATCACCAAATAAAGTAATTCTCCATGCAATGGTTTCTAGGTGGGCTGGGAAAATTTCAATTATATCTCCTCTAACTCTAAACGTTCCTCTTGCGAAAGACATGTCATTTCGAGTATATTGAAGCTCTGTAAATTGTCTTAATAGTTTTTGACGAGAAACTTCGTCTCCAACTTTTAAATTGATTACCATTTTCGAATAAGTTTCTACTGAACCAATACCATATATACAGGAAACGGAAGCCACTATAATAACATCCTGTCTTTCAAGAAGAGCTCTTGTCGCTGAATGTCTCATTCTATCTATTTGATCATTGATACTAGATTCTTTTTCAATATAAGTATCTGATCGTGGAACATATGCTTCTGGTTGGTAATAGTCATAGTAAGAGACAAAATACTCAACAGCATTTTCAGGAAAAAAATCCTTCATTTCACCATATAATTGTGCTGCAAGCGTTTTATTCGGGGCCATGATCAATGATGGCCTCTTTAGTGAATTTATAACATGGGCCATAGTAAATGTTTTGCCAGAGCCAGTTACTCCAAGAAGTACTTGATCTTTTTCATTATTATTAATACCAGAAATCAACTCATTTATAGCCTTTGGCTGATCTCCAGTAGGTGTAAAGTTCGATTTCAATGAAAAAGTAAAATTATCAGTATTCTTATAAACTAAATTTTCAATGTTGCTCATATTTTCTGTATTTATAAGAAATGTTAAAATTTACTCTATATCAAAAAATTATTTAATATTTAACAAAAAAGATTTTTAAACATTTTGTTTTGTAGTAGATCTAAGAAATAAAAATTGTACGGAGTTAGTTAATGCCTTTTATTTCTGATAATTTAAATAGAATAAAACCTTCTGCAACAATGGTCATCACAGCTAAAGCTGCACAACTTAAAAGGGAAGGGAAAAAAGTAATTGGTTTATCTTCTGGTGAACCTGACTTTGACACTCCAGAACATGTTAAAGAAGCCGCTATAATCGCTATAAATAAAGGGTATACGAAGTACACAAACATTGAAGGTATACCTGAACTTAGACAGAGTATTGTTGAAAAATTTAAGAATGATAATAATTTAGATTACACTATTAATGATATAATTGTTGGTACTGGTGGAAAGCAAATTTTGTATAATGCTTTAGTTAGTTCTTTAAATGAAAATGATGAAGTAATTATTCCGGCGCCATACTGGGTTTCATATCCTGATATGACATTGCTTGCTGGTGGAAAACCAATTATAGTGAACTGTTCATCGGAAACAGATTTTAAATTGACTGCAAATGCTTTAGAAAAAGTTATTACAAAAAATAGTAAATGGTTAATTTTAAATAGTCCGTCTAATCCTACAGGTTCTTGTTACAGTCAAGAAGAACTTGATGATATAGCTAGAGTAGTTAGGAAACATGATAATTTACATGTTATGACCGATGATATTTACGAATATATTTTATATGATAATTATAAATTTTTTACTTTTGCTCAAGTGGCACCGGATCTAAAGGATAGAACTTTAACAGTTAATGGAGTATCCAAAAGCTATTGTATGACAGGGTGGCGTATAGGCTATGCTGCTGGGCCTGAAAAATTAATTAAAGCTATGATTAAAATTCAAGGGCAATCTACTTCTAATCCTTCATCTATATCCCAATATGCAGCTATGGCTGGAATAAGTGGCAGTAAGGATTTCTTAATACCTTGTCTTCAAGCATTTGATGAAAGAAGGCATTATGTTGTAAACAAACTCAATTCCATACCTGGAATTAGCTGTATCATGCCAAAAGGTGCTTTTTACGCTTACCCAAATGTTGAAGGTTTATTAGGTAAAAAAACAAAAGATGGAAAAATATTAGATAATGATACTAATATAGTAGAATGGCTTTTGGATGCTGCTGAGGTGGCAGCTGTACCTGGTGCTGCATTTGGTTTAGAGCCTTATTTTAGAGTCTCTTATGCAACGAGCCTTGAGTTACTTAAAGAAGCAATGAGTAGAATCGAAAAAGCAGTTTTAAGTTTAACTTAGTAACCTTAGGAGTTTTCATTGCCATTTGTTCACAAAAAAAATATATGGTCTATAAAAGATAACTTGATTACAAGTGAAAGCATTTTTGAGAAAAGAAGAGAAATATTAAAAAAAATAGGTGCTAGTTATTTAATATTACCTGGATCATTTTTGTTTCCTTACAGCGCACAAGCTAGTACAAAATCTTTATATCCGCCTCCTATAAATGAATTTTATAAGGTAAATAGAGACTTAACAAACGAAAGCTATGCTACCACTTATACAAATTTTTATGAGTTTGGGTCTAATAAAAATATCTGGAGAAAGGCTGCTAAACTTCAAACAAAACCGTGGTCTTTGAGCATAGAAGGCTTGGTAAATAATCCATTAAAGATCGATGTTAACGACTTAATAAAAAAGATTGGTGGAATAGAAGAACGTGTCTATCGTTTTAGATGCGTTGAGGCTTGGTCTATGACGGTTCCTTGGGCAGGTTTCCCGCTAAGTAAAATTATATCTCTTGTAGAACCAAAATCAGATGCTAAATTTGTAAAATTTGAAACTTTTTATGACCCTGAAGTTGCACCTGGACAAAAGCAAAAATGGTATCCATGGCCGTATCAGGAAGCAATAACGATAGAAGAAGCAAAGACTGATCTTAGTTTTATGGCTACAGGTATATATGGTAAAGAATTACCAAATCAAAATGGTGCTCCTCTCAGATTGGTATTACCGTGGAAATATGGTTTTAAGTCAATAAAGTCTATAGTTAAAATCAGTTTTGTAAATGAAAGACCTATTGGTATGTGGGAAAGAATTGCCCCTAACGAATACGGTTTTTGGGCTAATGTTAACCCTAATGTTCCTCATCCAAGATGGTCTCAGGCGACTGAACAACTATTAGGCTTAGATGGAAGAATTCCAACAATGATTTATAATGGTTATGCTGAACAAGTCTCAAGTCTTTATAAGAATTTAGAATCTAAATTGAAAGAACAATTGTTCAAATAATTTTAGGTTATAAAAGCTAATGAAAAATTTTCCTAGGATTGTTGATAAACATTATAATTTGGGTGAAGATTTTTTTGAAATAGCTATCCCCGCTGAATTTCCTCATCATAAATTGAGATTTAGGAATAATAGAGCAAGCAAAATAATTGGATTAGATAAGCTAAGTGACAAAGAGTGGGTCAATTACTTTGGAAAATTTCATAGTTTCCCAAAAGCTTGTCATAGCCCTTTAGCTCTAAAATATCATGGACATCAATTCGGACAATATAACCCAGAATTGGGAGATGGAAGAGGTTTTTTGTTATGTCAAATTTTATCTCAAGATAAAATTTTGTGGGACTTAGGTACAAAAGGATCTGGTCAAACTAATTATAGTAGAAATGGTGATGGAAGATTAACCTTAAAAGGAGCAGTGCGTGAATTATTAGCTACTGAGTTTTTATCTGCATTAGGCGTGAATACGAGCCAGACAATTTCAATAATTGAAACTTTTGAAAACCTTGAGAGAAACGACGAACCCTCTCCAACACGATCAGCTGTATTAGTTAGAAGAAGTCATGGTCACATTAGAATTGGAACTTTTCAAAGACTTGCGTATTTAAATGAGAAAGAGAATATTGAGATCCTGTTAAATCATATAGCTAAGAATTATTTCACATCTATAAACATGAACGCTGATATTATTTATTTAGCAGAAGATATATTTTTAGAATCAGTAAAAAACATTGCTACTTCAATGGGTAGAATTATTGTAGCAGGCTTTGTTCATGGAGTTCTAAATACAGACAACTTTAATGTTACTGGAGAGGTTTTTGATTATGGGCCATGGCGTTTTATAGAATTTGCCAGTTCAAATTTTACAGCCGCATATTTTGACTATAATGGTAGATATTCATTTGGTAGGCAACCAGAGGCTGCTTTATGGGCATTAACCCAATTAGGTAAAAGTTTAAAATATTTTATTTCTGAAAAAAGAATTATTGAAATTTTAAATCAGTTTTCAATCCACTTTAATAACTCCCTTAGAAGTCATTTCTGTTGGAGGATAGGAATCAAGGATATAGATCCAAATAATTTAAATAAAATAATGAAAATTTTATTTAATTTTAGCGAAAAATATAAAATTGATTATTCATCATTTTATCATGATCTATATGGAGGAAAGGATACTGTTAATGAATTATTGAAAACTACTAATTGTGAAAAATTTAAAACTGAGGATACTATAGAAATTTTAGAAATACTTAGAGAAACAGTTCCTTCAGAGATTGATTTAGAAAAGACCAATCTAATAAAACAAAATAAAGAAAATATGCTTATTTCAGAAGTTGAAGAGATTTGGGAACAAATAAATTTATTTGATAATTGGGAACCTCTTTATCAAAAAATTAAAAAATTAAGAAATTTAGGAACTACGCTAAATGCCCAAGAACTTGTTAACTTTTGAAATTGTGATTTTATTTGTTTTTAGCTTTTGTTTCTTATATTTAAAAATACTATTTTGAAAAAATTTTATTATTCCTAAATTCTCTAAATCATTAAGAAAGATTGTAATTTTACCAGATTCTTTTGGAAAATTATAAACGAAAAGTGGAATAGATAAAGATGCTGTTTCTGAAATCATATTAACGCTATCACTAGTAACGATTATATAGTCTGATATTTTTAAAATATCAGGATAAGGATTTTTATCAGATATAGATAACATTTGGTAGTTTTTAAGATTTTTAGAAAATGATTCATCAAGAATTCTCATAGCTTTTTTAGAAGTTCTTCTTGATACTGAAACTAAAAGTTTTGCATTAATTTTTTTTATTGCTTCTATTACTTTTAAACTCAAATTTAAATAATCTATACTCTGTGGTGTATATCTTTTATTCTTGCCTCCTACCATTAATAACACAATATTCGTATTGTTTTTTTTTAGATATCCATAATCATTTTTAAGTTGGCTATAACTAAAAAAAGAGAGTGCTCCTTTAGTTTGTATAATGTTTAGTCCTTTAACCTTATCATGTTCAGGAATTATTACTAAATCAAAAAAATTACTTGGCAATTTTGGGTTTTGAATATGAATTGTCTTAATTTTATCTTTTAAGGTAGATTTTAAAAGAATAGATAAACCAGCCATTCGTTTACCGCATGTTATGACATAATTAGGTATTTTTTTATTATTAATCAGTTTTTGTGAAATACCAGAAAAACAAAATTTTCCTAATATAGGTATAAGCTTAAGTAAATAAGGTGGATTAATTTTTATAATCTCATAATTTTTCTTTAATAATATAGCGAGTGCAATAGATTGTTTTTCCATTCCTGCAGTACCATCGCTAATAATCCAAGTATCAGTTATATTAAACTCCTTTAAAAAAATATCATGATAATATAAATATTATTTTATTTTTAATTTACTTTATGAAATAAAATTAGGCTATATATTTGATAACAACGCTCAGAGCTAATTTATTTTATACAGAAAAAATAATAAATGAAAAATGATAAAATTAAGCTAGATATTATCGATTTAAAAATTTTAAATGAACTTCAAGATAATGGTAAAATAAGTAATGTTGACTTAGCCAATATTGTTGATATTTCACCGCCCTCTTGTTTAAGGCGAGTAAAATCATTAGAAGAAAGGAATTATATTCGTGGCTATAGTGCCATTCTAAACTCAGAGCTTTTGGGTTTTAAGGTAACAGTCTTTGCTTATGTTGGTTTAGAAAGTCAGGCTGAAAATGATCTTCAAACATTTGAAAATTATATTTCACTCTTCCCAGAGGTTAGGGAGTGTCATATGCTTATTGGGGAGGTCGATTTTCTTCTCAAAATTGTTGCGAATGATTGGGATCATTTTCAAAAGTTCTTAACACAGCATTTAACACAGGCTCCAAAAGTAAGTAATGTTAAAACATCACTGAATATTAGAAGTATTAAAAGTTTGCCTGGTATTCCTTTTGAAAATGTTATTTAGGGATAGAAATTGAGAGAATTTCGTAATTTTTTATTCCACTAGGAGTATTTACAGCAACAGATATACCTTCTTCTTTACCTATTAATGCTTTAGCTATAGGAGATGCTATTGATATTAGTCCTGCTTCTAAATTAGCTTCATATGGACCAACTATATGATAAACTGTTTCTTGGTCTGTATCCTCATCTAAAATATTAACTTTGCAGCCAAAAGTAACTTTTTCACCAGAGAGTTTACTCAAATCTATCACTTGTGCTCTACTAACCACATCTTCAAGTTCAGATATTCTACCCTCCACAAATGCCTGTTTTTCTTTAGCTGCATGATATTCTGCATTTTCTTTGAGGTCTCCATGTTCTCTAGCTGACGCAATGGCCTGTATTATTTGGGGACGATCATTTTTTTTGAGGTCATTTAACTCTAATTTTATTTTATCTAGACCTAAAGATGTAAAAGGTATTTTATCCATACGAATACTTTCATTTAATAAGTAATAATATAATTATAATATATATAAATTAATTATTCAAAATATGATTGAAGTGACTTTACATCCAGCTTTTCATTTTTCAATGCTTCTATTGCTAGGCTAGCTGCATTTGCACCTTGAAGGGTAGTATAATAAGGAATTTTATTTAAAAGTGCTGTTTGTCTTAGGGAAAAACTATCCTTAATAGAATTACTACCTTCTGCTGTATTTATAACTAATTGTATTTCTCTAGACAACATAGCGTCAACGGCGTTTGGTCTACCTTCAACAACTTTTTTTGTGTATTCAGTTTTGATATTGCTATCATTCAATGCTTTTGCTGTACCAGAAGTAGCGCATATAGAAAATCCTAAGTTAGCGAATTTTTGTGCGATTGGAATAATAGCTTTTTTGTCACCATCCTTAATAGATATAAAAACTTGCCCTTTTAAAGGTAAGTTTACATTCGCGCCCAATTGACTCTTAGCGAAAGCCTCAGCAAAAGTTGAGCCGATACCCATAACTTCTCCGGTAGATTTCATTTCTGGACCCAGGATAACATCTGTTCCAGGAAATCTTGCAAATGGAAAAACTGCTTCCTTAATGGATATATGATTCATTTTGAAATTATTAAGTTTGAAATCAGATAATTTCTTTCCTGTCATTATTAATGAGGCTATCTTAACAAGAGGTATGCCAATTGATTTGGCCACAAAAGGTATAGTTCTACTACCTCTAGGATTCACTTCTAAAATGAAAATTTTCTCATCTTGTATGGCAAATTGTATATTAATAAAACCAATTACATTCAGCTCTAGTGCTAGTTTTTTAGTATATTCAATAATTTTATCAATTATGTTGCTTTTTAATGTTTGGGGAGGAAGGGCGCATGCAGAATCTCCTGAATGAATGCCTGCTTCTTCAATATGTTCCATTATACCAGCTATGAAGGTTTCATTTCCATCAGATATTGCATCCACATCTACTTCTATAGCATTTTTTAGAAAACTATCTATAAGAACAGGACTGTCACCTGACACTTTTACAGCATTATTAATATACTTTTGAAGTTGTTCCTCATTATGAACAATTTCCATAGCCCTTCCACCAAGAACATAACTTGGTCTTATAACAACTGGAAAACCAATTGTTTTTGTAATTTCAATTGCCTCCTGTTTGCTACCTGCAATTCCATTTAAGGGTTGATTTAAATTAATTTTTTGAAGTAATTCTTTAAACCTTTTTCGATCTTCTGCTAAATCTATGGCATCGACAGACGTGCCTAAAATTTTAATACCTGCTTTATTTAGACTTTCTGCAATTTTTAGGGGAGTTTGTCCACCTAGTTGTACAATAACTCCTAAAACTTCTCCATTTTCATTTTCTTTGTTAATGATGGATAAAACATCCTCATGTGTAAGTGGTTCAAAATATAATTTATCTGAGGTATCATAATCTGTAGAAACAGTTTCGGGGTTGCAATTAACCATTATTGTCTCGTAACCAGCTTCTGAAAGACTATATGCTGCGTGGACACAACAGTAATCGAACTCAATCCCTTGTCCAATCCTATTTGGCCCTCCACCAAGAATAACCACCTTATTTTTATCAGATGGATAAACCTCACATTCATTAACTTTATTTTGTTCGTAAGTACTGTACAAATAAGCTGTCTCAGAAAAAAATTCAGCGGCACAAGTATCAACTCTTTTGTATGAAGGAAAAATCTTAAAATCATATCTTAGTTTTTCGATTTCTTCAGGAGTTTTACCCGTTAATTCAGAAATACGTTTGTCAGAAAAACCCATAGATTTAATATTTTGTAATAATGTTGAGTTCATATTTGTATTTAAATTTTTTAGTTTTTCTTCAACATTGATTATTCCTAATATCTGTTGCAAAAACCACTTGTCCCAACCTGTAATTCTTGAAATTTCTTCAACTGAAATATTACTTCTAAGTGCGGTTGAAATTCTTAATATACGTTCAGGCACTTGTTCAGACAACCAGCCTGAAACTGTATCTTTATTTTTAAATATTTCTTTTTGAGTTGGGTAAGATACATCATTTAATCCTGAAAGACCAGTTTCTAATGAACGTAGTGCTTTTTGAAGTGACTCTTG
>JADHRC010000106.1 GCA_016777645.1 Alphaproteobacteria bacterium
GTACAAGAGAAGTAACATATTCAAATAACTTGCATTATTTCTTTCATGGTGCTCAGTTTTTTACTGCTAAAAGCGATAGTTTCAAAAAAATTATAAAACAAGGTTTAGAAAATAATGTCATAAAAGAATTTGGGAATTTTAATCCACCAAGGTATAGAGGCTACAAATCTATGAGAGACTTTTTATCAAACTTGGCAAGCGATTTGAATATTCAACAAAATAATAAAATTTTAAATATCAAGCCTAATAAAAATAAAATTAGTGTCATAAATGAAAAAACACAAACTTGGCAAAATTTTGATGGTGTAATATCAACAATTCCATCTCCTCAAAACTCTGTTTTAATGAAAAACTTTCCTGAATTAAGAAAAACCCTTACTACATCGTCGTATGATGCATGTATAGCTCTAATGTTTTCGCTCAATCAAAGACCAGAAAATTTTCCTAGTTACTTTGATTTCTATAAAAAAAGAGGCATTATAAGCTGGATGGCACCGGGAAGTGATTTGCGTTTCTGGACAGCTCATACCAAAGGATCTTATGCAAACAAAAATCAAAATAGAAATAAAAATCAACTTCAAGAAGAAATTTTGTCTGCAATTCAAAAAGTATTTTCTAAATGGAAAAATTCACTAGAAGTTAATTTTCATAGCTTACATATTTGGAAATATGCTAAAGTTAAAAAAATATCCAATGGTCTTCAAATTGATCCAAATTTTCCTGTTGCCTTAGCAGGTGATTTTATGGAAGGTTCCAATGTTGAGTCAGCTTTTATTTCCGGTGAAAAAGCTGCCAATTTAATATTTAATAGACTTAACCAGTTTTCTTAATTACAATTTAAACTAAAATTTTATAAGTATTTTTGATGATATTATTAAAAAATTCAGTTCAAGAATTAGTTAATCTAGCTAAAATGAATATTAATAATTTAGAAGTTAAAGATGCGCTAAAACTTCATTCAAATAAAAATTATTTATTTATAGATATTAGAGATATAAGAGAGATACAAAGATCTGGTCGTATTTTGGGAGCAAAGCATGTTCCTAGAGGTATGTTAGAGTTTTGGATTGATCCCAATAGCCCTTACCACAAAGATTTTTTTAATGATGATTTGAATTTTATTTTTTATTGTGCTTCAGACTGGAGATCAGCCTTAGCCACTGAAACTGCAAATAAAATTGGTCTTTTAAATACTTCTCACTTAGTAGGTGGTTTTAATAAATGGTTGGAACTTAAGGGTCCAATCGAAGAACCAAAATAGCATTTGTAATACATATATTTACCTAAGATAGAGAGAAATAAAAATCAATAATTTAGTACCATTAATTTTTGTTATTCTTTGGTCATCTGCCTTCATAACAAGCAAAATAATAGTAGATAATGCATCTCCATTCTTTTCTCTTTCTTTTAGATTTGGTCTAGTTGCTATTTTGTTTTTTATCTTTTTTTTAATTTTTTCTAATAGTAAAAAAATTACTTTTAGAAACTTTTTTGATGCATCTATTAGTGGTCTACTGTTTCATGGATTGTATTTAGGAGGAGTGTTTTATGCTTTATCGAAAGGTATTTCAGCAAGTGTAATAGCTCTAATAGTATCGTTAACGCCTATTTTAACGTCTGTACTGGCTAAAATTTATTTAAATGAAATATTTTCTAAAATGCAATGGATTGGTACCTTATTAGGTTTTACTGGTGCTGTTATCATTATTTTTTCTGATCTAAAGGAAGGTTTAAGCTTAATAGCTGTTTTTGCAGGATTAATAGGATTAATCTCTTCTTCTATAGGGATGATATGGCAAAAAAGAATTAGCTCTAATTTGTCCCTTTCAGGGAATAATTTTATTCAGGCTTTAAGCGCTTCAGTTTTTCACCTTATACTTGCACTTCTATTTGAGAATTACTTTATGAACTTTACTGATGACTTTATATTTGCCATGTCTTGGCAAATTATTGCTATTTCATTAGGAGCTTTTTTAATTTTGATGTGGCTTTTAAAAAATAAACAAGCAAATCAAACTTCTTCATTATATTTTCTAATTCCACCTTTTTCAGCGATAATGGCTTACTTTGTATTAAATGAACAAATGTCATATTTAGACATAATAGGGCTTTTGATTTCAAGTGTTGGCGTCTTCTTTGTTATTAAATTTAAGCACAAAACGTTATAGATAAATAATATTGTTTTTATTTTTACTTTTGTTACAATTAAACAATCAGTGTCTTTTTATGTGAGAGAGCTATATCGCCACCGAAGGAGCAACCACCCCGGAATCTCTCAGGTACCTGGAACATAAAAAGTTGATAATCTGGAGAGTGATGATTTTATCATCCACCGAAGGGGTAAGCCAATCATTTTTGGTCAATCTCTCAGGTTCCATGACAGATGGGGTTTTGCAATTTTGCAAATACTTTTCTATGGAGCCTATGATGAAAAATGTAGCTATAATTGGTGCTGGAATTACAGGAATTACAACAGCATATCAACTTAAAGAAAGAGGTTATGATGTTTGTGTTTTTGATAAAAACCGTTATGCAGCAATGGAGACAAGTTTTGCAAATGGAGGACAACTATCAGCCTGTAATGCTGAGGTATGGACTAGTTGGTCTACAATAAGCAAAGGTCTATTGTGGATGTTGAAGAAAGATGCACCTCTTTTATTTAATCCAAAACTAAATTTTCATAAAATAAGTTGGTTACTTAGTTTTATAGGTAATATTCCTAATCATAAAAAACATACAATTTTGACCGCACGTATGGCAATTGAAAGTAGAAATGAATTTAAAAGAATTTTAAATCAAGAAAATATAAAACTTGATCTTGAAGAAAAGGGTATTCTTCATTTATGCAACAATCAAAAATCTTTAGAGCATGGTAGAATAATAAATGATTGGCTTAAAGAAGCAGGTTTAAACCGTGAAGAGGTTAACTTAGACCAAATGTTGAGAATTGAACCAACACTTAATTTAAAAAATTTTGTAGGTGGTTTTTATACTCAAAGTGATATGTCAGGAGACATACATAAATTTACAAAATTACTTGCAGAAGCATCAGAAAAAAAAGGTGTTAAATTTTACTATGAGACAGAAGTGTTTAATATTAAACATAACAAAAAACATCCAATAGTATTTTATAAGAATTCAGGGGATACTATAAATAAAAAATTTGATGGGGTTGTAATTTGTGCTGGGGTTAATAGTAAATTTCTAGCAAAAAATCTAGGTGATGAGGTTAATATTTATCCTGTTAAAGGCTATTCTATAACTGTATTACTAGATGATAAAGAAAGTGTAGAAAGTGCTCCTTATGTATCCTTATTAGATGATGAAGCAAAAATAGTATCAAGTAGATTAGGCAAAAATAGGTTTAGAGTTGCCGGAACGGCAGAGTTCAATGGCTACAATAAAGATATCAGAGCTGATAGGATTAATCCTTTAATTAAATGGTGTAATAAAGTTTTTCCTAAAGTTTCTACTGAACATGCAATTCCATGGGCTGGCTTGAGACCAATGACACCAAGTATGCTTCCTAAAGTTGGCAGTGGTAAACTCCCTGGTATTTTTTATAATACAGGGCATGGTCATTTAGGTTGGACTTTAAGTGCTTTTACATCTCAGCAGATATCAGATCATATTATGAGAAAAGATAATATTATCTAAATCCCCTATACATCTAAATTACTAACCTTTAGGGCATTGTCTTGAATAAAAGCTCTCCTATATTCAACAGTTTCACCCATCAAGGTCGAAAAGGTTTCCTCTGCATCACCCTCATTTTCTACTTTTACTTGAAGTAAATATCTCGCATTAGGGTCAAGTGTAGTTTCCCACAATTGCACAGGATTCATCTCGCCTAAACCCTTATACCTATTAACTTGAGATCCTTTTTTTCCTAAATCAGTAACTTTTTTAGCTAAATCTAGTGGTCCATACAACTCAAAATTCTCAGAGTTCACGGCGAAAATACATTTTTCAAGGAAATGTTGTTTAAGAAAATCTCTCATATTATCAAGAGACTTTATATCTTCAGATAGTAAATCTTCTTTTGAAATAACAAAAGTATCTTTAACTCCTCTGCTTGTGCTAAATATTTGTAATAAATTTTTTTTATTCTCTTCGTCAAAAATATATTGAGCACTCCACTCACTCAAAGTGTTTAATGAAACTTTCTTTAATCTATCAGTTATAGTAGAAATATGACTTTCTTTTTCAAACAACGATGTATTTAAAAGACCAAGAATTGATAGCTGCGAAATAATTTCTGGAAAACCAAGTTTTTTTGCAACATTTTCTATAATTCTTTTTGCTTTTATTGATGTTTCAACAGACAGCCTCAAGTCTTCACCATAAATAGTTTCATTATCGCCTATCGACAATGTTGCATCTTTGATTCCAGATTTTATTAGATACTCATCTAAGGCAATTTGATCTTTTAAGTAAACTTCAGATTGTCCATGTTTGGCTCTAAATAATGGAGGTTGAGCAATATATAAATAACCAGCATCTACAAGAGGTCTCATATGTCTAAAGAAAAATGTTAAAAGCAATGTTCTGATATGGCTTCCATCAACGTCTGCATCCGTCATAATAATAATTTTATGATACCTTGCTTTTTCTATATTTATTTCTGAATTACCAACACCAGCTCCAATTGCGGTAATCAAAGTTCCTATTTCTGCAGATGATAGCATTTTATCCAGTCTTGCTCGCTCTACATTTAAAATTTTTCCTCTTAAAGGAAGAATCGCTTGGTTAGATCTGTCTCTTCCTTGTTTAGCTGACCCACCTGCCGAATCTCCTTCAACTAGAAATAATTCTGATTTAGCAGGATCTTTTTCTTGGCAGTCCGCTAATTTCCCTGGAAGACTTGCAATATCCATAACACCTTTACGTCTAGTTAATTCTCTAGCCCTTTTTGCAGCTTCGCGAGCACTTGCAGCTTCATATGCTTTAGCTATAATTTTCTTAGCTTCTGCTGGATGCTCATCAAACCACTGATTTAAGGACTCAGATACTAAATGTTCTACAACTGGCCGTACTTCACTAGATACTAATTTATCTTTTGTCTGGCTAGAAAACTTAGGGTCTGGTATTTTTAAAGATAAGACAGTAGTTAAACCCTCTCTACAATCTTCACCAGACAGTTGAATTTTTTCTTTCTTTGCAATACCTGAGTTAAGTGCGTAATTATTAATAACTCTAGTTAATGCAGCTCTAAAACCAGCTAGATGAGTACCTCCATCTCTTTGTGGAATATTGTTGGTAAAACAAAGTGTTGTTTCATGGTATCCATCCGTCCATTCCATTGATATATCAACAGTAATACCATCCTTTTCATGTGAAGTTGCAATAACCTCATGTATTGCCGTTCTAGATCGGTTTAAATACTGGATATAAGCTTTTAATCCTCCTTCATAAAAGAATGAAATTTTTTTTTCCTCTACTTCTCTGAAGTCTATTAGATCTATATGCACTCCACTATTTAAAAAAGCTAACTCCCTTATTCTATGCTCTAATGTTGAATAATCAAATTCACATTTAGTAAAAGTACTTTTGCTAGGCTTAAAGTTTATTTCAGTACCTGTTTTTGATAACCCTTCTCCAACTACTTTTAATCTGTCGACAGCCACTCCATTTTTAAAAGCGATTTCATAAACTTTATTATTTCTAAAAATTTTTAAATTCAAATTTTCAGATAATGCGTTGACAACAGATATACC
>JADHRC010000107.1 GCA_016777645.1 Alphaproteobacteria bacterium
CCGCTGCACAACGTTCCAGAGAAATATCTAATGGGATCCCTATTGAAATAGATCGAGATAATGATAAAAACCCTGTGGTTTCTCTTCGTGAAATAGCATGTGATGCTGTTGATTCTGAAAGTCTTAATGAAAGATTTATTAGATCAATGCAAAAACATCTAATATCTGAGAATGTTAACTCAGATGAAGAAGTGTCACTTGAAGAAGAATTTGCAGCTTATTTGAATGAATCTAAATCTAGTGAAGTAAATGAAGAAATTGTGTTTACCCAAACAAAAATAGAAAACAATGAATCTTTTGAAGATGTATCAGATGATTTATTAAAAAAAGAAGATTAATTAAATTCATTAATTAAATTTTTAGAAGATTTATATATAGATATAATATTAACAATTAAGTATTATATTGAAAATGTATATTACTCCATCTGAACTTTATAAGAAAATTTGTCAATACGATAACTTTGTCTCTAAGGAGACAATTGAAAAAGCATACCAATTAGCTAAAAAGGCTCATTCTAATCAATATAGGGGAACAGGAGAGAATTATTTCACTCATCCATTAGCTGTTGCAGATTATTTAATTCAAATGAAATTAGATGGAGCAACTATAGTTACCGCTCTTCTTCATGATGTAGTTGAAGACAGTGAGATTTCACTTGAAGAAATTAACAACCAGTTTGGAAGTGAAATTTCAAAATTGGTAGACGGAGTAACCAAATTATCTAAACTAGATTTAAAATTTGGATTTGCGCAAGCAGAAAATTTTAGAAAACTTTTACTAGCATCCTCAGATGATATTAGAGTTTTATTAGTAAAATTAGCAGATAGACTTCATAATATTAGAACTATTGATGGAATTCAAAACCAAGAAAAAAAAACTAGGATTTGTCTTGAAACATTAGAAATTTTTGCTCCTTTAGCTGAACGTCTTGGAATAAACGCTATACAAAGAGAATTGGAAGATAGATGTTTTGCTGTTGTAAAGCCTGAAACTAGAGAGTCTATAGTTCGTCGTTTAAAATTAATTTATTCAAAAGATGAGTTGAATATTCCTTATATTGCCAAGGAAATTGAAACACTATTAAAAAAACATAACATAAACTCTAATGTGACTGGCAGGGTCAAAAGTAGTTATTCTATTTGGAAAAAAATGCAACATAAAAATCTTAGCATGGATCAATTGTCTGACATTATGGCTTTTAGAATAATTGTTGATAATGTGCCGTCTTGTTACCAAAGTCTTGGAATTCTTCATCAAGAATATACAGCTGTAATGGGACGTTTTAAAGATTATATATCTGCTCCTAAACGTAATGGTTATCAATCTCTTCATTCTTGTTTGGTTGGACCCCAAAAAACTAAAATAGAAGTTCAGATACGAACCTCTGTTATGAATGAATTTGCTCTTAATGGTGTTGCAGCCCATTGGATGTATAAAGAGGGATCTAGATGGTCGGAAGGTATTAAATATAAATGGGTTAGAGAACTAATACAAATACTTGAAGAGAGTGATGAACCTGAAGAATTTTTAGAAAACACAAAACTAGAAATGTATAACGATCAAGTTTTTTGTTTTACCCCTAAAGGAAATTTAATCATTTTGCCTAAAGGAGCAAATGCTGTTGATTTCGCTTATGCCGTTCATTCTGAAGTTGGGAATGCAGCTGTTGGTGCAAAAATTAATAATAAAAATAGATTAATCACAACAGAAATTAAAAATGGTGATCAGATTGAAATTTTAACATCTAAAACCAGCTTTCCTGATCCTAAATGGATTGAAATTTGTATTACGGGCAAAGCAAAATCGGCAATTAGAAGGTTTATTAGAGCAAGAGAAACTAAAGAATTTTTTCAATTAGGAACTGCGTTACTACAAAAAGAATTTAGGCAACGAAATAAAAAAATGCATGAAACTAGTTTAGGCAAAGTGATAAAAGAATTTGGGTTAACAGATTTGGAAGAGCTTTTAATTGAAATTGGTAAAGGCAATGTGAAATCAAGAGATGTTTTAAATTTTTTACATCCAAATAAAGAAAGTCATCTCAAATCCTTACCAAAATTAAAAAAAATAAATTCTAGTGAAAGCATAAAAATTAAAGGTGTTGTGGATGGTATGGCCATTCATTATGCTCATTGTTGCCATCCTTTACCTGGCGAAAGGATTGTTGGTATTGTCACTACTGGAAAAGGAATTACAGTTCACGCTTTAGATTGTTTTGCTTTAGAAAAATTTAATGATATGCCTGAAATGTGGCTTGAAGTATCATGGGATAGGGAGAATTCAAAATTTCATAAAGGAAGTCTTGTAACAGTTCTTGCAAATGAACCTGGTAGTCTTGCGGACGTTACAAAAATAATTAGTTTTAACAATGGAAATATATCTAACATTCAAGTAATATCTAGAGACTTAGATTTCTATAGATTTAATATAGATTTGGAAGTGCAAAACATTAACCATCTTAATCAAATTATTGCTGCTATGAGATTGTCTCAATTTGTTGAAAGCGTTGAGAGAGGTAAGGACTAAATGGAGTTAGTAAATAAATAAAATTATTTCATCTTATAAATTTGTTTTCACAAAATTAAAAAGATTTATTTCATATTATAAGCTAAGACTGGCTCGTTTGCCTGCTTCATCTTACGCCATATCTGCAGGTTTTGCTTGTGGGTCTATGGTTTCTTTTACACCTCTTTTAGGTTTTCATTTCATACTCGCAATTGTGTTTGCTTACTTACTTAGAGCAAATTATATAGCAGCTTTGATTGGTACAATTGTTGGTAATCCATTAACTTTTCCATTTATTTGGGGATTGATTTATAAAGTTGGAGCTTTTGTGATTGACAAACCTAGTAGCAATTTAAGGACTGATATAAACTTTGATATGATTGTTAATCAAACATATGAGATTTTTATTCCGATGCTGGTTGGAGGTGCTATGCTGGCAATTCCAATTTGGATTTTGACTTATTATATAACTCACAGCTTTGTTTCATCTTTTAAGAATGCAAAATTAAAAAAGAATAAAAATTGAAAGGTTAATGCTTTGGATAGATATATAAAACTTGGTGTTAATATCGATCATGTAGCAACACTTAGAAACGCAAGAGGAGGTTTTTACCCAGATGTAGTTAAAGCTGCCAAAATTGTTGAAATTTCAGGCGCTGACTCTATAACTGTTCATTTAAGAGAAGATAGGAGACATATAAATGAAAATGATTTAGAAAACTTATTAAAGTTTATACGCGTTCCTCTAAACTTGGAAATAGCTGCTCAAGAAGAAACAATTGAAATTGCATTAAAAAATAAACCTCAATCAATTTGTTTTGTTCCTGAAAATAGAATGGAAATAACAACTGAAGGTGGACTCGATGTTGTTAAAAATTTTGACTATTTAAAAAAAGTTATAGTGCCTCTTCAGAAATCAAATATAAATTTGTCAGTTTTTATAGACCCATCTAAAGAACAATTGCAGGCGACAAGAGATTTAGGGATTAAAACTATTGAGTTTCATACTGGCCAATACGCTAATACATTTGAAAATAATACAAAATCAAGTGCTGAGTTAGAAAAAATTCAAGAGTGTGTAGCTTTTGCAAATAGCCTTAATTTTAACTGTCATGCTGGTCATGGTTTGAATTTTGATAATGTAGTGTCAATTGCAAAAATTGTAAACATAGTTGAGCTTAATATAGGTCATTTTTTAATTGCAGATTCCATTTTTAATGGTTTGAAAAACTCTATACAGAAAATGAGACAAATTATAAATGAAGCAACAAAATGATTTTAGGAATTGGAACGGATATTGTTCATAGCAATAGAGTAAAAAAAATATATGATAAATATGAATCTAAGTTTCTTGAACGTATTTTTGGTCTAAATGAAATTAATACATTTAATAGCCTAAAACAAACAGGTGATTTATTTTTAGCTAAGAGATTTGCAGGCAAAGAAGCTACATGGAAGGCTTTAAGTTTTGATAGAGGATCAGGTCTTTTATTTACAGAAATAGAAATACTAAATCATATAAATGGAAAACCTTATTTGTTTTTTTCCGGTAAAACAAAAAAACTTATATCTAGTAAAGAAAGAAGTTTAAAAGCTAAACTTAAATTTGATATTTCGTTATCTGATGAACCTCCATATGTGTTGGCTTTTGTTATAATTTCCCTTGCCCCAAGTCAAAAGGTAATGCATAAAGTTTAATTTAAAAAGCTGGCTAGTTGGGGTTAAATATATGAGTACTGATAAATATAAGACGAAAAATTCTATTAAAGAGCTTTTCAAAACTCTATTAATAGCAGGTTCAATTGCTATTTTTTTTAGATCAATTTTTTTTGAACCGTTCAATATACCATCTGGATCTATGATACCTACTCTACTAGTTGGTGACTATTTGTTTGTATCAAAATATTCTTATGGATATTCTAAGTACAGCTTTCCTTTCGGGGTTGTTCCAATTTCAGATAGAGTTTTAGAAAAATCTCCTAAAAGGGGAGATGTTATAGTTTTCAGAAAGCCTGGAGACGAAACAATTGATTATATTAAAAGATTAGTTGCTCTTCCAAATGATACAGTACAAGTTAAGAACGGAATTCTTTATGTTAACCAAAATATGGTGAAGAGAACTAAGTCTAATATTGGTGTTATGAGAAATATTTATGGTGATGAAAAAACATTTACACAGTTTAAGGAAACTTTTGATGGTATCAAATTTCATGAAATTATTGAGGCTAGTGATAAAGATCTTTTTGATGACACGATAGAATTTAAAGTGCCTGAAGACCATTATTTTTTTATGGGTGATAATAGAGATAACAGTAGAGATAGCAGGACGCCTGAAGTCGGTTTTGTTCCAAAAAAGAACTTGATTGGTAAAGCTCAAATCATATTTTTTTCTCACAATAATTCTGCCTCTATTTTTGAATTTTGGAAATGGCATAAAGCAATTAGGTTTTCACGCATTGGCAAGGCTATTGAATAGTGCTGATATCTGAACTTGAAAAAATAATTAATTATAAATTCAATGATAAAAACCTTATAAATGAAGCGCTTATTCATTCAAGTTATGTTTCTAAAAAAAATAATCCAAATAATTTAAACTACGAAAGATTAGAATTTTTAGGTGATAGAGTGCTAGGGTTAATTTTGGCTGAATATTTTTTTAAAATTTTACCCGATGCTAAAGAAGGTGTTCTTAATAATTATTTTCAAAAAAGTGCCAACCAAGAGTTTTTAGCTGAATATGCAAAAAAAATAAATCTATCTAAATTTATTAAAACCCAAAAAGGTGATAATCTTAAAGATAATGATTCTGTCTTAAGTGATGTGGTTGAAGCAATTATTGGTGCAATATTTTTAGATACAAATATAAATAATTGTAAAACATTTATTATAAGTGAAATAATTGATAAGATGGGCTTTTCTTCTGAACCCCAAAAGCATGCAAAGTCAAATCTTCAGGAATTTTGTTTAAAAAAATTTAAATGTTTACCTGAATATAAATTATTAGATAAATCTGGAATGGATCATAAACCAATTTTTAAAGTATCTGCTAGTATTAAAGATTTAGAAATGGTTACTGCAACTGGTTCAAATTTAAAAAATGCAGAAGAAACAGCTGCATCAAGACTTTTACATATATTAACTCACCCCAATAGATGAATTATATTAATTGATTAAAA
>JADHRC010000108.1 GCA_016777645.1 Alphaproteobacteria bacterium
AAAATTTGTGCCTGGAGGTAGAAAGTAATTCAGCATGGATGAAGCTACAAAAAGAAGTGTTATTAATGGTACACCTCTCATGAATTCAATAAAACAAATACTTAGCGTTCTAACAACCGTTAATTTAGATTGTCTTCCTAAGGCAAGAACAATTCCTAATGGAAGCGAACAGACTATTCCAGAAACTCCCAGTATTACTGTAAGCATAAATCCACCAAACAAACTATACTCAATCTTAGCTAAACCAAAAAAACCACCATTTATAAGTATGAAGGCAAAAACAGGATAGATAGCACTAAACCAAAGAAGCCATTTTCTTTTAGGAAGATCAGGATATAAAAGTGGAGCAAAAGCAATAAACATGGTTAAAAAAGAAATATCAATTCGCCAACGTTCAGCTTCAGGATAAAATCCATAAACAAATTGGCCTACTCTTCTCGTAATTACAGCCCAACAAGCACCATTATCAATTTTTCTACACTCAATTTTTGAATCTGCATCAAAGACAGCATCTAAAAAAAACCAACCAATTATCCCATCAATTAGGTAATAAAGGAGAATTGCGGATATAATTGTTAACAAAGAGTTGCTGATTGATGAAAACAAATTATCTTTAATCCATCCATATACACCTACTGTACCTGGTGGTGGTGGAAGATTGGGATAAGACCCTGGTTTATAAATCTTAGAACTCATTTTACCTTCCAACCAATTTTGCTTTGTTATTATACCAATTCATAAAAGCTGAAATACTTAGTGAAACTGATAAATATATAAGCATAACTATTATCATTGTTTCCATTTCTCTTCCTGTTTGGTTAAGAGAAATCCCACCAAGCGTTGCAACAAGATCCATATAACCTATAGCGATTGCTAAAGAAGAATTTTTGGTTAAATTTAAATATTGGCTAGTAAGTGGTGGAATAATAACTCTCCTAGCTTGCGGTAATATTACTAAATTCATGACTTTTGAAGGTTTTAAGCCTATTGATTCCGCAGCTTCTCTTTGACCTTTATCAACGGCCATAATCCCAGCTCTAACTATTTCAGCAATAAAAGCGGCAGTATAAATACCAAGCGCAAAAGTCAAAGCTGCCAACTCTGGGCTCATATGCATTCCACCTCTGAAATTAAAACCTTTAAGAGCTGGTATTTCTAATGTAATAGGCATGCCTGATATTAAAAAAGCAATTGTTGGAAGTAAAAATATTACAGATAAATTGATCCAGAAAACAGGATACTGCACACCGGTAAGATCTTGTTTTTTACGTGCATATTTGAAAAACAAAACTGAAAAAATAATTGCGATTACAAAGAATAAATATACCAGTTCTATCCCATTTTCAGTAAGTGGTTTAGGAATATAAAAACCTCTATTTGAAAGAAATGTTAAATCACCCAAATTAAGTGCCTGTCTTGGGTGTGGAAGAGTATTTATAATTATACCATGCCATAGAAGTATATGTAACAAAATTGGTACGTTTCTAGAAAACTCTATATACCAGTATGCTAGTTTACTCGCCAACCAGTTTTTAGATAATCTAACAATACCTAAAAATACTCCAAGAAATGTTGCCAAAATAATACCAAAAAACGCAACCAATCCAGTATTTAAAAGCCCAACAATTCCTGCTCTTAGATGGCTATCTCTGTTGTTATAGTCTATTAAATATTGATTAATGTCATAGCCTGCAGGAATAAACAAAAACTCAAAACTTATGTCTTTACCCAAGGCTTTAAAATTAGCGTCAACATTAGCAATTAACCAAGACAAAAACCAACCAATACAAAACAAAACAAAGATTTGAAGGATTATTTCACGGCTTTTTTCATTACGCCAAATATTGCTTAAAAAACTCATAAAATTCTATATTTTAATTAAAAAAAGCTGTGCTTTACAAACAAAGCACAGCTTAAAAAGTGTTTATTTAATTGGTGGAATATAAAATAATCCGCCATCTTGATATAACTGGTTCATACCTCTAGCAATTTTAAGAGGAGTACTCATACCAAGGTTTCTTTCAAAGACTTCTTCATAATTACCTACTTGGCTTATAATATTCACAGCCCAATCAGCAGATAATCCTAACTTTGAAATCCCTTGTAAAGGATCTTTACCTAATAAACGGTTAATTTCCTTATTCTTATTATCTTTACCAGCTAAAGATTTAACATTTGCTGAAGTTATTCCTAATTCTTCACCTGCCATCATAGCTCTCAATGTCCAAGCAACTATATCGGCCCACTGATCATCACCATGTCTAACAACTGGCCCTAGGGGCTCCTTAGATACGATTTCTGGTAATACCATATGATCACCTGGGTTATCAAAACTAGAAATGGTCGCATACAATCCAGAAGCATCTGTAGTGTAAATATCACATCTTCCAGCTTTATATAGTTCTTGCGCTTCTGCATTAGTTTCAATCGGAACAGGGTTATACTTCATATTATTTCCAGCAAAAAATTCTGCTAGATTTAATTCTGTTGTAGTACCAGTTTGAATACATACTGATGCTCCATCAAGCTCCTTAGCTGATTTAACACCTAAAGATTTTGGCACCATAAAACCTTGACCATCATAATAACTTACACCAACAAACGTCTGAGACAAATCAACATCTCTTGAAAATGTCCATGTAGTGTTTCTTGATAAAATTTCACCTTCACCTGCAGCTAATTTAGTAAAACGAGTTTTACCGGTAGCAGTAGTGTAATTAACTTTGTCAGCATCACCTAAAACAGCTGCGGCAACAGCTCTACAAAAATCAACATCAAAGCCAGTCCAATTTCCTTTATCATCTGGCGCAGCAAATCCAGCTAGACCTGTATTAATAATACAGTTTAACTTTCCTCTTGCTCTTACATCATCTAATGTGCCTGCAAAAGTAGAACCTGCAAACATAACTCCAGCAGTAGCTGCAGCTAAAAGCATTTTTATTTTCATTTTAAATCTCCACTATTAAATTTTTCATGAAATCATGAATTAAATAGTACTTTCGTTGTTATTTGCTATAGTTTCAAGGTAAAAATAAAAAATTTATTAAATTTGTTAACTAAATAATCAAAATCAACTTTCTGAACATTATTATAAAAACAAAACAGACTAAGAAAAAAGAATAAATGAAAAAATTTAACAAAAATTTAAATGTAGAAACGCTTACTGCTCATGTGGGCAAAAATCCTCACGAAAACCACGGTATTCCATCACCTCCTGTGTATAGAACAAGTACAATTTTAAACAAAACAATGGAATCTTATAAAAGTAAAGATATGAGATATACATATGGAAGAAATGGCACACCAACTTCTGACTCTTTAGTTAACGCTATTGCTGCTATCTATAATGCGGAGGGATGCGTATTAGCTTCATCAGGTATGAATGCTATAACTACCGCTTTGATGTCTGTTATGAAAGCTGGTGATCATATTTTATTGCCAGATTGCGTTTATGGATCAACAAGGCGTTTTGTTAAGGAGGAATTTCCTAGACTTAACATCAATTATGATTTTTACAACCCAAGAAATTTAATAGAATTAGAAAATTTAATAAATGAAAAAACAAAAATTATTTACCTAGAAAGTCCTGGGACATACACATTTGAAGTTGTAGACATCGTTGAAATAGTAAAAATTTGTAAAAAACATGAATTAAAATCTTTAATCGATAATACATGGGCCACAGCAATTTTTTTTAACCCTTTTAAATATGGTATCAATATCGTTATTGAAGCTATTACGAAATATATTTCAGGACATTCTGATATTATGATGGGTGTTGTGATAGCAAATGGAGAAGATTTAATAGCAATTCAAAGATGGACAAAGAATGCCGGGGTATATGTTAGCCCAGATGATATTTATATGTCTCTTAGAGGTCTAAGAACTTTACCTGTAAGGTTAAAACAATCTTCAGAAAATAGTCTTGCCCTAGCAAAATTTTTAGAAATGCAAGATGAAATCAAATCAGTTCAGCACCCTGCCCTCAAACAACACCCTGACCATGGTTTGTGGAAAAAATATTTTAAAGGCGCCTCAGGTTTGTTTGCTGTAGAGTTTATTGAAAAAATTACAGATGAGGCAATCAATGTCTTAGCTAATAAATTAGAGATTTTTGGTATTGGCTCTTCTTGGGGAGGTTATTCAAGTTTAGTATCAACTATGGATGTAAAAGGGTCTCGAAATGTGAAGTCAAGTTACGTTCCTAAAGGACCATATCTAAGAATTTATACTGGCTCAGAAAACATTAAAGACTTAAAAAATGATTTTGAGAATGGATTACATGAAATGAGAAAATTTATTTCTAAATAACTATCAAATTAAAGTAGTTTTTCTTCTCCAAGAACAGTTGTTCTTCTCATATCCCTATTCTCTTTTAAGTCATCAAAGGCTCTTGCTCTATGCATTGTTTGCCTATTATCCCAAATAATTAAATCATATTGAGACCATTGATGAACATACTTAAACTTAGATTGAGTGGCATACTCAATCAAGTCATCAATGAAACACATTGAATCTGGCCTTATCCAGTCTCTAATTTTTCCAATATGACTGGACAAAAATATTGTTTTTCTGTTGGTCAATTTATTAGTTCTTACTAAAGGTTGTTCTACAGGTGTAAAATTTTTAATCTCTTCAGATGAAAGCTCTCTAGTCATATCAAAGCCAAGCCTTTGCCTTGAATAAATTAAAGAATGTTCACATACCATATCTTCAACTTTTTGTTTCGTTTTAGCATCTAAGTTATCATAAGCGGACCTCATGTCAGCGAATTCTGTATTACCACCCTCTTTAGAAATATTTCTTGCCGATAAGAGTGAATATTTTGCGGGAATTTCTTTAAAAGAACTATCAGTATGCCATAGACGATTTCCTAAATTAAATATTCTTCTAGGGTCATCCTTAGTAAATGGTTTATTATTTTTATCTAGGTTAGACACATCAGCCAAATCAGTAGACAACCGCCTATCCTTAGCTTTAGTAATATTTGATTTATTGCCAGAAGCCTCTATTTCACCGAAATATTTTGTAAATCTTACTTGTTCATCATCATTTATATCCTGATCTCTAAAAACTAAAACTGAGAATTTATTTATCGCATCATCTATTTCTTTAATCTGATTTTCTTGCAAATCTTTTTTTAGATCAACTTCAGAAACAAAAGCAACAAAGTCTGGAAATTCTTTTCTAGTTTCAATTTTCATTAAGCTCTCCAAATTATTTTAAAAAATTTAATAGCCTTAATATTATAATTTATTATAAATTAACCGTTGTACAATCAAAAAGATAAATTTATGCAAAAACTAACTTTTTATTTCTTCATAATAATAGTCTCACTGATTTTCGTGTCGTTCAACAAACAATCTTTTGCTCTTGAGAGACTTACTGGAGTATGGTTTGAGTGCGAATTTTCAGGAAAGATATCTAAGCCAACAGACGACTGTAACATGCTAGATAATGATGGTTTCATTTTCCAAGATAACATTGCAGCACATATATCAGTTGTTGATAGTCAAGAAACAAATTGCAAAAAAAATAAAATAGGTCAATGTTTTGATAGTAAATTGAAGT
>JADHRC010000109.1 GCA_016777645.1 Alphaproteobacteria bacterium
CATCACGAGCGGCTTGTAAAACTAACTTTTCATAATCTTGGTATTGAAAAGTATTATAAGTAATTTCAAGGTATCTACTCCTCCATTTTTGACCTGTTAAATCTGAACCCGCAATCTCATTCCATAAAGACCAAGAATTAATTAAACCTGTCAACAAATCAAAGACTACTGCTTCATATTTAACTTTGTTCATAAAATCCGTTTCTAAAAAATTTACACAGAGTAAATTAAACAGTTACCCATTACCAACCATTAATTCTATTCCATCTATCATTTATAGTTTCATTTTCAAGGACATTATAATTTTCATAAGCTGCACATGTAAGACAAGCATGATTGGGCAAAACTCTTAGTAAACTGCCAATAGGCAATTTATCAAACCAGCTAGTATCACTTATATTTATTGCACCATGCTCTTGGTGAACCTCAGAAATAGCTAAGTCTGACAAGGGTAGACCTGTATTAGGATTGCAAACCAAACCATAACCCACTTCTTGCATAAACTTATTTGCACTTATGTCTTTAGATAATGCCAACGCTCCTGCATCTACTATAATTTTATTATTTTGATAATTATGACCTATAACACTTGTTAAAACAGTTACGGCAATATCTTTTATTTCACATATTCCTCTAGAAGCTTGAGCCAAATCCCAGAACATATAAATTCCAGCTCTAATTTCTGAAACCCCTTTGAGATGAGAAGCATAAAACATAGTTGGAGTAGAACCTATGCTAACAACTGGAGGTTTTTTATTAATTTTTGTGAAAGTATTTATAGAAGCTAAAGCCTCATCTCGCTCTATATTGCTAATAGACATAATCTCATTCTTATCATTTGTTGAATAACTATGACCTGCATGAGACATAACACCAATAAGTTTTGAATGCTCACATTCATCAAAAACTTTAGATATTTCTTTTATATTTTCATCTTGAAAGTTTAATCCACCTCTTCCTTCACCACAGTCAATCTCTATTAAAATTTCGAAATTAGAATTAAATGTCTTCCCAAATTTTAAAATTTCTTTCGCAACAAAAACAGAATCTATCACTATTTTTATTGAACAATTATATTTTTGTTGAATATAATTTAATCTATCAAGCTTTTTAGGAATTATGCTAACTGCATACAAAATATCGTTAAAGCCAGCACTTGCAAAATACTCTGCTTCTCTGAGAGTGGATACTGTAATAGGACCAGTTTCTTTTCCAAGAGCTATTTTAGCAACTTCAATGCTTTTGGGTGTTTTTACATGTGGTCTCAAAGTGGTATTCAATTCGAGACATTTTTCTCTCGCTTTTAAACAATTTTCTTCAAGTTTTTTTTTGTCTAAAATTAAACAAGGCGTACTTAAGTCTTCTAGATTTTTTGTTTTCATTTTAACTAACTTTATGATGCAAAGAATTACCTAATTCGTAAGTCGATACATTTTTTTAATTATTAAATTAAAAGTGAGTAGATAATGAATTTACATTTTTTTCAACAGGAGGTGAAAATTTTGTAAGATCAATGCCTTCAACAGCAGTTTTGTACTCATCAATAGTTGGTGTTCTTCCTAATATAGCTGATAATACAACAACTGGGGTCGATGCAAGCAAAGATTCCCCCTTTTTTTGATCAGAATCTTCTACCACTCTTCCTTGAAATAATCTTGTTGATGTAGCCAACACAGTATCACCTTTTGCTGCTTTTTCTTGATTACCCATACATAGATTACAACCAGGTCTTTCAAGATAAAGAATGTTCTCATATTCTAAACGTGCAGACTTTTTGGGACTATTGTCGTCGAATTCAAAACCTGAATATTTCTGTAAAATAGACCAATCACCTTCTTCTTTAAGTTCATCAATTATGTTGTAAGTTGGAGCAGCTACAACAAGGGGAGCTTTAAATTTGACGTTGCCAGATGATTTTTCAAGGTTACGCAACATTTGAGCTACGATCTTTACATCTCCTTTATGAACCATACAAGAACCAACAAAACCTAGATCCACTTTTTTCTCAGCCTTGTAATATGAAATAGGTCTTATAGTGTCATGAGTATACCTTTTGGATACATCTATATTATTAACATCTGGGTCTGCAATCATTGGTTCATCAATTAAATCTAAGTCAACAACAACTTCTGCAGAATATTTAGCATTTTCATCTGGTGCTAATGCTGGCTTCTCACCAGATTTAATTTCTGCAATTCTCTGTTCAGCAATGCTTATTAATTTATGAAGCATTTTATTTTGATTTTCCATACCCTTATTGATCATGACTTGAATTCGGTCTCTAGCAATTTCCAAAGATTTGATAAGAGTTTCATCCTGTGAAATACAGATGGAAGCTTTAGCCTTCATCTCAGCCGTCCAATCAGTAAATGTAAAGGCCTGGTCCGCCAAAAGAGTTCCTAAGTGAACTTCTATTATTTTACCTTGGAAAACATTATCACCGAATTGTTTTAACATTTGGGCTTGAGTAGCATGAACAACATCACGAAAATCCATATGATCAGCCATTTTACCTTTAAAAGTAACTTTTACTGATTCAGGTATCGGCATAGTGGCTTCTCCAGTAGCTAAAGCCAAAGCAACTGTTCCTGAGTCAGCGCCAAAGGCAACTCCTTTTGACATTCTAGTATGAGAGTCCCCACCTATGATGATTGACCAGTCATCAACAGTGATATCATTTAGGACTTTATGAATTACGTCAGTCATAGGGTGATAAGAATCTTTTGGGTCACGAGCTGTAATCAAACCAAATTTATTCATAAACTTCATTAGTCTTGGGGTGTTTTCTTGAGCTTTAAAGTCCCAAACGGAAGCTGTATGACATCCTGATTGATAAGCTCCATCTACTGTAGGGGAAATGACAGTTGCAGCCATAGCCTCCAATTCTTGAGAAGTCATCAAGCCTGTTGTATCTTGTGAACCAACAATATTTACCTTTACACGCACATCCGAACCTGCGTGAAGCATTACACCAGCTTCAATACCTACAGCATTTTTATTAAATATTTTTTCTACAGCCGTAAAACCCTGACCAGGATTAAAAACTTGTTTCGATGGCGCAAATGCTGACTTAAGTTCAATATTAAGTGCCTGACAAGCAAAACTTTGTAGCTTTTTTCCAAAAACAATAGCGTAAGATCCACCTGCTTTCATGAACTCCTTTTTTTGTGGTGTGAATGAGGAGGACAAATCAACCAGTTCTTTATCTCCAGTTTCATCATAAAGCTTCTTTTCTTTAGTATTTATTTTTAGAACTGTTCCAGTATCAACACTATATCTTTGTTCTAAAACTGGGTTATCATCATTATTAATAATAGGCTTGCCGTCAGAGTCTAACTTTTTAGTCCAATTTTTAAGATCGATGCCAATCCCACCTGTAACTCCAACCGTCGTTAAGAATATAGGTGAAATTCCATTTGTTCCAGCAACGATAGGAGCAATATTTACAAATGGGACGTAAGGACTAGCTTGTTTCCCTGTCCATAATGCAACATTATTAACACCAGACATTCGTGAAGAACCAACACCCATTGTACCTTTTTCAGCTACTATCATGACTTGTTTATCTGGATTTTCCTGCTGTAGTCTCTTTATATCCTGCTGCGCTTTTTCAGATATCATGCATTTACCATGAAGTTCACGGTCTGATCTAGAATGAGCTTGGTTGCCAGGGGATAACAAGTCAGTAGAAATATCGCCTTCTGCAGCCACATAAGTAACTACTTTAATTTCCTCTTCAATTTCAGGAAGCTTTGTAAAGAATTCTGCTTTAGAATAACTTTTTAAAATATCTTCAGCTATTTTACTTCCATTTTTATATGCCGTTTCTAGTTTGTTTGTGTCTACTTCATAAAGGAAAAATTGTGTTTTTAATACTTCTGCGGCATCTAATGCAATTGATTGATCCTTCCCTAAAGCAATATCTAAAAGGACTTCTATTGAAGGGCCACCCTTCATATGTGATAACAACTCAAATGCAAAAGAAGTTGAAATTTCATCAACTTTAATTTTGCCTGTAATTATTTCTTTTAAAAAATTTGACTTTTCTACAGCAGCAGTGGTTGTGCCAGGAATCGTATTATAGATTAAAAAATGAAGGGAATCTTTTCTGTGAGGATTATTATTATCTTTTATTTGTGAAATAATTTCTTTTAGAAGCTTTCCATCCTCAATAGGCTTAGGACTTAAACCATCTTTTTTACGATTTTCAATTTCTTGTAAGTAATTTGAATATAAAGTCATGAGTTCCCTGTAATCTTAACAATCAAGTATTTAATTTATTTGGTATTTAAAGCTTGTATTTAACTTCAAGATAGAGTGATTTTAATTGGAAATGTTTGATATAACAACGAATATTTTTTAAA
This sequence comes from Alphaproteobacteria bacterium, assembly GCA_016777645.1. Taxonomy (GTDB): domain Bacteria; phylum Pseudomonadota; class Alphaproteobacteria; order Puniceispirillales; family Marisalimonadaceae; genus Marisalimonas. The sequence goes on from JADHRC010000109.1 coordinate 4,365, forward strand.
AAATTATTAGAGTTCTTGAGCAATATATTTTCTAAAATTTTCAAAAAAAGTCTTAGATAATTTTTTGGCTGTACTTAAAATAAGACGACTCCCAAGCTGAGCTATTTTACCCTTTACTTCACTTTTTGCAGTATATTTAAGAATAGTTTCATCACCTTCTTCTATTAACTCTACATTAGCCCCTCCTTTAGCAAATCCAGCTACACCACCATTACCTTCACCACTTAGAGCGTATGAATTTGGAGCACCTGAGAGATCTAATACAACCTTGCCATTAAATTTAGCCTTGATAGGACCAATTTTTAACACGACTTTAGCTGATAAAGAACCATCTTCATTCTCTAATAATTCCTCACAACCTGGGATACAAATCTTTAGAACTTCAAGATTGTTTAAGGAGTCATAAACATAGTTCAATTTAGCAGGTAATCTTATTTCGTCTTTTAATTCCATCACAAACTCTTAAACTAATTGAAATGGTAGGGATACCCGGAATCGAACCGGGAAGCCTTGCGGCACTGGTTTTTGAGTTACTTGATGACACTTATGTATAATCAACATAGTCAAGTAATTATAGGTATTCCCACAATTGTAGATCAATTGTTATTCTGTATTTTAAATACAGTCAAGCCAGTTAAGTTGATTTTCGTACCATTTTTCGTACCATTTATTTATCAATTACGGAGAATTATTATGAAAAACTTAACAACACCCCAAGCAATTTTTTTCGGACTAGGACTAATTGCTATTTCGATTATTATTTCTAACTATGACTTTAACATCGTAGGCGATGCATACGCAGACACAAGTGGATTAGAATTAGCAATAGAAAGAGCTGGAAGTGATATTGCAAAAGCTCTTCACAAGATTGCTCATGAAATTTCAATGACACAATATTAAAAGAAGGAATAGTTAGATTGCCTGATGAAGAACAGTTAAAAAAAAGAAGAACTAGGGAAAAAGACTTAATAGAAATATTTGCTAAAAATGATGTTGATCTTGATTATGCTAATAGATGGAATGCTCCACTATTAAAAAAGAAAGTTAAAACTAAAACCATGATTATCATCAATTCAATTCTTGTGTGTATTATGATATATTTAATAGTTAAGTAAT
>JADHRC010000110.1 GCA_016777645.1 Alphaproteobacteria bacterium
ATAGTTTCGATAATTGTTTGTGTTGTTAATGGTCCAGGAGAAGCAAAAGAAACGGATATTGGTTTAACTGGTGGAGGTAAAGGTACCCATCAGATTTATGTAAATGGGATTACAGATCATATCATTAAAAATGAGAATGTAGCCGATTATATTGTAAAATTTGTTCAAGACAAACTTGCTCATTCTAATTAAGTTTCATTAATATATTATACAATTACAGGGTTAAAATGGATAAGCTTAGAACGGTTAGAGGTGTACATGATACATTACCTGAGGTATTAGATAAGCATAATAAAGTTATTGATAAAGGTTTAAAAATATCTAATCAATATTGTTATTCTCAAATAGAAACACCAATATTTGAATTTTCTGAAATTTTTATAAAACCTCTTGGAAAATCAAGTGATATTGTAACAAAAGAAAATTATATTTTCAAAGATCGTAGCGATGATGAACTAATGTTGAGACCAGAAGGAACTTCTGGAGTTGTTAGAGCTTTTTTAAATGCAGGATTAATACAAGAGGTGCCCCAACGTTTTTCTTATTTTGGTCCAATGTTTAGATATGAAAGGCCACAAAAAGGTAGATTAAGACAATTTAAACAATTTGGAATTGAGTGCCTAGGTCTTAGTAATCCAATGGCAGATGTTGAGGTCATATCAGTAGGGTATGATTATTTACAAGAGTTAGGTTTAATTAATTCCTTAACGTTAAAAATTAATACGCTGGGAGACGAAGAAAGCAGGTTGAATTACAGGAAGGTTTTAATAGAATATCTAAATGATTACAAATCAAATCTTTCTGAAGATAGCGTTAAAAGATTATCTCAAAACCCCTTAAGAATCCTTGACTCAAAGAACCAAAATGACCAAAAAATTCTCATAAAAGCTCCTAATATTTTAGATTATTTAAACCAAGAATCAAAAGATAGATTTGAAAAAGTTACAGAAGGACTAGAAGCTTTAGGGATTGATTACTATATAGACAAAAATTTAGTTAGGGGTCTAGATTATTATTGCCATACAGCTTTTGAATTTATTACAGAAAAATTAGGTGCTCAAGGGACTGTTCTTGCGGGTGGAAGATATGATGGCTTATCTAAAATGCTAGGAGGACCAGATATTCCTGGTGTTGGCTGGGCAGCAGGTGTGGAAAGATTGTCTTTAATGGTAGAAAGTGATTTTTCAAATAAACCAGATGTTGTTTTATTAGGTGTGTCAGAAGAATATAATACTTCGTTACTTTATATAATGAAATCTCTTGTCAAATCTGGTTTAAAAGTAGAGATTTTTTATACAGGTAGCATGTCTAAAAAATTTAAAAGGGCTAACAAAATCAATGCTTCCTTTGCTATCATTTTAGGTGAAGAAGAGATAAAAAATAAAGTTATAAAACTTAAAAACCTTTTTTCTGGATCAGAAGAGTTAATAAGATTAGAAACTGCCATAGAAACTATAAAAAATTTTTCAAATAATTAGTTGGAGCAATCTTTGAGTTTAAAAAATAATATAGATAAAATTATCTATCGGGAAAATGAAATAGAAAAATTGTTAGTTAATTCCTCTTCTCTAAAACCATCTCAGTTAGCAGAATTGTCAAAAGAATTATCAGAAATAAAAACAATAGCAGATTTAGCCAGACAAAAAGATGAAATGGTTAAAGAGCTCATTGATCTCAGTGAGATATTAAATGACAACAAAGTTGACGAAGAAATAAAAAATATTGCGACAGAAGAATTTAGTTCTTTAAAAGAGGCTGTAAACAATATTGAGCGTGATATTCAGTTTGCTTTACTACCAAAAGATAAAGATGATACTCGTAATGTTATTATTGAAGTTAGGGCTGGAACAGGTGGAGATGAGGCAGGTTTGTTTGCATCAGATTTATTTGCAATGTATGAAAAATTGTCTTTGAAACATAGATGGAAATTCGAGGTTATGGAAGTTTCTGAAACATCTGTGGGAGGTTATAAAGAAGCTCAAGCTAATATAATTGGAAATGGAGTTTTTGGTAGATTAAAATTTGAATCTGGAGTTCATAGAGTTCAAAGAGTACCTACAACAGAAACTAGTGGAAGAATTCATACATCAGCTGCGACTGTTGCTGTTCTCCCAGAGGTTGAGGATTTAGAAATTTCTATTGAGGAGAAAGATCTTAGAATTGATGTTTTCAGATCAAGTGGGCCTGGCGGTCAATCAGTTAATACAACAGATTCTGCTGTACGTATTACTCACATACCATCAGGCATAGTAGTCAGCCAACAAGATGAAAAATCTCAGCATAAAAACAGAGCAAAAGCTATGAAAATTCTCCAGTCTAGATTATATGAATCTGAAAGAAAAAAACAGCAAGATGAGAGATCATCATCACGGAAAACACAAGTTGGTTCAGGCGACAGGTCAGAAAGAATAAGAACATATAATTTTCCTCAAGGAAGGGTTACTGACCACAGGATCAATATAACATTACATAAGTTAGACAAGGTTTTAAACGGAGAAGCTCTTGATGAACTTATAGATGCTTTAATAGTTGAAGATAGGATGCTAAAATTGTCGTCTAATGAATAAAAGTAAAATTGATGTTTATACTCTTATTAAACCAGAGATAGAAAAACTAAAAAAAAATGGTTGTGAAACAGCTAGTTTAGACTGCAGGTTATTACTTTCTAAAGTAATAAAAAAAGCAGACCCTGTGTATATGCATCAAGATATTTTTATTACAGATAACGAAATCAATAAATTCAGGGCCTTAATATCAGAGAGGGCTGAAGGTAAACCTGTATCTCGAATAATAAATAAAAGAAGCTTTTGGAAGAGAGATTTTAAACTAAATGAAGAAGCTTTGGATCCAAGAGCGGATTCTGAAATTTTAATTACGACAATATTAAAATATTATCCTAATTTGCATGAAAAATTAAACATATTAGATCTAGGATCAGGTTCTGGATGTTTAGGGTTATCTCTTTTAGAAGAGTACAAAAATTCATATGTAACTTTTGTAGATATTTCAGAAAAATCTCTTCAAATTGCAAAGGTTAATGCGAAGGAATTTAGTCTAGCTGACAGGTCAAAATACTATAATTGTGATTGGAATGAAAAAGACTGGGACAGAAACTTGCTAGAATTCGCAGAACAATCTAAATTTGATATTGTGGTAAGTAATCCACCTTATATACCTACCAATAATATTAAACTCTTAAAAAAAGAAGTTAAAAACTTTGATCCAATGACAGCTTTGGATGGTGGTGAAGATGGTTTAATTGCATACAAAAGTATTTTTTTGAGATTAAAGAACCTTTTAAAAGATAAAGGAAAAGTGTTTGTAGAGATAGGAGAAGGACAACAAAGTTCTGTAAGTAAAATTGGTATTGAAAATAATTTCCTAGAAATAGGATATGAAAAGGATTTATCAGGAATAGTAAGAGTTATAATTTTTTTAGCTAAATAATCTTTTTACTTGGCTAAAGAATAAAAACTTATTATAAAGGTTGGGAATAAGCCATTGCTTATGTAGATAATCTTAAATTTATAATAAAGTCCATTATTTTGAAAAGGACTTATTTTAATATTTTAAATTAAGTATTGAATTAAATTAAAAAGCTATTTTAGGTACATTATGAGACAGCAAAATAATGGGCGTCGTCGCCCAAACCGTGGATCTAGTCGTAGAAATTTTGGAAATGGCAATTCTAGTGGTAACTTGAATAAAAATACAGTTATTGATAGCTCGGGGCCAGATGGTCGTCAAAGAGGTTCTGCTTCTCAATTGAATGAAAAGTATCTCAGTTTGGCGTCTGATGCTTCATCATCTGATGATTATGTTTTAGCAGAATCTTTTCTGCAGTTTGCAGACCATTATTATAGACTTCAAAAAGAAATAGAAATAAATGCTGAGCAGAAAGAAATAAAGCAAAAATCTGAGTTAAAACCTATTGAAAATAGTCTTGGCGAGATTGAATCTGATAACAATGAAAAAAAACCATCTAGAAGAAAAAGAGGTTTTCAAATAAGAGAAGCTGAGTTGTCTTCATTAGAGGATAAAGAGGGATCAGATAAGGTTGATGTAACAATCGAAGAGAATACTAATACTGGTAATGTCATAGTTTAAAAACTTATAGTTAACAAATGTTTATTGAAAAACTCTAGCAGAGTTTCCATATATATTAAAATTTAATATTATGGTATTTAACAATAGATAATTTAATCAAAATATTTTCTGATAGATCAAAAAACATTTTAAATTCAGCTTTTGATCTTGCTCAGCAAAAAAATACTACATTAACTTCCAATCATATACTTTATATAATCCTAAGGGATCAGGAGAAATATATTACTGATCTATTGAAAAATTTAAAAGTAAACATAAATCATCTTAAAAATATTATACATTTACTTATAGAAAATAATAGAAAGATTCAAAATGTTGAGAGAGTTGATAATAGTGTAGTTAACTTAGTCCGAATGGCTGAAATATTAATAGTAGATTTTGGTGACAAGTTTGTAACACAAGAAATTTTACTATTATCATTTACAAAAATAAATGATCAAACAAAAGAGATCTTAAACAAAAATAACGTTAACTTTAAAAATTTATATGATGAAATAAAAAAGTTTAGGAAAGATAAAAAGGCTATGAATGAAACAGCAGAATCTGGTTTCGATACTCTCAATAGATATGCTTCTAACTTAACTGAGAAAGCAACAAAAGGTTTTTTAGATCCTGTCATTGGAAGAGATGAGGAAATCAGACGAGTTATACAGGTCTTGTCCAGAAGAACAAAGAATAATCCAATATTAATAGGTGAACCAGGAGTTGGTAAAACAGCAATTGCTGAAGGGCTAGCTTTAAGAATAGCTAACAAAGATGTTCCTGAAAAATTAAAAGCAAAACAAATATTCTCTCTGGATTTAGCTAGTATATTAGCTGGAGCAAAATTTAGGGGTGATTTTGAAGAAAGGTTAAAATCTCTCTTAAATGAAATTGAAAAACAACAAGATAATATAATTCTGTTTATAGATGAGATACATTCTTTAGTTGGAGCAGGTGGCGGGGACGGTTCTCTTGATGCTTCTAATATATTTAAACCCGCTTTGGCTCGTGGGGAATTGCATTGTATAGGTGCCACTACATTAGATGAGTATAGAAAATATGTTGAAAAAGATAAAGCTTTAGAAAGAAGATTCCAGCAAGTTTATATTAATGAACCTGATATCGACAATTCTATATCTATGATGCGTGGCATTAAAGAAAAATATGAGCTTTTCCATGGTATTACTATTAGTGATAAAGCCTTGTTGGCTTCTGTAAATTTGTCTTCTAGGTATATAACTGACAGATATTTACCTGATAAAGCAATTGATTTAATAGATGAGGCAGCTAGTCGCAAAAGAATAGAAATCGATTCTAAACCAGATGAGCTAGACGAAATTGATAGGAGAATAATTCAATTACAAATTGAAAAAAAAGTTTTAAT
>JADHRC010000111.1 GCA_016777645.1 Alphaproteobacteria bacterium
TTTATTAAATGTGGAGATGTGTAGATATTTACTGATAAATTATGAGCTTCTAAAATTTCCTTTAGAAAAGACGCTGTTGATCCTTTACCATTGGTACCTGCAATATGAATAACATTATTTAAATTATTTTCAGGATTATTAAATTTTTTCATTAATAATTTTAATCTAGACAAATCAAAATCAATTAATTTTGGATGCAGAGAGAACATTCTTTTCAAAGTTTTAGATAATTTTGTGTTTAAAACCATTTTTTTGAAAAAAAATTGATATATTAATTAATGTAGTATGTTAAGGACTTAATAAGATTAGATATTGTCGATTTTTGCTCAGACCTTGGTATAACAATATCTACCATACCATGCGATTTTAAATATTCTGCTGTTTGAAAGTCGTCAGGAAGTTTTTCTTTTACAGTTTCTTCGATAACCCTTCTTCCAGCAAACCCTATAATTGCACCTGGTTCTGCAATGTGAATGTCTCCAAGCATTGCAAAACTAGCAGTGACTCCTCCCGTAGTTGGGTTTGAAAGAAGGACAATATATGGAAGCTTAGCTTTTTTAAGATTATTTATAGCAATTGTAGTTCGAGGCATTTGCATTAGAGAAAAAATACCTTCTTGCATTCTGGCTCCACCAGATGAAGGAACAACTATTAATGAACATTTTTTTTTAATAGCTTCTTCGGAAGCTAGTATTAGACCATCACCAACATATCTTCCCATTGATCCTGCCATAAATGAAAAATCAAAACTTGCTACAATGGCAGGCATACCATTTATAAACCCATGACTAACAACTAACGCATCATCTAATTTTGTTTTATTTTGTGCTTCTTTTAATCTATCTGTATATTTTTTTTTATCTTTAAAATTAAGAGGATCTATTTTAGTCTTTGGAAGAGGAATTTGTTCTATTGAACCTTTATCTAACAAAAAATTAATTCTTTCTTTTGCTGATAAGTGATCATGATAACCGCAAGCTTTACAAACATTAAAATTCTCATAAAATTCTTTATGGAATATCATTTGAGAACAAGATTTGCATTTAATCCAAAGAATTTGTTCTGGCTCTTTTTTTTTAACAAATGCTTTGAACCTAGGTAATACTGTTTCTTTTATCCAATTCAAATTCTAATTTCCTTTTTTATTAAATTAAAAACTATTAAAACCTAGTTATGTTTTATCTCTTTTGATACTTTAGTAATGAAATTCAAACAAGAATTAATAGTAGTGTCAGATTTATTTGCATTTTCGTCTAAAGATACATTTATTAAATCAACAACAGCTGATCCAATAACAACTCCATCTGATATATTTGCCATTGCAAGTGCTTGAGAAGGAGACCTAATACCAAAGCCTACAACAACTGGGAGATCAGTAATAGATTTTATATTTTTTATATTAGTAGAAACATTTTCTAATATAGGCGCTTGGGTGCCTGTAATACCAGTAATAGAGACGTAGTAAACAAAACCGGATGCATTAGATAAAATCTTCTCTAACCTAGACTTGTTAGTTGTTGGGGTAACTAATCTAATACAACTCAAGTTTTTGTTTTCAGCTTCTATAAATAATTCTTCATCTTCTTCTGGAGGTAAATCAACTACAATTAAACCATCCACGCCAATTTCATTACATTTATTAATAAATTTTGTTTTACCAAATATATAAATAGGGTTAAAATATCCCATGAGTATAATAGGAGTGTGTGAATTTTTTTTTCTAAAAGTTTCTACAAGTAACAAACTCTTTTTTAAGCTCATACCTGATTTTAAGGCCCTTTGACTAGACAATTGAATTGATGGCCCATCTGCCATTGGATCAGAAAAAGGCATCCCAATTTCTATAAAATCAACTCCATTATCTGGTAAATTTTCTATAATTTTTAATGAAGTATCAAAATCTGGATCTCCTGCAGTTAGGAATATGCCAAGACCTTTTTTATTGGATTTTTTAAGATCATCAAATGTTTTTTTAATACGGTTCATTTTTTAACTTATTTTATTAATTAATGGTAAGACAGATGACAAATCTTTATCCCCTCTACCACACATATTCATTATAATTATTTGCCCTTTTCGTTCTGCTGCGAGTTTACCTGTAATGTGCAATGCATGAGCAGGTTCTAAGGCTGGTATAATTCCCTCTAGTCTACTACATAGTTCAAAGGCCGCCAAACTTTCCTCATCGGTTGTCGAAAGATACTTAATTCTTCCTATATCATATAACCAAGAATGTTCGGGTCCAATACCTGGATAATCGAGCCCAGCTGAGATTGAATGTGCATCTGTAATTTGGCCATCTTCATTTTGCAACAAATAAGTTCTATTTCCGTGCAATATTCCTGGTGATCCAGCTGTAAGAGAAGCAGCATGTAAATTAGAGTTTATACCTTTTCCAGCGGCCTCAACTCCAAAAATTTCAACCTCTTTGTCATCAAGAAAAGGATGAAAAAGACCTAAAGCATTTGATCCACCGCCTATACAAGCTACTAATGCATCGGGTAAACGATTTTCCTTTTCTAGAATTTGGCTTCTTGCTTCTTCACCAATAACTGACTGGAAATCTCTAACCATCTTTGGGTATGGGTGCGGACCTGCGGCAGTTCCGATAATATAAAAATGAGTGTTTGCGTTCGATACCCAATATCTTAGTGCATCATTCATAGCATCTTTTAATGTTCCAGTTCCAGAAGTAACGGGGTAAATTTTTGCACCTAATAATTGCATCCTTTGAACATTAGGTTTTTGCCTTTCAATATCCATTGCACCCATAAAGACTTCACATTCAAAGCCAAATAAAGCACAAGCAGTAGCCGTTGCAACACCATGTTGGCCAGCACCTGTTTCGGCTATAATTTTATTCTTACCCATTTTTTTAGCTAATAAAATTTGACCTAAAACATTATTTATTTTGTGAGCTCCTGTATGATTAAGTTCATCTCTTTTTAAATAGATCTTGGCTCCACCAAAATGTTCAGTTAGTCTTTCAGCGAGATATAAAGGGCTTGGTCTACCAATATAATCTCTTCTGTATTTTTCTAATTCATCAATAAAAAATTTATCTTTAACAGCTTTTTCATAAGAGCTTTCAACCTCTAATATTAAAGGCATAAGAGTCTCAGCTACAAACCTTCCTCCATAAATCCCAAATTTACCATTTGAGTCAGGGCCAGTTTTTAAGCTATTGAAATTTATATTTGACATAAACTATCCATTATAATTTTTACATTTTTCTACAAAATTTAGAATTAATTTAGGGTCTTTTATTCCCTTAGACTTTTCAACACCAGAAGAAACATCTATTGCAGGAGGATTTATAAGATTAATAGCTTCATAAATATTATTAATATTCAGCCCTCCAGCAAGCATCCATTTTACCTTAGGATTATAGTCTTTTAAAATTCCCCAATCAAATTTTTTTCCATTGCCACCAGGTAGCATAGTGGATGGAGCATCTAAAATAATTATGTCACAAACATTATCATAAAGTTTAGTAGCATTATTCAGGCTTTTTTTATCTTTAACCCCAATTCCTTTAATAATTGGAATTTTAAATTTTGATCTTATTTCTTCACAACGTTTTGGTGTTTCATCACCATGTAATTGAAAATAGTCAGGAAATATATTTTGTTTTATATTTAATAAGAGATCATTATCAGCGTTAACAGTTAAAGCCACAATTTTAGTGATGTTGTTTTTTAATTTTACTAATGATTTAGCTAAAGAAATTGAGACGTTTCTTGGTGATTTTTGGTAAAATACTAAACCAATATAATCAACTTTACAATTTAATGCCGCTGACATAGAAACTTGATCTTTAATTCCACATATTTTGATTTCAAATAGATTTTTCATTGATTTAAAATTTAAATTTCAGCAAGAATCTATTAAAATCATTTATTTATGCGGTCTTTCATATCTTTGCCCATTCTAAAAAAAGGAACTTTTTTAGCTGGGACTGCAACAACATCACCATTTTTAGGATTTCTTGCAATTCTTGCTTCCCTTTTTTTTACATCAAAAACCCCAAAACCTCTTAGTTCTACTCTTTCACCCTTAGCAATTGCATTGCTTATTGTGTCAAAAAAAACATTAACTATCTTAGTAGCATCTTTTTTAAAAAGTGTAGGTTCTGATTCTAAAATTTTTAATATAAGATCCGATTTATTCAAACAAGCCTCCTTAATTACTTTGAAGCATCTTCATCTTTTTTGGCAAGAGCTGCACCCAAAATATCACCCAAACTAGCTCCACTGTCAGAAGAACCGTACTCTTCCATTACCTTCTTTTCTTCCTCTATTTCTTTAGCTTTTATTGAAAGAGTTATTTTTCTTAATTTTTTATCAATATTAGTAACCATAGCATCTATTTTATCACCAACTCCAAACCGTTCAGTTTTCTGGTCAGATCTTTCACGTGACAAGTCATTTTTCTTTATAAATCCACTAATATTATCACCAACATTAACATCTAAACCTCTTTCTGATATAGACGAAACTGTGCAAGTAACAATGGATCCTTTTTTGAGGTTGCCTAATTCGGTTGAAGTTACATCTTCTGTTAATTGCTTAATGCCAAGTGATATTCTCTCTTTTTCTATATCAATATCTAAAATCTTAGCTTTAACATCTGATCCTTTGGCATAATTTTTAATAAGCTCATCACCATTGCCATCCCAGCTAATATCAGATAAATGCACTAATCCATCAATGTCTTCGCTTAAGGCTACAAACAAACCAAATTCAGTTATATTTCTAATTTCACCTTCTATAATGTCACCAATTTTATTTTCTGATTTATATTTTTCCCATGGATTATCAACGCATTGTTTAATTCCTAAAGAAATTCGTCTTTTTTGAACATCAATCTCTAAAACCATAACCTCAATTTTTTCAGAGGTAGAGACAATTTTACCGGGATGAACATTCTTTTTAGTCCAGCTCATTTCAGAAACATGAACAAGACCCTCTATTCCATCTTCTAATTCTACAAAAGATCCATAATCAGTAATGTTTGTAACTATCCCTGTCATTTTTGAGCCTATTGGAAATCTTTCAAATACCTTCAACCAAGGGTCTTCTGTTAATTGTTTAATGCCAAGTGAAATTCTTTGAGTTTCATCATTAAATTTAATTACTTTAACTTGAACAGATTCTCCAATCTGAAGAGCCTCAGAGGGATGATTAATTCTTTTCCAAGAAATATCAGTTACATGTAGTAATCCGTCAACTCCCCCTAAATCAACAAAAGCACCATAATCAGTTATGTTTTTAATAACGCCTTGTAACACTTGACCCTCTTCAAGATTTGCTACAAGTTCGGTTCTAGCTTCTGCCCTACTATCTTCTAAAACAGCTCTTCTTGAAACAACAATGTTACCTCTTCTTCTATCCATTTTTAATATTTGAAAAGGTTGTGGAGTACCCATAAGTACACCCAAATCTT
>JADHRC010000009.1 GCA_016777645.1 Alphaproteobacteria bacterium
TAATGAAATATAAATTTCTGGCGTAAATAAATACCCCAACCGATTGACCTGCTATTATTACAGGGTCTTTTCTCCAAATTGCATAAGTTAAGAGAACAAGTCCACCAGAAATAGAAAAATACCAAAAGGCTACAGGAATGACTGACTTACCAACAGACTCACTGCTGATCCATTGAATTATAAATCTAGCAGCGAAAAGTGCTTGCCCTCCAAATCCTATTATTATCATTATTGCTTCAGGGTGATCGTTTAGGTAAGCTTCGAAAAAAGGAAATAAAGATATAATTATATCATTTAAAGCAAATGCAAATTTTTCAATTTGAGCAGATAAAAAAGAAATAAAATTCATTTACATTTCCTAATCATTAAAAATTTCTTTACATGTTTTATCCTTCGGCATTCTTTTTAGCAACCACACGACCCCTAACATATCAAAAATTCCAACAAAAAATCTTCCTACATTAGTATAATTAGAATTACCTACCATTCTTTGTCTGTGGTTAACTTCTATATCCAAAACAATTCCGCCCTCTCTTTGAACCAAAGCAGATAAAAATCTATGCATATGATCAAAATAAGGAAGCCTCATATATAATTCTCTATGAAAAACTTTTATACCACATCCAGAGTCAGGGTGTTTGTCTTTTAGGAAAAGAAAGCGACAATATTTGGCAAAAGAAGATGCCCATAATCTTGTTAAACTATCTTTTCGTCTAGCCCTAACACCTCCAACCAATACTAATTGATTAGGTTTCTGATTTATTAAGTCAATCATTTTAGGAAGATCTGAGGGAACGTTTTGACCATCACCATCTAATGTCGCAATTAACGGTGATTTAGACAAAGATATTCCCGATCGCAATGCTGCAGACTGACCAAGGCTACTTGTATGCGAGAGAACTCTTAACCTTTTATTAATTTTTAAATTATTTTTTAATTCAAAAGGGGTGTTGTCAGTGGATCCATCATCAACGTAAATAATTTCATATTTGAATTTACTTAAAGCTATATCAATTTCTTTTATCAAGTTATCAATATTTCCTGACTCATTTTTAACAGGAACTACTATTGATATTTGAGGTGATTCATTCATGATTAATTTTATCTTTTTATAATATTAGCAATCAATAGCCACTTTAACTTCATTGGTCAAATATTTGATTTTCAAAAATATGAATTTGTATATGTTTTCCCTTAGCTATATTAAACCCCTTTACTATATCTTTTTTAACTACTTTCAAGTTGAGTTCATTCGCAAACTCCATAAACTCTTCAAGAGAACTATTCTCTATTAAACCAATATTCCTTCTACCTTCAGCCATAAAAATAGCCACTTCATTCGGGGTTGATAAAAGAACATTTCCTTTTAATAAAAAAACTAAACTAGGCTCATGGTATCCAGCGGAAGCTATTGTTTCAGGTTTTATCTTTTCTATTTTTTTTGCAATCATTTTACTAGGATAAAAATAATCTAAATTAGGAAAAATAAACTTAAAGTTAAGAATATGGAAAAGAGCACCTAATGCTATAATTAAAATAGGAGTGTTTGATATAAGTATCTTATGTTTTTCAAACATGCCTCGCACATTAAAAATAAAAATCAGAGATATTATAAAAATAATTATAGAAGTAATTAAAACTAAAGTTGAAATTAAAGCTAAATTCTTACTATCAACAGCTTCAAAATTATTGGCTAAATAAAATATTAATATACCTAAAAAAACTCCTCCTAGACTGAAAAAAATAGACATAAAGAAAATTATATTTTTCAAAAATAAATTTTTAATTTTATTAATGTTATGTCTAAATTGAAATAATCCACCTATAGTAAGAATAGTAATTGCTGGTAAGACCGGTAAAGAATAATGAATTAACTTTGTTGGGGTTAATTCAATCATTATCCAAAAGGGAAGAATCCAACTTATCAAGAATTTTACGGTGAGACTGTTTCTGTTTTCCTTACAAAATAAAATCATACTTGGAAGAAAAGTTGCAATTGGCCATAGTGAAATCGAAAGTAATAAAACATGAGTTCCTGGCCAAGCTCCATGTCCCTCTTGTCCACTTTGCAATTTATTAAAAAAATCTTCACTAAATGCTTTTTGTAAAAAAAGTCCCTGAGTGGACTCTTGAATAGCAATAAACCAAGGAAGAATTATTATAGAACATAATAAAATTCCTAAAATAGGTTTAATAGATTTTAACAAATCTAAAGATTTTTCAAAAAAACAAAATGATAGAATTGTTGAAAATAAAATAGCAAATGATACTGGACCTTTAACTAAAACTCCAAAAGCAAAAGCAACCCATAAAAAAATAGGATATAAGTATTCCACTTTAAAAGATTTTTTTTTACTCATTAAAATTTTGAGCAAGAAAAATTGTTGTATACATATTAAACTTAAAAGGGTTGAATCTGTTTTTGCCAAATGGGCTTCACTTACAAAAATAAAAGAAGATGCAAAAAATAAAGTAACTAATAAAGTCTGATCAAAAGGAAAAATTAATCTAGTGATTAAACCCAAAAAAATAATAGAGATAAATGCGCTTAATAAAGAAGGAAGCCTATAAGAGCTAATGTCTTCAGAACCAAAAATATTAGCTGAAAAAGATTGAAGCCAATAAATTCCTACTGGTTTTTTTGCTCTAATCTCATCCTGAAACTTTATATTTAAATAATCATTGCTTTCAACCATTTGACGACTAGCTTGCGCAAAACGTGCTTCATCTCTATCTATTGGAGGTATAGAATTCTGGCCTGAAAAAAGTGCTGTAAAAATTAAAAGTGATAAAAAACTAAAAATTAATATTTTTAACTTATTAATATTTTTAACGAACACTTTGATACCTGTATATTTTAAATAGAATATTGGTATTAATTAACTAGAAATATCATAATTTACTAGTAATGTTATAATTTTATGATTTAAACAAGGTTTATAAAAAAATGTTTGATAATTTAGATAATGAAATAATAGGTTTTTGTAATAATATAAAAATAAATTCAACACCCCTTTATATTTTTAAAAATATTAAGAGCCTTAATTCTACAAATCTAATTACCGACAAACAAAAACATTTTTTAACATCTGCTTTCCAATTAGAAACAGATCATTTTGGTTTTTTCCCTGACGAAAACTCAAATCTTGGTGGAGCAGTTGCTATAATAAAAAACTCCTCAGAGCTCAGAAAATCTATTATTGATCAAGCTGCAGAAATCTCAAAAAAGGTTCCAAAGAGAAAGTGGGCCGTTCAAAATATTGATAACATTGAAGAGAAGGAAATATATAATTTTTTTCTTGGTTGGGGATTGAGTTTCTATCAATTTAAATTAGACAAACCAAAAATTAAATCAGAAGTTCAAACACTATGTTTAAATACAATTAGAACATTAATTAATAAAGACTTGCATGACAGATGTATAGCAGAATTAAAAGGTATTTTTCTTACTCGAGATTTGATTAATTTACCTCCAAATATTTTAACTCCAAAAAATTATATTGAAATCATTAGAAAATTTCTAAAACCTTTTGGTTCCCAAATAAGCACCTATGAAGGAGAAAAATTAAAAAATAATTTTCCTTTGATTGATTTTGTTGGAAGGTCTTCTGAAAACAAACCTGCTCTAATTGATATCAAATGGAATAATGATAAAAAAAAGGAATCTCCTACAATAGTCTTAATTGGAAAAGGTGTTACATTCGACAGTGGAGGCTTAGATATAAAACCTTCAAACAGCATGTTACTTATGAAAAAGGATATGGGAGGAAGTGCCGTTGTTTTAGGTATAGGATATGCCCTTATGTCAATGAACTACCCTGTAAATTTAAGAATTATTATACCTCTTGCTGAAAATGCGGTTTCTGAAAAATCTATGAGACCGATGGACATTATATATTCACGAAATAAAACGCCTGTTGAAATAGGTAATACCGACGCTGAAGGAAGACTTTTACTTGCTGATGCCCTTTCATTTTCTCAAGAAGGTAAAGATAATAATGATTTTATTATTGATTTTGCAACGTTAACTGGTGCAGCTAGAGTTGCATTAGGAACAGAGTTACCAGCTTTGTTTACTAATGATGATGATTTGGGAAATAGCATAATTAGTTCAGGAATAGAACAAATAGACCCAGTATGGAGAATGCCTTTATTTTCTCCTTATGAAAGATTTCTAGAAAATAGCTATGAAGCCATAAGTAGTACAGGCAATGCTGGAACGGGTGGAGCCATAACAGCCGCCCTCTTCTTAAAGAAGTTTATTAATCCCAATACAAAGTGGGCACATATTGATTTAATGGCTTGGAACAATAATTCTAGGCCAGGTTTTCCTAGTGGAGGAGAAGCTATGGGACTAAGAAACATTGTAAATATGATAATCAATCATTGTAATAAGAGATAAATAAAACTGAACCTCTACTTTAATAAAGAAATTGCTGATTCATGCAATTTAGGATTATTAGCCACAACTGTAGAATATTTATAAAAAACATCATTTTCTAATTTTAAATTTCTACCATACCAGTCAGTAATCATTATATCCTGTGATTTTAGAATGGGTACAAGAGGTAATACATCATAGGCTGAAAGACCCTCCTCTACGACTAAATCCAACCCACCTCTTAGAACCAAACAATAATTATGACAATCTCCTGACCAGATATTATGCTTAGTTGCGTCTAATAACTTGTTGAATTTTTTTATAGTTTTTATAGAAAATAAACTTGGACTTGTTGAACCAATTGTTGCGTCAGAGATATTTGAAATTATTTTAGGCTTATGATTAAATTCATGATTATTAAGAAAACATTTATTATCAAATCCTAACCACCTTTCATTTAAAGCTGGAAAATCTGCCAAACCAATTATTGGTTGATCTTTGTAGGCCAGACCTATTAACGTTCCCCACAAAGGCCTTCCAATAACATAACTTCTGGTCCCATCTATTGGATCAATTATCCATGTGTAGTCAGATTCTTTATTGATAGAACCATTTTCTTCCGCAATTATATTATGGTCAGGGAACTTTCTATTTATTTGATCACAAATTGCTTGTTCAGCATTTATATCAAATTTAGTGACGGGACTTCCGTCTTTTTTTGTTTCTGAAGAGAAGTTTGAATTAAAACCTTCTAAAGTAATTTTTTTTGAAATATCAGCTAAAGTATTTATAAAGCCAGATATAACTTTTAATTCAGAAGAATTCATTAAAATATATTTTTCTTAAAAATAATCTATTTCTTAAGATTAAGGTAATGGAACAGGATTATCACTCAGAGTTCTTAACCAAGCTACTAAATCTGCTCTATCCTGTGTTTTTGATAAACCAGCATAATTCATTTTTGTACCTTTTGAATATAGTTTAGGTTTATATAAAAATTTATTAAGTTCTTCGTAAGTCCATTTGCCAGTAAGTGAAGCTAATACTTTAGAGTATGCATAATCGGCTTTACCTTGATCTTTATTTACAATATTATAAAGATTGGGACCAACTTTGTTTGGCCCACCAGCATCAAACCCATGACAGGCAACGCACTTTTTTGCAATCTTAAGGCCACTCTCTATATTTGCTGCTGCAATTAATGCAGCAATTGGTTCTATAACAACTTCCTTTTCTTCTTTAATCTCTGTTGAAGCACTTTCTGGTACTTGTATAGGATAAGCATTAGACACATCTGTGTTTGGATTAACTAAAATATTACCAATTTTACCAAAAACCATAATTAGCAAAATACCAGATAAAACAGCGGCAGCTATTTTATTAAATTTAAGAGCGTCCATTAATCAACCAATCAAAAGTATTTAAATTTTTATGAATAAATATTTACATGCAAGATCAGTTTTCTTCAAGTATAAATATTTAAAACTAGTTATTTAATAATTAAATTATATAGTGTTCTAAAAAGCTAGAGGAGCTTTAAAATTGAACTTTTCTGATACAATTATATTGATACCAGCAAGGATGGGTTCTACTAGGTTAATAAGAAAACCACTGCAAAAAATAAATGGTATACCTCTCATTATACATGCATTCAACTGTGCTAAAAGTGCCAACTTAAATATTCCTATTCTTGTAGCCACTGATGATAAAGTAATTGCTGATGAAGTTACAAAACACGGTGGAACAGCTTTAATGACTTCAATAAATCATGCAAGTGGTTCTGATAGGATTTATGAAGCTCTAGAAATTTTTGATCCTAATAAAAAATATAAAAAGATCATTCATCTTCAAGGCGATCTTCCCAATATTTCAGGAAAACTAATTGGAAAACTAGCCAAAGTTATCCAAGACAACACAAAAGAAATTGTAACGGTAGTAGTTAAAGCTACTGAGCAAGAGTTTAATGACAGCTCAGTTGTAAAAGTAGCATTAGCATTTCCTGATGATATACAAATAGAAAATACTGTTGGCAATGCGTTATATTTTAGCAGAGCATGTATTCCAACTGGAGAAGCTCCTATATGGCATCACATAGGTATTTATTCATGGCAAAGGCACATTCTAGAAAAATTCGTGAATTTAAAACCTTCTCCTCTTGAAAAGTCAGAAAAACTTGAACAATTACGTGCTCTTGAAGCAGGTATAAAAATTCATGCTATTGTTACAAGTGAGCATCCAATAGGGGTTGATACTGACAGTGATTTAGAAAAAGCAGAAAATTATTTTAGAGACTTAACCTAGCTCTTCATATAATTATATATTTAAAAATCAGAGATTAATAATGGATAAAAAAAATCATAATTTGAAGGTAGCTTTCCAGGGGATGGCAGGTGCATACTCGAACTTAGCTTGTGAAATATGTTTTCCTGATGCTGAGCCTGTACCTTGCAATTCTTTTGAGGAAATGTTGAATTCAACAAAAAATGGAGAAACCAACTACTCTATGGTTCCTGTAGAAAATTCTGTGGCTGGTAGAGTTGCAGACATTCATCATCTAATTCCAGAAAGTGGTTTATTTATAGTTGGTGAACATTTTCAAAAAGTTAATCACTATTTATTAGGAACAAAAGATTCAAAATTAGAAAATTTAAAATATGTTAAAAGTCATGCACAAGGACTTGCTCAGTGTAGAAAGTTCATTAATGAAAATAATCTTTTACCCATACAACATATAGACACTGCAGGAGCTGCTGCAGAAATTTCAAAATTAGGGGATCCACAAATTGCAGCAATAGCATCAAATATGGCAGCCAAAATTTATGATCTTAAAATATTAAAAAATAATATTGAAGATGCTGAGCACAACACAACAAGATTTCTAATTATGTCTCAAAAGCCTGAGATACCTTCTGTTGATATTCCAAACCCAGTAACAACAATCATATTTGAGGTTAGATCAGTACCTGCTGCCTTGTACAAAGTTTTAGGTGGATTTGCAACCAATGGTATTAATCTAACTAAACTTGAGAGCTATATTGGAGGCCAAGAAATGAATGCGGCTAGATTTTACGTAGATGCAGAAGGTCATCCTCAAACAAAATCTATGCAAAATGCCTTAGAAGAAATGAATTTTTATAGTGAGCCAAATTCTGTAAAAATTATTGGAACATATAGTAGAAAAAGAAAATACTAGCTTAGAGAATAGATTTTCTTGCATATTTTTGTGATTTATAAGATATATTGTGTTGAAGGGTCACACGGACGTAATTCTTGCCAATCCGGTCAGGTCCGAAAGGAAGCAGCCGTAACAATGATAGCGGGTTGTGAGGCCCTTCGTTTTTATAATTAAAAAACGAGATATAAAATCAATACTAATTCCGCTCAAAATAATTATAGGGTCTTAGCACGTAAATATAGACCAAAAGACTTCAGTGAACTTATTGGACAAGACACTCTTGTAAAAACTTTTAATAACGCTCTTAATAATGGAAGACTTGCACATGCCTTCTTATTAACAGGAATAAGAGGGGTGGGTAAAACAACAACAGCAAGGATTATAGCTAAGGCCTTAAACTGCATAGCTGATGGCAACAAAAAAGAACCTTCTTTTGATATTTGTAATAATTGTTCCCCTTGCACGTCAATAAGCAATGGAAATTTTCTTGACGTGATAGAAGTTGATGCAGCAAGCAGAACAGGTGTAGATGGAATAAGAGAAATAATTGATTCAGTTATGTATTCTCCTAATAACGCACGTTATAAAGTTTACATAATAGATGAAGTACATATGTTATCTAATGCTGCTTTTAATGCTTTATTAAAGACCTTAGAAGAGCCTCCACAAAATGTTAAATTTATTTTTGCAACTACAGAAATAAAAAAAATTCCTGCAACTATAATTTCGAGATGCCAGAAATTTGACCTTCAAAGAGTTGATTTAAATACTTTAAGCTCTCATCTATTTAAAATTTGTGAAACTGAAAAAATTATATATGAAAATGATTCAATTATCCAAATTTGTAAAGCGAGTGAAGGTTCTGTTAGAGATGCTCTTTCATTGTTAGATCAGGCTGCATCTCTGTGTAAAGATAATATAAAAAGTGAAACCGTTTTGAATATGTTAGGCTTAAACGGTTATGAAAAAAATATCGAATTGTTTGAGCTTTGCCTTCTTAACAAATGTAGTCAAGCTCTTAAGATATATGATTCAATAATTCAAAACGGAGTTCAACCTAGCCAGATCATCTCTAACTTGTTAGAAATATGTCATTTAGCTTCTAAGATGAATGTAATAAAAGAAGTTCCAGAGAGAGATGATCTCTTTGAAGAAAAAATTTCAAAATTAGCTACAAATAACCTTACAAAACTAGTTAATTTTTGGCAAATTTTAATTAAGAGTATAGAAGAAATTAGATACGCACCAAATCAAGAACAAGCTGGCTCAATGGCTATAATAAAATTATGTTATGGATCATTATTACCCGACCCTTCTGCTTTGTTGAAACAGCTGTCTAGTCCTCTAAAAAATGATGAGACAAAAATTAACGTGCCTCAAATGAGCACTACTGATGATTTCGATGTTAAAAACCAACCCCAGAACTCAAATAATATAAATCAAGATAAGCCTCATAATTTTAATTATCCAGATAGCTTTGAAGCAATGTTAAATTTGTTATTAGAAAACAAAGAATCTTTGCTTCATGCACAAATAATAAATAATGTTCATTTAGTTTCATATTCTAGAGGAGTTATTAAAGTTAGATTAAAATCTCATTCAGACGAGAATATTCTTACGAATTTATCTAATACCCTTGGAAAATTAACAGGAAGTAAGTGGAGTATTTCTTTATCTGAAGAAGAAGGCGAAAAAACTATTGCAGAAAAAAAATACGATGAACTAGAAGCACAAAAAAATGAACTTAAAAATAGTGCTGAATTTTCGGAGGTTTTTAAAAAATTTCCTGATGCCGAAATAATATCTATTGAACATAAAAATTAACATTTAAAGCTTGAAAATTTAAAATGTCAGAGCAAATACTTGAAAAATTAATAAAAAAAGTTTCTAAATTACCTGGCTTAGGACCTAGATCATCTAGACGAGTTATTTTATATTTATTAAAAGATAAGGAAAAATTATTTCTTCCTCTTATTCAAGATATGAATGATGTAGCTAATAAAGTTAAAAGTTGTATTGAATGTGGTAACTTAGATGAAAAAGAAATTTGTGATATATGCATAAACACATCAAGAAATAACAAAATCATATGCATAGTCGAGACCGTCGCAGACTTGTGGGCAATGGAGAGGTCAAACGTTTATAATGGGAAATATCATATATTAGGTGGTGTTTTATCAGCTATAGACGGCATTAACCCTCAACAATTAAATATAGATTCATTAGAAATGAAACTAAAGAGTGGAGATTTTACAGAAGTAATTATTGCAATTTCTGCCACTCTTGATGGCCAAACGACAGCTCATTATTTAGCAGACAGGTTTAGTAAGCTAAACATAAAAATAACCAGATTAGCCCATGGTATGCCCGTAGGAGGAGAATTAGATTTTTTAGATGACGGTACTATTGCTCAAGCATTAAAGGCAAGAAGTGAATTATAACATATCTAACTAATTCTTTTTTTATCATTGACGTCTATTGATGTAATAACATTACCTCTGTTTTCAATTTTTCTATGGGAAATTTTAATTTCATCTAAATCTTTTCTTGCTAGATCGAAATGCTTATCTAACTTAAAAATTCTATCTGCTAATAAATTTAAATCATTGCTTAATTTATCGACTTCGATTTGAATCTTGCCAGCAGTTTGGCTCATAGTGGCATCTCTTAAAATTGCTCTTACTGTATGAAGTAAAAGCATTAAATTATCTGGCCCAGCCATATAAACTTTTTTATTTCTACTTTCGTTTACTAATTTCGGAAATCTGATATTTATTTCTGAGTAAATTGACTCACTTGGGAGAAACATAATAGCTGAGTCAGCAGTTTCACCTGGTAAAATATACTTTTCAGCAATATCTTTAATATGTTTTTGAACAGCATTATGAAAGGATTTCAAGTTTTCTTTTTTTTCCTGATCATTTGTAGAACTTGCTAATTTCTTATAATCTTCAAGAGGAAATTTAGAATCTATACAAATAGATCCTGGGGGCTGAGGCATTTTCACAATACAATCAACCCGAGTGTTTGATGATAAAGTGTATTGAAATTTATATGCATTTTGTGGAAGAGCATCCTTAACAATATTTTCTAGTTGAACTTCTCCAAAAGCCCCCCTTAATTGCTTGTTTGATAATATATTCTGTAAATCATTAACCTGGTTAGATAGAGAGCTTATATTTTCTTGAGCTCTATCAATAATTTCTAATCGAGCATGCATCTCCATTAATGATTTTTGCGTGTTTTGAGTTTGCTGACTAAGGCTATTCCCAATAGATGATCCAAAGTTTCCTAACCTTTCTTCAATAGTACTACTTAACTGAGAAACAGCTCCTTTTAATTCAGTTATCTGGTTTAATTCATCTTTTTGAGAATTTATTAAGTCATTAGTATTACTTTTTTTTTCAAAATATATCTTACATATTAAAAATATAATTATTGAGGATATTAAAAGAGATATAAGAAATACAATCAAATATTTGAAATCCATTTTAACTCCACCTTTATTTTTTATAATAATACAATTAGATTATAAATTAACTAAAATTAAAAAATTATTATTAGGATAGGCTAAAAATGAGTCTTTATGAAATAATCAAAGTACCTAATCCATTTCTGAAGGTTAAAGCAAAACCTGTAATTGAAATTGATAACAAAATCTTAACTCTTCTAGATGATATGTTAGACACTATGTATAACGCTAACGGTATTGGCCTAGCAGCAACTCAGATAGCAATTGATAAAAGACTTATTGTAATGGATTGTGGTAAAAATAATATTGATGAAGAGGAAATATCTGAAGAAGAATATAATAAAAAAATTAAAAATGATAAACTGGAACCATTTCCAATCAAAATGATTAACCCCGAAATAATATTTTTAAGTGAAGATTTAAAGGAAAGAGAAGAGGGATGTTTATCTATTCCAGGTTATAATGCAAATGTTAAGAGACCTTCATCATTAAAAGTAAGATATACTGACGAAAATAAAAAAAATATCACCCTTGAAGCCTCAGGTTTACTTGCAACTTGCATACAACATGAAATTGATCATTTAAATGGAATTCTTTTTATTGATCATATTTCTAAATTAAAAAGAGAAATCATTCTTAAAAAAGCTATAAAGGAATATTCTAAACAGTGAGGATTTTTTGAATATAATATTTATGGGGACACCTGATTTCGCAGTTCCCAGTCTCAAATCAATAGCATCAAATTATAATGTGATAAGTGTTTTTTCTCAGCCTGCTCGTCCTAGTGGTAGAGGTATGAAGGTAAATGACTCTCCTGTTGCGAGGGCAGCAAAAAATTTGAATATAGAAGTTCTGACACCTACATCCCTCAAGAATGATGATATTTTTTTTAGATTTAAAGAGTTTAAACCAGATATTGTAGTTGTAGTAGCCTATGGATTAATTCTTCCTGAAAGATATTTAAACGTTCCTAAATATGGCTGTATTAACGGTCATGCTAGTCTATTACCACGATGGAGAGGTGCCGCTCCGATACAAAGGGCAATTGAAGCAGGCGACAGAAAGACCGGTTCCTGTATTATGTTAATGGAAAAAGGTATGGATACTGGACCTATAATTTTATCTAAAACTATTAATATTAATAAAAGCGATAATGCTCAAATAATTCACGATAAACTATCAAACGTTACGGCTGAAATTTTTATAAATGCTATAAAAGACTATACTGTAGGCAAAATTCATCCAAAAGCTCAGAAAGAAATTGGTATCAAATATGCTAATAAAATTGAAAAAACAGAGGCTGAAATAAACTGGGATCTTGATGCAAATGCGATATGTAATAAAATAAGAGCTTTTGACCCTTTCCCAGGAGCATTTACATTTTTAGATACAGAAATAATTAAGGTAATTTCTGCTACGCCACAAAATTATTCTCATGATAGAATACCAGGGACCATTATTGATGTTCAAAAAAAAATTTTAGTAGCTTGCGCTCATAATTCTGTCTTAGAAATAAATTTATTACAAAAACCAGGTAAAAAAGTTATTAATGCTTCTGAGTTTTTAAATGGAACAAAGTTAAAGATTGGCGAGACATTTGGAAATAGAAAATAAAGTTAAATATGCGTTGCTTATAGAATATAATGGAAATGGTTTAGTTGGTTGGCAAAAACAAAAGGAAGGAATATCTGTTCAGGGAAGTATTGAAAAGGCAGCTGAAAAAATCTTTAACGAAAAATTTGAAATCCAGGGTTCTGGTAGAACTGATGCAGGAGTACATGCGTTAGGACAGGTTGCACATATTTATTTACCAAACAATCATAAATTAACTACTAAACACCCTTTTTATATAATTTCAGCATTTAATGCATTATTAAAAGATACTTCAATAAGAGTTATTTCAGCTAAAAGTGTTAAGCCAGAATTTAATGCTCGCTTTAGTGCTATTAAAAGGCTTTATAGATATAGGATTTTATGTAGAGCTGCTCCACCAGGTATAGACAAGGGTAAAGTTTGGCATGTTAGAAAAAAATTAGATATTAAATTGATGCAAGAAGCTGTTAAATATTTAATAGGCGAACATGACTTTACCAGCTTTAGAACTATTAATTGTCAAGCTAAATCTCCTATTAGAACATTAGATAAAATTACTTTTTCTAATTATGCAGACGAGATAGTTATGCAAGTTTTAGCTAAGAGTTTTTTGCATAGCCAAGTTAGAATTATTGCCGGAACAATGGTAAAAGTAGGTGATAAGACTTGGGAGCCTCATAAAGTTAAAGAAATACTACTAGGAAAAGATAGAAGTTTAGCTGGACCTACCGCACCACCCGAAGGATTATACCTGGAAAAAATAGATTATCCCAAAACTTTATTAGATGATAATTGGCCTATAATATACGATAATAAAATTTATAATTAATTTTAAATAGCTACGGATAATGATCTAGAAAACATACCTAAACTTGCTTCAATTACAACTGATAAAAAAATCATCCCTGTTGCGCCCCATCCAGATAACCCTACTTCTTCTTTACCAATTCTCCACAAAGAAAATGTTACCCAAATTACTACACAAATGCCAAAAAAAACAAAAATTGAAGGAGGAAAAATTAATCCTAACATTGCAAAAGAAAGCATTATAATGGCTTGAAAAGATTGTATCCAGTTAAAGGGAATAATAAATCTATAAAAAAACTTACCTTTGCCGATTTTTTCAAAAATCATGTTAACAAGAATTGAAAACAAACATATGTCAATAACTGTAATTAAAAGTAACCTTGGTAGAATACCGCTCTCTATATCACCCTCAAGATTAGCTTTAATACCATAAGAGGCAAGTGATGACACCACTGCGTTTACAAAAAAAACTATCCAACAACTATCCCAAAAACCATTTTTGTTTAGATTAAATACGCCACTAACATTTTCTTTTTTTGTCATAAACATAAATGCAGACACAAAACCATCTTTTACTACAAAAGGACTTGGGGGAGGATTAATCAAAACTTCTAACTCCAAAATAATTACATAAAAATAAGTTATAAATGTTTACTAACTTTTTCACATCATCAACTTCGACATTCTCATCAATCTTATGCATTGTTTTTCCTACAAGACCAAACTCAATTACTGGACATATTCTGGAAATGAAACGTGCGTCAGAGGTTCCTCCAGATGTGGATTGCTTAGGCGTAGTTTTAACAACTTTTTTAATAGATTTCTCAATTGTTTTTTTTAGGAATTCATCTCTAGTTAAAAAAGGTTCAGCGTTACAAAAGTACTCAAACTCGTAATTTTTTGTTATTTGATTAAATTGATTTTCTATCATTGATTTCAGAGACTGAACAGTATGAAGAGTGTTGAACCTTATATTAAATATTGCAGTTACTTCTCCTGGAATGACATTACTAGCATTATTATTAACATCAATGCTAGTAACCATAACAGAGCTAGGTTGAAAATCTTCAGTTCCTTCATCAATATATATTTTACCAAATGGTTCTAGCATTTTTATTAGAGAATTTATTGGATTATCAGCTAGATGAGGATAACCCACATGACCTTGAACACCTTTAACTTTTAAAAATCCTGTGAAACTGCCTCTTCTCCCAATTTTAATAGTATCACCCATCTCACTTACATTTGTAGGCTCTCCAACTATACATGCGGCTATCTTTTCTTCCCTTTCGTCAAGCCAATCAACAACTTTTTTTGTTCCATTAATAGCTTTACCTTCCTCATCACTTGTAATTAGTAAAGATACACTTCCAAATTTAGTAAAATCTTTCTGAGTAGACAAAAAATTTGAGACTGCAGCAATAAAAGCAGCTATTCCAGATTTCATATCAGCGGCTCCCCTACCCCATATTTTCCCGGATTTGACCTCGCCACTAAAAGGGTTAATTGACCAAGTATTAATGTCACCAGCAGGGACAACATCTACATGACCTGCAAAACAAAAATTTGGTTCTAGATTACCTAACCTTGCATACAAGTTCTCTACTTTTTCAGCACCCTTACCAAAATTAATTTTTTCACATTTGAAACCTAAAGGCTCTAAGTAAGTTATTATAAGATCAATAGCTCCTCCTGAATTTGGTGTAATACTTTCACACCTAATTAACTTAGAGGTTAATTCAACTGCATCTATAATATTAGACATTCAATACCTAATCTAATCTCTTAACAATTCATTAACTGATGTTTTTGATCGTGTCTGAGCATCAACTTTTTTTACAATGACCGCACAGTACAAACTAGGACCTTGAGATCCATCAGGCAATAGTTTTCCAGGCAGACTACCAGGAACAACAACAGAATAAGCTGGAACTCTTCCTATAAAAATTTCACCAGTATTTCTATCAATAATTTTTGTTGAAGCACCAATGAAAACACCCATAGACAGAACTGCCCCTTTTTCTACAATGACACCCTCTGCAACTTCAGATCTAGCCCCTATAAAACAATCATCCTCTATAATTACAGGTCCTGCTTGAATTGGCTCTAGTACACCTCCTATTCCAGCACCACCAGATATATGTACATTTTTTCCAATTTGAGCGCATGAACCTACAGTGGCCCAAGTGTCAATCATACTTCCAGTATCAACATATGCACCTATGTTTACAAACGAGGGCATCAACACAACACTAGGAGCAATAAACGCTGAGTGTCTTACAACGCATCCAGGAACAGATCTAAATCCTGCTTTTTTATAATTATCTTTATTCCATCCAGCAAACTTTGAAGGTATTTTATCCCACCAATTTGTAGGCCCTTTGTTAACACTTTCTGGACCACCAGAAATAATATCCATATCATTTAATTTAAAAGATAAAAGTACAGCCTTTTTTAGCCATTGATTAACTTGCCATTTGCTATTACCCAATGGCTCAGCCACTCTTAATTGGCCTTGATCCAAATAACTTAAAGCTGCCTCAATAGAATTTTTAACTTCTCCCGAAGTGTTTGGGTTTACATCTTCATTATTATCAAAAACTCTTTCTATAACTGATTTAATATTTTCAAAATTCATTTTAATTTCCTTAATTTAAGTTTTAGTAATTTATAAACTTCAATGTCTCAACATTTTGTTCAAAATAGATTTAATGTCAGAACCAGTGAAATTAATGTATTCTTTAAGATCATTTGCTTCATCTTTGTTAAAATCATTTTCAATCCAGACTGTACTCATGCCTAGCTCACTAGCAGGTTTTAAGTTCTTTGCAGTATCTTCAAAGAAAATACTCCTCTTAATTTTATCATCATCAAGACCAAACTTTTCTTTCATAATGAGATAAGACTTTTGATCCGGTTTAGCTACATAGTTTGAATCTTTTATATCAAAAATTACTTCAAATTCCTCAAAAATTCCCATAGAAGTTAATATGTTTTCTGCATGTTTATATGATGCATTAGTGTAAATTGATTTTTTTCCTTTGATTTCACTTAATAATTTTTTTAATTCAAGGTCTATTTTTAAATCATCAAAGCTAACATTATGAACATACTCAAGAAAAGGTTCGGGGTCTAAATTCTTTTCAATTATTAATCCTCTCAATGTTAAACCATACTTTTTATACATATCTTTCTGAAGATTAAGAGCGTCTGCATGGCTTAATTTAAAGAAATTCTTTATATAATCGGTCATTCTCTGAGAAATTCTTCTAAAAAGACCCAAATTAAAGTCATATATGGTATTATCAAGATCAAATACCCAATAATCATAACTATTATTAAAATTTGAAGGAATTAAATTATTATTTTTCATTAATTATTTCTTTATGTAATAGGAATTAATTAGGATTTTTTCGAATTATAGTACCCACACCATGTTCAGTAAAAAGTTCTAACAATAGTGAATGAGACATTCTTCCATCCATAATTACAGAAGCTTCTGCTCCACCTAAAACTGCACTTATGCATGTCTTAAGCTTTGGGATCATTCCTCCTACTACAACTTTATTTTTGATAAGGTCTTCTGCTTGTGAAACTGTTAATTCTGTTATTAGCTCTCCATTATGATCAAGAACGCCAGAAACGTCAGTCAACATTATCATTCTTGAAGCTTTCATTGATGCAGAAATAGCACCGGCAGCAGTGTCGGCATTAATATTATATGTTTGTCTATCTACTCCCATACCAACAGGAGCAATTACTGGGATCATTTTTTCATTAATTAGGGCATAGATAACTTTAGGATCAATTTCTTCTGGCTCTCCTACATAACCAAGGTCAATTGCTTTTTCTACATTAGAATCTGAATTGTCATCTATTTGCAATAATCTCTTTGCTGTAATCAGGTTTCCATCTTTACCGGAAATTCCTACTGCTTTAGCACCAGCATTTGATATTGCTGTAACAATCGATTTATTAGTAACTCCACTTAGAACCATCTCCACTACATCAATTGTAGCCGCATCAGTAATTCTTAAACCATTTATAAATTCTGTTTTGATTTTTAGTTTGGATAACATATCTCCAATTTGGGGACCGCCTCCATGGACTACAACTGGCAGCATCCCAACTTGTTGCAAAAAAGCAATATCTTTAGCAAAACTGTCAACATATTCTTTTTTACCCATAGCATTACCACCAAACTTTACAACAATCACTTTGTTTGCATACCTTTTCATAAAAGGTAAAGTTTCAGTGAGTAAATTAGCTTTACTGAGCCATTCAGATCTTATTTCTTCTTTATTTTTATTCAATTTTATGCCCGCTTAATGTATAATTTAAAATTAATATCATATAATTTTAAAAAAAATTATTATTTTATCTAATTTTTTATGCGAAGCTTGCAAGATAAGTCCTTAGGGAACTTAAACCATCATTTTTCAAACTAGATGTTATCATTATTTCTGGATAAGAGGCAGGGTGCTTAGATATGATTCCATGGGATTCTTCTTTAACTTTTTTAAGCTCTTCGTTATTCAATTTATCAACTTTAGTAAGTACCAAAACCCAGCTAACAGCAGCCATATCTAATTCTTTCATTATCGTTTTATCATGATCTCCAATTCCTCTTCTACTATCAACTAATAGACACACTGTTCTCAAAGAGGGCCTGCCTTTTAAATACTTAACAGTCAGAGATGTCCAGGAGTGGATATCTTTTTTAGGAGCTTTTGCATAACCATAACCAGGCAAATCAACTAATCTTAATTTACGTGATTGATATGTAAGATCAAAAAATATTAATTGCCTAGTTCTTCCTGGAGTTTGACTTGTCCTTGCTAAGGTTTTTCTATTTGTCAACGCATTTACCAGTGAACTTTTACCAACATTAGATCTACCTGCAAAAGCTATTTCATTACTATCTTCTGGAGGTATCGCATTTTCATTTAAAGCGGCTGCAATGAAATTACATTCTCCAGAAAATAATTTACGTGCGTTTTCAATATCAACTTCTTCATAAAGCAAGTACGTAACTTTCTATATTATTTAGTCTCTTTATTCATTTTATTCATTATTACCCATTGTTGACATATAGAAAGTAAATTATTCCATGTCCAATATATAACTAAACCAGCTGGGAAAGTTGCCAACAAAAATGTAAATGCAACAGGCATCCAAGCAAAGATTTTTGCTTGAATTGGATCAGGAGGAGTTGGATTCAGGCGTTGTTGTAAAAACATAGTAACACCCATTAATAATGGCCAAATCCCAATATTTAAAAAATCAGGAAGAATAGTCGTGCTATAAGGTAATAATCCAAAAAGATTGAAAATACTCGTTGGATCTTGAACTGAAAGATCTTTTATCCATCCAAAGAATGGGGTTTGTCTCATCTCAATAGACACAAATAAAACCTTATAGAGCGCAAAGAAAACTGGAATCTGAATCAAAATAGGCAAACAGCCAGCTGCAGGGTTGACTTTTTCTTTCTTATACAAATTCATCATTTCTTGATTTAATTTTTGCCTATCATCTCCTACACGCTCTCTTAATTTTTGGATTTGAGGAGTAAGAACTCTCATTTTAGCCATACTTTTGTATGATTTATTGGCTAACGGAAAGAAAACTAATTTAACAACTACAGTTATAGCAAGAATAGCTAATCCAAAGTTACCCAAATAGTCATTTGCCCAAGACAAAGCATAGAAAAAGGGTTTAGTTAGGAAGTAAAACCAACCAAAATCTATTGCTAAGTCAAAGTGTTTAATATTATATCTTTGTTCGTAGTCGTCAAACAAGGCCAATCTTTTGGCTCCTGCAAAAGTTCTTGATAAGAATTCACCTTTAGAATTTGGAGCAACTGTTATAGCATTGCCAAGAAAATCTGTTTGATATTGCCCACCATTAGAACTTAATTTTCTAAATGTGAAGTTAAATTTCTCTTCTTGATCTGGTAAAAGAGCAGTCATCCAGTATTTATCTGTCAAACCAATCCAACCACCAGCTTCTGTTGGCTTAACGATAATTCCCTTTTTCCCTGCTTCTGTTAAATCACCGTAACTTTTTTCAGAAAGAGTCCCATCAAAGACACCAAGAGGTCCCTCGTGAAGAACAAAAAAATCTATAGTTTCAGGTTCACCAGCCCTTCTTATTAAACCGTAAGGGTATAAGGTAACTGCTTGTTTTGAATTATTTTCAACTCGTTGCTTTACAGTAATCATAAAAGTGTCATCGACACTAATATCCTGATAAAAAGTAATTCCCTCTTCATTATCCCATGAAAGGGTAATATTTTTATCTGGAGTTAGGAGATTACTAGATGATTTCCAGACAGATTTTCCATTAGGGACTTTCACTCCATCAGAGTTACTCCAACCAAATTCAATAAAATATGGTGTCTTACCATTTGATTTTAATAATAACTTTATTAAGTCACTTTCAGGGTCTAATGTTTCTCTGTATTGAGTTAGAGTAATGTCATCTATCCTGGCACCTTTTAAAGAAATTGAACCAGAGGCTTCTTTCGTTAGCATTGAAACTCTTGGTACAACGGTACTTTCGTCGGCCTTGTCTGAGTTTTCAACTCCAACAATTCCATTATCTGAATTAGATGGTAATGGAATATTTGATGTATCTGTACTATCTTTTACTATATTTTGTTGTTGATATAATTCTTTTTGAGGATCAACAAATAACAACTGATAGCCTATCAAAACGGACATAGACAAACAAATGGCTGCGACTAAATTTCTAGTTTCTGGGTTCATTTTATCTCACATTTTTTATCATTAGTTAATAAGGTTTAAAGATTTAACATATAGCTATTTAATAGGATCATATCCGCCCTTTCCCCAAGGATGACATCTAATAATTCTTTTAAGTCCTAACCATATACCAATTATTAATCCAAATTTTATAATGGATTCTTTCGTATAATCAGAACAAGTTGGTAAGTACCTACAGTTATTACCAATTAAAGGGGAAATTAAATATTTGTAAGTTTTAATAAGGCCTATCACCAAGTTTGTTAAAAGCTCTTTTATCATGATTTATTTAAACATTCTTTCATCTCAGTTTTAAGATCAAAAAAAGAGGCCTTGACCAGCGATTTTTTTGCAACTAGCACATAACTGCTTGTATGATCAAACAATAATCTATTCTCTTTAAGAAACAAGGAAATTAATGCTCTCATTCTTCTTTTAGCTCTATTTCTATGAACTGCATTTCCAATTCTTTTAGTTGCCGTAAACCCAAATTTTAACGAGGGTTCTTTTTGTTCGTTTTGATTATATTTTTGAAGTATGAAATTTTTATTAAAAATTTTGTAGCCAAACTTATTAGATAATACAAAATCTTTTCTTTTTTTTATAGTTGGGAGTTTCATTTTATTAGCTCGTTAAATTTAACTTAATAAAATAAAAGGTATGGAATTGGAGGCTAGGCTGAGAGTTTCTTTCTTCCCTTAGCTCTTCTACTACGAATAACGTTTCTACCGCCTACAGTAGCCATCCTACTTCTGTAACCATGTCTTCTTTTTCTTACTAAATTACTGGGTTGGAATGTACGTTTCATAGCTATTCTGTATTTAATACAGCCTCTTGTTTAATTTTGATTTGTTTTTTTAGACGCTTTGTGGCAGTTAGTCAATATGATTATTTTTGTGTTCTTTCAGAAATAGTTGGTGCTGGTTTCATTTCCATATCCCATGGAAAGTATATCCATGTATCTTGTGAAACCTCAGTTACATATGTATCTACTTGGTCTCTCCCGCTTGGTTTTGCATAAACTGTTGCATAATGCGCATTTGGAAGTGTGTGTCTAATTGTTTTGATTGTTTCTCCAGTGTCAACAAGATCATCCACAATCAACCAATCTTTGCCATCGTTTGCAATAGCACACTCTTTAAGAATATTAACATCTCCCTTATTTTTTTGGTTATAAGATAATACACAGACTGTATCAATCAATCTAATATCTAATTCTCTAGCTACAATAGCAGCAGGCACAAGTCCACCTCTAGTAACCGCTATTATGCCCTTATATGGTTTCAATTCTGATAGACGCCATGCTAAAGCCTTGCTATTTCTATGTAACTCTTCCCAAGACACCGGAAATGATTTATCATACATTCTACTAACTCTTCGTTTCATTATTGTAATTGATGCAATTTATTACACTAAAACTCTACAAATTATAATATTTTTCTTACTTGATTATAATTATTTATAAAGATAACTATAT
>JADHRC010000010.1 GCA_016777645.1 Alphaproteobacteria bacterium
TGATATAACTGTCAATTAGTTCTTTTTAATCTTAAATTAACTATTTCATTTGAAGTGCCTATTCTAATTCTTGGACCCCAGCATCCTGAACCAGAAGAAACATAAAGATTGGAGAGTTTATTTTTATACAATCCATAAATATATTTAAATTTTAACTTAACGATTAAGTTAAAGGGAAATATTTGTCCATTATGTGTGTGTCCTGAAAGCATTAAATCAGTCTTATCTTTTATATCATCCCATACATCAGGTTTATGAGAAATAACAATATTGTAAAAGCCATCTTTTCTTAATTTATTTATGTATGAGATTTTTTTAATAGGTAATTGTAAATCATCTATCCCGATCAAATTAATTTTATCGATTTTTCTATGTGTATTTTTTAAAACGTTAATATTATATTTCTTTAGTTCCCTTATTTTATTTGTGAAATCTTTTAAATAATATTCATGATTACCATTAACAAAATATATTTTCTTTTTAATTAAATTAAATAATTTTAAGTTTGCTATATTGAATGAACTTGAATCGATTAAATCTCCTCCAATTAATATAAAATCATACTTTATACTCTCTATTTTTTTTAAAACTTTTCGAAGATGTTTTATGTCATTTGTTCCTAAATGAAGATCACTTAAAAAGATGATACTATAGTCTTTCTCTATTTTAGAAGTTTCTAAAATTAAGTTTTTAATTGTAACTTTTTTTGCTCTAAATATCCCATATATGGTTATAATTAAAATTAAAATTACTGAAATTATTCCAATTGTAGTTTCTTTGAAATACCCAAAAGAGTTTATTAGGATACTCAAGTTTATAACTATAAAGCTAATGAATCCAATCCCTAAGCCTTCATAAACAAAAAGTTTAAGAGGTTTGAATGTTGTGCGAGATTTTAAATAAAAAAGAATAAAGACATAAAAAATTATTGTATTTATAATTGAATATTTCAAAGATACATCTTCTTTTAATAAAAATTTATTCAAAATTTCAAAGGGAAATATATATAAGAAATACGTTATTAATAGGAGACTGGTTAAGAAAATAAACCTATACAAGACTTTATTCATTTTAAGGTAATTTTAGCTTTGCAAACGTAGAAAGGGCTTTTTCTCTGGATATTTTTATATCCACAATTGGTCTAGGGTAGTTTTCTCCTAGTTTTACTTTAGCTTTTTTGAGAACCTCATCAGGTGCTTCCCATGGATTGAATATATATTTATTTGGTAGCAATGCTATTTCAGGAATAAATTTTCTAATATAATCTCCATTAGGATCAAACTTTAAACCTTGAGTTATAGGGTTAAAAACTCTGAAATATGGAGCCGCGTCTGCTCCACAGCCTGCAATCCACTGCCAACCAGCACTATTGCTTGCTAAATCGGCATCTATAAGGCAATCCCAAAACCATTTTTCTCCTTCATGCCAATGTAATAAGAGATTTTTTACTAAGAAAGACCCTACAATCATTCTCAACCTATTATGCATATAGCCGGTAGACCAAAGTTCTCTCATCCCAGCATCAATAACGGGGTAGCCTGTTTGTCCTTTTTGCCATGCTTCAAGAAATGAAGAATTTATATCCCAAGAAAAATTGTCAAATTTCTTTTGTAAATTTTTTCTGGGTAAATCAGGAAAATAATAAAGTAGGTAATATGAAAATTCACGCCAGCCCATTTCAGATAAAAATGTGTCAGTATCCTGAAATTTTTTAATTCCTAATTGTTGTAAATTCCAAATTTTATACCACACTGTATTAGGAGAAATTTCTCCCCAGTGTAAGTGTGGAGAAAGTCTGGAAACATTTTTTTTATTTGGAAAATTTCTTCCTTCTTTATATCCATCTATCTCAAAATCAATAAACTTTTCTAACCTTTGTTCTGCAGCCTTTTCCCCAATTCCCCAATTATTTATTATTTTATCTTTCCATTGATGATTGGGTAATAAATTCAAACTATCAATATCTAAGCCGTTATTATTTTTTATGTCATAATATTCAATTTTATCTGGAATATTCAATGGCATTCTAGGTTGTATAGCATTATAACACCCTCTTCGATAATAAGGAGTAAAGACACGATAAGGCGTTCCATCATTTTTCAAAACTTGCCAAGGTTCCCACAAAAGTGAACCATTAAAACTATTTATTTCAATACCTTTTATTTTTAAAGATTCTTTAATTTTTTTATCTCTTTTAATGCCCCAAGGTTCGTAAACCCTGTTCCAATATATTTTGTTTATATTCTCTGTCTCACAAAGATGAGTTAAAATTTTAAGAGGGTCGCCTTTAAAAAAAATTATTTTATTTTGAAGGTCTTTATTTAACATTTCTAATGAACAATGTAGCCAGACTCTGCTAGCGCCACCTAATTGATGTTCTCCAGCATTGATTTCGTCTAAAATGTAAACAGGTACAATGGCTCCATTTTTTACAGATTCATATAAAGCAGGGTTATCATTTAATCTAAGATCTTGTCTAATCCAATAAATACTTATTTCTTTCTTCAAAATGTTCTCTTTAGCTCAAAAAATGACATAATAGCAAGATACGTTTAATTCAAAAAAAATGATAAAATCAATCAGTTTGTACTTGTACAAAAACTATCTTAGGTCATAATTTATTATTATGGAAACATTAAATGTCTTATAAAAAACCATATTTGGGAATAAGAGTTATTGATTTTTCTCAAGGAGTGGCTGGGCCATACTGCGGAATGTTATTGGCCCAATATGGAGCTGAAGTCATTAAAGTAGAGCCAAAAGATGGAGACTGGTCTAGAAACCTAGGTCAAGAGTACGGTCATCATTCAGCATTTTCTATTGCTGCAAATCTTGGGAAAAAAAGCATTGTTTTTGATTTAAAAAATAAAAAGAGTATTCAAATTTTAGATAATATAATTAAAAAAACAGATATTTTTATTGAAGGTTTTAGGCCTGGAGTAATTGAAAGATTAGGCTTGGGATACAAAAGATTAAAAAAAATAAACCCTAAATTAATTTATTTATCAATTTCTGGATTTGGGCAAAATGGTCCTATGAGCAAAAAACCGGCAATGGATCCAGTCATTCAAGCCTTTACGGGTTTTATGTCAGAAAATAAGGGGCCGGATAATATACCTCATAGAACACCAGTAATAATTTTTGATATGACAACGGCTCTATACGCAACACAATTAATATCAGCATCACTCTATGCAAGAATTAGTGAGAGCTTTGGAAGAAAAATAGAAGTAAGTTTAATGGAATCAGCCGCCGCCATGCAGGTCATTCGTTTGATGAGTGGTTTTATGGAAGGGCCTTACACGCATGCTTCTTCGCCATCTGGAACTTTCAAGACGAAAGATGGATGGATACAAATTATTGTAGTAAAAAATCATGAATTTATTAAATTTTGTAATGCTGTTGGCTGGACAGATTATATACAAGATGTCCGTTTTTCATCCAATGCTAAAAGAAGAAAGTATGAAACTTTTTTGACATCAGAGGTTCAAAAATTATTTGAAACAAACACAACAACACATTGGAAAAATTTACTAAATAAATTTGAAGTTCAAAATGAAAAAGTGCAGACATATGAGGAGTTTATTAAAAGTGATCAAGCAAAAGAAATCAATTTAATCTCCTGGTTGAGTCAACCAACCACAAAAACATTATGGCCAGTTCCTAACCTACCAGGAATGCCCAAATTGAAAAACAAAAAGAAAAACTCAATTGCACCTAGTATAGGGCAGCACACTCAACAAGTTTTAAGAGAATTTGGTTATTCTAATGAAGAGATTATAAATCTTATAAAACAAGAAGTAGTCGTTTGATTATAGAATTCCAGTAATAGTAAATAACAATGGAATAAACATTAATATAGCCAGTGTTAATTCAGATTTCAGCCCTTCTGAAAAGGTATATTGGTCATTACTCATAATTAATCCTCCTGAAATAAAGGTACTAATTTTTTTATAGAATTCAAGTGTTTTTAATTTTAGAGTATCTTAATAATTAGTAAAAAGGTATTTTATGACATTCATTCTAGGAATAATATTATCCGGACTAATATTTTTTTTCTTCGAAGATATTCAGGCGTTTTTGGTCTCTACTGGTCTAAGAGATCAATTGGTAGCTTGGTTGCAGTCATGGTGATTTTAATTAATCAATCAAATCATAAATTAACTTTTCTATTTCTATATAAACAGTAATAACCTATTATCAAAATCTATTGAAATTTTTTTTTAATTAATGGTAAGTCAAATGAGTGATAATTTTGATTATATTATAGTAGGTGCTGGTTCCGCTGGTTGTGTTCTTGCTAATAGACTAAGTGCAAATGGTAAAAATACTGTGTGTTTACTTGAAGCTGGCCCCCCTGACTGGAATCCATTTATTCATATACCAGCTGGTTTTATCAGAACCTTGACTAATCCAAATGTTAACTGGCTTTTTAAATCTGAGCCTAGTTGGGGTACAGCTGGACGAGTTATTGATATCCCAAGAGGTAAAACACTTGGTGGTTCAAGTTCTATAAATGGAATGGTCTTTAATAGAGGGCAAAACTTGGACTTTGATGTGTGGGCACAAAAAGGAAATAAAGGATGGAGTTACTCTGATTTGCTACCATATTTTAAGAGATATGAAAATCGTATTGGAGAATATGATGAAAAATATAGGGGAAATCTTGGAGAGTTGCCAATAACTGACTTAGAATACCGTGACCCTCTTTGTGAAGCCTTTATAAAAGGCGCAGTAGAAGAGGGGATACCTATTAATAAAGATTATAATGGAGAAACCCAAGAAGGTGTCTCGTATGTGCAAAGAACAACGCAGGGTAGGTTTAGGGTCAGTGCAGCAAGAGCTTTTTTAAATCCAGTTAAATCGAGGCATAATCTAAATATCATAACAAATGCTTTTGTAACAAAAATTATAATTGAAAATAAAAGTGCAACTGGACTACATTTTTCTAAAGGAGGTAGAAAAGGAAAAGAGTTTGTTCTGAAAGCTAATAAAGAAGTTATTCTTTCTGCAGGAGTTATTAAATCACCTCATATACTTCATTTATCAGGTATTGGACCAGCGAAACATCTAAAAGATTTAGGAATAGAAGTTGTGCATGATTTGAAAGGTGTTGGAATGAATTTAAGAGATCATTTTGCACCTCGTATGACTGCTAGAGTAAAAAACATTGAAACAATCAATGAAAGAGCTAGAGGACTTAAATTATTAAAGGAAATCGGAAAATATTTTCTAGGTAAACAATCAATCGTGAACTTAAGCCCAACTTTAGTTTATTGTTTTTGGCATTCAGATGAAACTGTTAGAAATCATGATTTACAGATGACATTCACACCTGCTTCTTATAAAGAAGGTGTACAATCTACACTTGATAGTGAACCAGGATTTACTGTTGCTGCCTGGCAACAAAGGCCTGAGTCTCTTGGATGGGTAAAAATTAAAAGTGATGATCCCTTTATCGCTCCAGAAATACAACCAAACTATCTGGATGCTGAAGAAGATAAAAGGGTTGTAGTTGCCGGTTTAAAATTATCTAGGAGATTAATGCATTCTAAAGCCTTATCAAAATATTTTGATTATGAAGTTTATCCTGGCTTAGAATATCAATCTGACGATGAACTCCTGCAAATAGCTAGAGAAAGAGGAACTACCACATATCATCAAATGGGAACTTGCAGAATGGGCCCTAAAAGTGATCCTACAGCAGTAGTTGATAATAATTTAAAAGTTTATGGAATTCAAAATTTAAGAGTTATTGATGCTTCAATCATGCCAACAATGTTATCAGCTAATTTGCATTCAGGGGCAACTTTGATTGGTGAAAAGGGATCAGCTCTTGTTCTAGGAGAAGAACCTTTGGAAAAAGCTAACTTAAATTATTAAAATGATGAGGAATTTAGATTGACAGATTTAGGTAATTATATCCCACCAAAAAAATGGGTGTGGGATAAGGAGAATGGTGGCAAATTTGCTAATATTAATAGACCTGTTTCAGGCCAAACTCATGAAAAAAAATTACCATTGGGGAAACACCCTTTTCAATTGTACTCACAAGGAACTCCAAATGGAATAAAAATTACTATTCTACTTGAAGAATTATTAGAGTTAGGCATTCAAGAGGCTGAATATGATGCGTGGTTAATTAGAATTGGGAAAGGAGAACAATTTAGCTCTGGTTTTGTTGAAATTAACCCTAATTCAAAAATTCCAAGTCTTGTCGATAATTCTGGAAAAGAGCCAATTAAAGTTTTTGAGTCAGGTTCAATTTTACTCTATTTAGCTGATAAGTTTAAAAGTTTTATTCCTAAGTCGTTTGATGCTAGAACAGAATGTATGAATTGGTTGTTTTGGCAAATGGCTAGCGCTCCATATCTTGGTGGAGGGTTTGGTCATTTTTATGCTTACGCTCCTGAAAAATTTGAATATCCAATTAATCGTTTTTCTATGGAAGTAAAAAGACAATTGGATGTTTTAGATAAATTGTTATCCGACAGGACTTTTATTTGTAATAATGAGTATACAATTGCAGACATAGCAATATGGTCTTGGTATGGAGCCTTAGTTTTAGGAAGGTTATATGGAGCCAAAGAGTTTTTAGACGTCCAATCTTATAAAAATGTTGTTAGATGGTCAAATTTAATAGATGCAAGACCTGCAGTAAAAAAGGGAAGAATGGTTAATAAAATTACAGGAAATTTAAATGAGCAGCTTCACGAAAGACATGATGCAGGGGATTTTTTAAACAAAACACAAGATAAATTTGAGTCTTAGATTTACAATTTTTCTATTCCAAGCCCAGCAATATATCTTCTGTGCCAAGTTGGACTGATTGTTATCTCGTTTACACAAACGTGTTTTGGCATTTGACATAGAAAAGCTATAGTTTCTCCTAAGTCGTCAGGTTGGAGCATCTTGCTTTTTTGCTCTTGAGTTAGCTTTTTGGGCCTTTTATCTAAAATAGGAGTTGCAACCTCTCCAGGACATAAGGCACATGCTCTTATTCCAACATTACAATATTTCATATTAATCGTCTCTGTCATTGCATTTAGAGCATGCTTTGAGGATGTATATGACACTCCTGACAAAAGACTTACATGGTTGCCTGACCATGAGGAAACATTTATTATTAAACCATCCATATTTTTTTTCATGATAGGTATGACGGCCCTACAACAATAAAATAAACCGCTTATATTTGTTTGAATTACCTCATCCCAGTCATTTTCATTTATTGAATCCCAGTCTCTATTCTCAATATTGATGCCTGCACAGTTTATTAAAACATCTACATTTTCAAACTCTTTTTCTATCTCTAAGCTGATTTGTTTGACGGACACTTTGTTAGAAATATCACAGACTTTAATAACATTATCATTGCTACAACTTAAGGATGTTTCTTTAAGACTTTTGAGGTTCCTCCCAGACAAGATAACTTTCATTCCAAGAGCTGATAGTCTAATTGCAGCGTTTTGCCCAATACCGGATCCAGCACCAGTTATCCATGCAGTTTTATTTTTGAGATCTCTTTTCATAAATTACCTTTTTCTATTTTAATTATTGAATAATAAAAAATTTATTGAGCAGTTAGGCCACCATCCACAACCAAGCTTGATCCAGTCATAAAACTTGAGTTATCAGATGACAAAAATAATATTGTATTAGCTACTTCTTGAGCTGTACCTAAACGACCTAGTGGAGTTTGTAAAACCCCTGTTGATTTTGATTCTTCATAAGACATATGTGGGTTTTGTATAATCCTTGCTTCTGCAACTTGTCTTCCCATATCTGTTTCTATAATACCAGGGTGAACCTGGTTAATTCTAATAGGATACTTTCTTTTTCCAAAGTGTATTGCCATTGATTTAGTAAATGTTGTAATTCCTCCCTTAGTCATAGAATACAAGGGGTCCAATTGTGATCCAACTAAACCCGCTACAGAACTTAAATTAATAATTGAACTCCCAAATTCAGATTTTTCTCCAGCTTTGATTAAAAATGGCGTAAGATGCTTAATTCCTAAAAAAACTCCAGTCAAATTAATAGATATTAATTTTTGGTATTCAGA
The DNA here is from genome assembly GCA_016777645.1 of Alphaproteobacteria bacterium. Taxonomy (GTDB): domain Bacteria; phylum Pseudomonadota; class Alphaproteobacteria; order Puniceispirillales; family Marisalimonadaceae; genus Marisalimonas. Next base: position 8,066 of record JADHRC010000010.1, read on the forward strand.
AATTGATACATCTTGAATTTCTTTTCCTAACCATATCCCTGCATTATTAACTAATATATCAATTATCTTGTTATGACCCTTAAGAAAACTAGTAAAATTAATCCAATCACTTTCTTGAGCAACATTTATTTCAAAAAAATTCACGTCAACGTCAAAAAAAGAAACTTCTTTAGCTGTTTTGAGTCCTTCGTTTTTATCTGTGTCTAAGATAAAAATATTTGCTCCAGCCTTAGCTAGAGTTAGGCAAACACTTTTTCCTATGCCTTTTGAACCTCCAGTAACAATAGCATACTTTCCATTTAAAATTTTCAAACTTAATTTCCCTTAAAGTTAATTTTGTATCATTAGTCTGTATAAGTATCGTTTTTCTCTCATATCATAATCACCATTTGCTTTATGCATCAAAATCCTATTATCCCAAATTACAAAATCACCCTCTTTCCATTTATGTCGGTACTCATTTTTGGGGTTTGAAACATAATGCATTAATTTGTCGAGTAACTCTTTTGTATCTGCTTTAGAAAATCCAATAATTTTTTCTATTCTTATTGGATTAATGTAAAGCGATGTTTTTTTGTTTTCTGGATGAACTCTTACAAGCGAATGAACAACCTCTGGTTGGTTATTTATTTCTTTTGATAAAGACATCAACTTTCTTGTGCTAAGAGAACTTTGATACACATGGAGAGCTTTTAAATTATTAACCTTTTTTTTTAATTCTAAAGGTAATTCTTTATAGACTAAATGCATATTTACAAATTGAGTATCTCCTCCAATTGATGGGAGTGATTTGGCATGAAGAATTGTCACTTTAGGTGGGTTTTTGTCATTACTATGATCTGTATGATATCCTTCACCTGGAATATAAGGCTTACCATCATCAAATTTATCTTGATTAGAAATATAATGAACCATGTTATTTTCTTTAAGAGCAAATTTTTTATTATGCTGATTAAATATTTTCCCAAATATTTTTGCGCTATCGCAAAATTCATCCGGGGTTAAGTTTTGATTTCTAATTACAATAATTGAAAATTTTGAAAAAACTTGATTAAGTTTTTTTATCACAGCTTTATTAAGGTTTGACTTTAGATCAATATCTAAAATTTCCGCGCCTGTGTGCTCAGATAGTGGTCTTAAAGTGAGAAGCATAATTAAAAAAAAACCATTTAAATATTTTATTATTATAACCTTAAATAAGCAATTAAATTTACAATAATGATTTTTTTAATTAGCATCATTATTATTAATTAAATTTAAGGTTTAATAATGAATATTATAAGTAAAATTAATACGCCTCCCCAAGATAGAGCAATATTTAATAGCCCAGACAATGTTTTTAATTGGTCTTGGCCAAAAGTGCCTAGACATAAATTTTTTGAAGAAAAAAATGAAGCTTATAATTTTGGTCTTAAAAGTTTATTAATACCACTTGATATTTCTCATATTTTACAAACGCCTTATCCTGCAACTATTCCGTCTATATTAGCTAGATATATAAGGCTAAAAAAAGGTGACAACCTTGCCCATGACTTTATATCTTCAGGAGAAATTTATTATGTTTTAGAAGGTAATGGCGAAACTAAAAATAAGGACGTCATTATCAATTGGTCTAAGGGTGACGTCTTTTGTTTACCAGGTGGAAATACATCTTGTCATTCATCATCATCAAAAGATTCAATTTTGTTTTGTGTAACAAATGAACCTATTTTATGTTTTGAAAAACTTATGCCAAAGAATGAAGAGAGTGACTCATTCAAACCTACTCATTGGACGAATGAAAAAATTGAATTTCATTTAAATGAGATTTATACAAGACCCAAAACTAACGAAACTGCTGGAGTAGCTATTCAGTTTTCTACTCCTGAAACATTACCTAGCAGAAACACAATACCAATGATAAATACAGCTCTTAACACTCTCGAAGCTGGAGGTGATCAAAGACCGCACAGACATAATGGTGCCGCACTTACTTTGTCAATCCAATCCGAAGATGTTTATTCATACATTGAGGATGAAAAAATAGACTGGGTAGAAGGTGTTGTATTAATTACTCCCGGTACAGAACTTCATTCTCATCATAACAGAGGGAGTAAAAGAATGAAGAGTTTCGTTGTTCAAGATGAAGGACTTCATTTTTACCTTAGAACCACTGGTTTTAGCTGGGGTTAATAATTTTTGAATGGATAGAAATGAATAATTTAAAATTAGAAGTATTTTCAGATTATGTTTGCCCGTGGTGTTATTTGGGGGACGCAAGAGTTAAAAAAATCAAAAAAACTTATCAAATAGACATTCAATTTGTGCATTTTCCTCTACATCCTGAAACTCCACTTGAAGGAAGGAAATTGTTAGACCTTTTTAGGTCATCACAAAATGATATTGATCAAAAAAATCAAAACATGAGTGAATTGATGAAAAAAGAAGGACTTCCTTTTAATCATAGGACTTATACTTTTAATAGTAGATTAGCTCAGGAAATTGGCGCTTGGGCTGAAACAAAAGATAAAAATACTTCTATTCATGATCATTTTTTTGAGGCCTATTTTGTCAATGGTTATAATATAGGGTTAGAAAATGTTATTTTAGACGTTGTTGACAAGTCAGGCTTAGATAGGAATGAAGCTAAAAACATAATTGAAAAACGAACGTTTTCTAACGTAATAGACCAGCATTGGACAAAATCAAGAAACTATGGCGTAACAGGTGTGCCAACATATGTTTATAACAACCAAAGTATTGTTGGTGCTCAACCAATTGAAAACCTTTTTAATTTTTTAGATTATTTTAATGTTCCTAAGATATAGTTTTATTCACTTAAAATTAAGATAATTAATAAAATGGTTTTTAAAAATATTTTATTTATACATCATTCTCCATCTACAAATACTAAAGAGCTATCAAAATTTGTTGAAGATAAAATAAATAGTTTAACCTTAAAAGTTAATTTGAAAAGCCTGACTCCACTTGCAGCAAATATCAAATCTTTTGAATCTATAGATGGATTAATAATTGGTACAACTGAAAATTTTGGATATATGTCCGGTTTAACAAAAGATTTTTTTGACAGAAATTACGAGCTTCTAAGAACAAATACACAAGGGCTTCCAGTTTTTTATTATATTAGAGCAGGTTTGGATGGAGAAGGTAGTCAAGTAGCTATTGATAAAATTTTAGTTGGCTTAGGATGGAGACAGGTTTTACCTCCTTTGATATTAAAAGGCCCATGGGAAAAAATATTTTTTAGTAGCTTGGAAGAGAAAGTATTAAATTTTACTAGTGGAATTGAATTAGGGATTTATTAGTTATTCTGGATATTTAGGTATATTTTTTAGACCTAAAAGTAAAGCTTTTTGAAAATTGACCATTGCGTTTGTGCTCTTACTACCTGAATTTTTTAGTCCGTCTATAAGGCTATTCACATCTTTTTCTAATATTGCAATTGTATTATCATTATTATAACTTTCTTTTGCCCAATCAATATTATTTAAATTTTCACTGAACCAATTTTGTCCTGATGAACAATTAAGGATATTTAAAAGTTGGTTTGTGGTTATATTCAAATTTTTTGCTTCTGACAAAACGTGTCTAACAGCCAAAACAGAGCAAGAAGCAACAAAATTGTTTAAAACTTTAACTGACATTCCTGAACCAAAATCACCAATATGATGTATTTTTTGTCCTAAGATCTCTAATAATGGAAAAATGTTTTCAAATTGGTTTTTTGTGGATCCAACCATAAAAGTTAGTGTTGCGTCTTTTGCTCTCATGGGAGCTCCTGACATTGGTGCCTCAATCATAGTAATATTAGGAGGTGATTTTTGAAAATAATCTCTTAAAAACCTAGGAGATAAAGTTGAACATATAATTAATATCTTTGGAGTTTTGGTCTCAAATAAACCTTCTTTACCTTCGCATAAATCAATGGTCTGCTTTATATCTCTAACTACACTAATAATTAAATCACACTTGGAAAAAAATTCTTTTTTTGATGAAATAAAATTATTTTGGATGGTTGGAAAAAATTCTTTAGTTTTTATATCGTAACCACACGCTTTAATTTTATTTTTCAAAAGAACTTCTAACATAGGTAAACCCATTGTACCACAACCTGCTATTCCTATATTCAATGATAAAACATTACTCATACTTAACCTCAAAGATTTATATTAGTTAACTTGTTTTAAATGATTATTTTCAATATATTAAATAAAAAATTTATATAAGAGTTATAAGAGTGAATAATATTGATATAGATATTGATGAACTTAAATCCTGGATCGGAAATGAGGAAGTTGCCTATGATGAAGTTTCTACTAATTTAGAAACTAGGTTTAGAGCAACCTTAGATCAAGATCCAGGCATGCCACAAAGAGGTGAGATAGCCTCTTCAGGACTTCATTGGGCTCTTGCACCTGCAGTAGTTAAGTTATCTTTATTAGGTAAAGATTCTCATCCAAAAAAAGGAGAATTTCTTCCACCTGTTCCTTTGCCTCGAAGAATGTGGGCTGGTTGTCAGACTAAATTTTTTAAACCATTAAGGATTGGTGATCAAATTAAAAAGATATCATCCGTCTTTGACATTAATCTTAAGAATGGCAAATCTGGATTGCTATGTTTTGTAACCGCTAAGTACGAGTTTTATGTAAATGAAGAATTAGTCATTGAAGAGTTTCATGATCTTGTTTATCGCAATTTTTCGAAAGAAGACAAAGATAAAAAAAATATTAATACATTGCCCGTTTCTAATTCAGTTTATAAAGAAAAAATACATACTCATCCAACCATGTTATTCAGATATTCTGCCATAACATTCAATGGCCACAGAATTCATTATGATTATCCATATTCAACCAAGGAAGAGGGATATCAAGATTTAGTGTTCCATGGTCCTTTACAAGCAACATTGATGTTGCAAGCTGCTGAAAGATATAAGAAGAAAAGAGTATCATATTTTTCTCACAGAGGTGTTGCTCCTGTCTTTGCTAATCAGGATTTGTTTATTGATGTTGAAAATAAATCTGATGGGAATGTTAATTGCTTTACGAGTACTGAGAACGCAGGTATGACTATGAAAGCTGAAGCTGTTTTCTAATAATGGAGAGTTGATGTCAGAATATGATTATGATCTTATTGTGATTGGTGCTGGTTCGGGTGGAACACGAACAGCAAGAATATCTGCATCATATGGTGCTAAAACCTTAGTTGTTGAAGGTGACAGAGCAGGTGGCACTTGTGTTTTACGTGGGTGCATCCCCAAAAAATTACTTGTTTATGCATCACAATTTTCTGAACATGTCTCTGATGCAGAAGGTTTCTGCTGGCAAATTGAAAATTTTAAAAGTAACTGGGCTGAACTCATAAAAAAGAAAAATAAAGAGCTTGATAGGTTACATCAAATTTATGTGAATCTCATTAAAAATTCAGGATGCGATTTAATTTCAGGTTGGGGTGAGGTCATAGGGCCTAACAGAGTTTCAATTAGAAAAAATGATGGAGAAATTATAGAATTTTCTTCAAAGAAAATTATGATTGCGGTTGGTGGTAAAGCTTCTTTTCCTGATTTTGAAGGAAATAATTATATGATAAATTCAGATGAAGCTTTAGATTTAAATAATCTTCCTAATTCAATCGCAATATATGGATCTGGATATATCGCTGTAGAATTTGCAGGAATTTTCAATGGTTTTGGTATTGATACTCATCTTATTTTTAGAGCCGATAAGGCCTTAAGAGGTTTTGATGAAGATGTAAGGCAGCATCTAATGAGATCAATGAAAGATAAAGGTATTTCTATACACAATGAAGTTACTATTTCCAAAATAATAAAAGAAAATGAAAATATTAAAATTAAGTTGTCAGATAATTCAACTCTATCAGTTGAGACAGTAATGGGAGCGACAGGAAGAGTGCCCAACATTACTGGGTTGGGTTTACAAGAGCTTGGGGTTGAATTGGGTGAACGTGGCGAAATTCTTGTTAATAAATTCAATCAAACTAATTTGAAATCAATATACGCTATTGGGGATGTTACAAATAAGATAACGTTGACCCCAGTAGCAATTGCAGAGGGGCATGCTTTTGCAGACAGAGAATTTGGAGGGATAGATAGGTTTATTTCCTATGATTATGTCCCAAGTGCAGTTTTTAGCCAACCGTCAATAGCAGTTGTTGGTTTAAATTACGAAGAGGCAAAAAAAAATAAATTGAATGTTAGAGAATATAAAAGTGAATTCAGGGCTCTCAAAAACACTGTTACTGATAATCCTGAGAGAACTCTTATGAAATTAGTGGTGGAGCAAGACACTCAAAAAGTTCTAGGAGCACATATGATTGGCCCAGATGCTGCAGAAATAATTCAGGGAATAGCGATTGCTATAAAAGCAGGTGCATTAAAATCTGACTTTGATAGTACTATAGGCATTCATCCTTCTGCAGCCGAAGAGTTTGTCACTATGAGATCCTGAAATAGTATGTAAAACTGAGTATTTGAAGATTTGTTGAATTTCTGATATTCGAAGTCAATAAATATTCATAAAGAAGCGTAAATATGTTCTTTATACTGTAAAGGAAAAAAATATGATTGATTGGAAAACAGATTCTTGGAGAAAATTTCCTATTAAGCAAGTTCCAGAATATAGCAATATTTCTAATGTTGCTTTAGTCGAAAAAGAGCTTTCTATTAGACCACCATTAGTCTTTGCAGAAGAAGCAAGAAGACTTAGGAAAAGAATGGCTGATGTGGCTGAGGGTAAAGCTTTTTTATTGCAGGGTGGTGATTGTGCAGAATCCTTTGCAGAACATAATGCTAATAATATTAGAGATAGTTTTAGGGTTCTACTACAAATGGCAGTAGTTTTAACTTTCGGTTCCGCTTTGCCTGTTATCAAAATAGGTAGACTTGCAGGTCAATACTCTAAACCAAGGTCTTCGCCTTTTGAAGTTATAAATGATGTCTCCCTTCCAAGTTACCGCGGAGATATGGTAAACGATATGCTCTTTGATGAAGAAGCCAGGAAACCCGACCCCGAGAGATTATTAAAAGTTTATGATAAATCGGCAGCAACACTAAATTTGTTAAGAGCTTTTGCCGGTGGTGGTATGGCCGACCTAACAAAGTTGCATGAGTGGAATTTAGAGTTTGTAAGAGGTACCAAAGCAGCTGAAAAGTATAAAGAACTTGCAGCTAAAATAACCTCATCTCTTGAGTTTATGAAAGCTTGTGGCATGACGCCAGAAAATACTCCTCAATTAAGAGAAACTGAATTTTATACTTCTCATGAAGGATTGTTGTTAAATTATGAGGAAGCATTAACAAGGAAAGATACCATCACAGAAGAAAAAGGTTGGTTTGCAACTTCCGCACATATGCTATGGATAGGTGATAGAACAAGAGACATAGATGAAGCTCATGTTGAATACATGAGAGGCATTGCAAATCCTATTGGTCTAAAATGTGGGCCATCTACAAATCCAGATGATTTACTTAGATTAATTGAAAGACTTAATCCTTTAAATCAATCTGGCAGACTAACTTTGATTGCTAGGATGGGTTCTTCTGAAATACAAAAAAAATTAAAACCTCTTATAACTGCTGTTAAAAAATCTGGGTTAATTGTTGGTTGGTGTTGTGATCCTATGCATGGCAACACTGTCAAAGCATCATCTGGTTTTAAGACAAGGAAAATGGATGATATTATGACTGAGGTTAAGGGTTTTTTTGAAGTTCACAAGGAGATGGATACTATACCAGGAGGTGTGCATTTTGAAATGACAGGTCAAAACGTTACTGAGTGTGTTGGAGGGGTGTATGAAGTTAATGAGTCTAACTTAGCTGATAGATATCATACACATTGTGATCCAAGATTAAATGCTACGCAATCCTTAGAGTTGGCGTTTTTATTAGCTGATTTACTGTCAGAAAATAGAAAAGGTCTTAACAAAGAAATCGCCGCAGTATCTTGAGAGTTTAGCATTGTCCAATCACCCAAAAAAAAATAATGTAAAAATTATAAAAAAAAATACTTGGCCATCTTCACTTCGTCCTACTCCTGATCAATTACCTTCAGTAACCGACACCTATTTCTTAAGAACGAAGGACATTGTTAGTGCATATGGTGATACTGAAGTTACATATGCAATATTCATGAGAAGACCAGTAATTGCTGCTTTAGACCCAGCAGTAAGTTGGCTTGAGGAAATTGTAAAAGATAGAAAAGGAAGCGTTAGCATTAAGCGTTCTTTTGAAGAAGGCAGTGATGTAGGTGCAGGGGAACCAATGATTTATATATCAGGTTCCATGTTGTTGTTAGTAGATTTAGAAACCGCCTTGTTGCAGAAAATAGGAGCAACTTGTGTGGCAGCTTATAATGCGAGGTCAATGGTAGATAGCCTAAGACAAACATCATTTCTTGCTATGGACGCACGACATTGTGCTGGTTCAGATATGGCAGATTTAATGGCCTATGGAGCATACGTAGGTTCCCAAAGAGTGAAATCTGAAACTAAAGCAATTGGATTTATTGGTTGCGCAACAGATAAAACTGCTCATTTATTTGAAAATACTAGAGGTTTGGGAACTATGCCTCATGCTCTGATTGGTTACGCTGGTTCAACACTCAAGGCTGCGAAGATGTTTCATTCAACTTGGCCAGACCAACCCTTAACTGTTTTAATAGATTATTTTGGAAAAGAAATTACTGATGGTTTAATGGTATGTAGATCTTTTAAGAGTTTATCTGATCAAAATAGACTATCTTTAAGATTAGACACACATGGTGGAAGGTATATAGAGGGGTTAGACGTTGCAGGCTCTTATGCTGTCCTAGAAAGAAATGCGCCTGAAGCAATCAGAGGCTACAGAACTGAACAGGAATTGAGATATCTTATTGGGACTGGGGTTTCTGCAGCTGCTGTTTGGCATTTAAGAGAAATGCTTAACAATGCTGGTTTTGAAAAGGTTAAAATTGTTGCCTCTAGTGGTTTTGGCCCAGAAAAGTGTAAAGTATTTGCCCTTGCTAATGTTCCTGTAGATGTTATAGGGACAGGCTCTTATTTACCAAGCAGGTGGTCAGAAACATATGCAACTGCAGATATCATTTCATATGGCGGAAAATCTCAAGTGAAACTTGGCAGAGAATTTCTGCTAAGGCGATAAAAAGTCAATTTAAAGAGTAATTAATGAAAAATAATATTAATATTGCACTAGCGCAATTAAATCCAAAAGTTGGTGATGTTAAAGGAAATGTATCGAAATTAATTAATATCAGAAATGATTTAGGTAAAAATATTGATATTATAGTTGTTCCTGAACTTTATTTAACAGGATATCCAATTGATGATTTGGTTCTAAGAAATGATTTTTTAGAGCTTGTTGAAAATGAAATAAATCGACTTGCTAAGCTTACTGATGACGGTAATGCTGCAATTGTAATTGGTGCTCCAAGAAAGGATAAAAGTTTTTTAAGAAACTCTGTTTTTGTTTTGGATGAAGGAAAAGTATTATCTTTTAGAGACAAACATAATCTTCCTAATACTGGAGTTTTTGACGAACAAAGAATTTTTTCTCCTGGTTCACTATCTGGTCCAGTTAAAATTAGAGGCATATTATTTGGATTACCAATTTGTGAAGATATATGGACTGATACTGTAATAGAATGTTTATGTGAAACAGGTTCTGAAATAATTCTTTCAATTAATGCTTCTCCATTTTCAATCAAGAAAGGTGACCAGAGAATGTCGGTTGCTGTTTCCCGAGTGTTGGAGTCGAAATTACCTATAATTTATCTTAATAGAGTTGGTGGGCAGGATGAGCTAATTTTTGATGGAAGCTCTTTTTGTCTCAATGAAGAAGGAAAGTTAACTGTACAGTTAAAGGATTTTGAAGAACAAGTTTTAAAAATTGAACTGAATAAAATACAAAACAAATGGATAATTAAAGATAATATACACAAAATTTCTTCAAATGTAGAGGCTCTTTATAAAGCATTAGTAGTAAGCGTAAGAGATTATGTTTTTAATAATGGTTTTCCTGGTGTTGTGCTTGGAATGTCTGGGGGAATAGATTCTGCTCTGGTTGCTGCTATTGCAACAGACGCAATTGGCCCCAGTCTTGTCAAGGCAATTATGATGCCGAGTCCATATACTAGTAAAGAAAGTTTAGAAGATGCAGAATTGGCGTCTTCAAATTTAGGTATAGATTATTCATTTCTAAAGATAGAAGATGGTATGGATACCGTAGATAAAATTTTATCTGATTTTAAAGGACCTCATAAGCCAGCTGGAATTACAGAAGAAAATATACAATCAAGATTGAGAGGTTTACTTTTAATGGCGGTTTCTAATAGATATGGTTATATGGTTTTAGCCACTGGTAACAAATCTGAGTACGCTGTTGGTTATGCCACCTTATACGGTGATATGTGCGGTGGTTTTGCGGCTATTAAAGATGTATGGAAAACAGATGTTTTTAATTTATGTAAATGGAGAAACAAGAATAAACCTAAAGAATTTTTAGGTCCAGATGGGCTGGTAATTCCAGAAAGAATAATTACCAAGCCCCCAAGTGCAGAATTAAGAGAAGATCAAAAAGATACAGATAGTTTACCAGAATACGAGGTTCTTGATGGTATTCTCAAAAAATTAGTTGAAGATAATTTGTCTCTTAATCAGATAGTTGATTTAGGTTATAATATTGATGATGTAAAGAAGATTTCTATGCTTCTATCTAGATCAGAGTATAAAAGGTTTCAATCTGCTCCTGGACCTAAGGTTACTGAAAAAGCATTTGGAAGGGATAGAAGATATCCATTGACTAGTGGTTTTAGAAATTGGAATTAAAGAAGCCATCCCAGATTGTATATAATTTTTATAATTAGGAATTAACTATGACTAAAGTTAGATTTGCGCCTAGCCCAACAGGATATTTACATATTGGCAATTTTAGGACAGCACTTATTAATTTTTTGTATGCTAGAAATAAAAATGGTCATTTTATGCTGAGAATAGATGATACCGATGATGAGAGGTCTCAAATAAAATATGAGCATGCAATAAAAGAAGATTTAGATTGGATGGGAATTAATTGGGATAGCCTAGAAAAGCAATCTTCCAGATTATTTTACTATGATCAAGCTCTTGAAAAATTACTTGATAAAAAAAGAGCCTACCCCTGTTTTGAAACTCCTGAGGAATTATCATTAAAAAGAAAAAGGCAATTATCATCTGGAAAGCCTCCAATTTATGATAGAACAGCTCTTCATTTATCTGATTCCGATATTGCAGATTTTAAAGCCAAAGGAATAAGACCTCATTATAGATTTTTACTTGATCACTCAGACGTTAATTGGAACGATCTTGTGAAAGGGCCTAGCAGATATAATATGTCTAATTTGTCAGATCCAGTTATCATTAGAGAAGATGGGAAAGTAATTTATACACTTGCATCTGTTGTTGACGATATCGATTTTGAGATAACTGATATTCTAAGAGGCGAAGATCATATGACAAATTCTGCAGCTCAAATACAATTGTTTGAAGCTTTAGAAGCTTCACCTCCAAACTTAGGACATTTATCATTGTTGACAGATATCTCTGGTGCAGGTCTCTCAAAACGTATTGGTAGTCTTTCATTAAGAGATTTAAAAGCTGAGGGTTTTCAACCAATGGCTATCTCGTCTTTATTGTCAAAAGTAGGCACTTCAGACTCTGTCGATATATTCAAGGATATAAATCAAATTACTTTTGATTTTGACATAGAAAAATTTGGAAAGTCTAAACCCAAATTTGATAAAAATGAATTGAAATTCCTGAACTCTAAATATTTTAAATTATTAGATTTTGAAGATATTTACGATCAATTAAAAAACTTTAATTTTGAAGTTACATCAGGTTTTTGGGAGTTAGTTAAGGATAACATAGAAAATATCAAACAAATTGAAACATGGTGGCATATAATCTATGGAAAAATAAAACCAGTCTACAATGATACAGATTTTATCAAAACTTGTCTTCAAAATTTACCAAATGGTAATTTTAATGAAAATACCTGGTCAATTTGGACAAGTAATATTATGAAAGTGAGTGGTAGAAAAGGTAAAGATTTATATAATCCCCTTAGATTATGTTTGACAGGACAAAGTAGAGGTCCAGAAATGGCAACTTTGGTATTATTAATGGGAAGAAAAAAAATTATTGAAAGACTTTCACTCAATGACCTATGAGTAAATGGTAATATGAATAATCTTAAACTCTATAATACAGCTAAAAGAAAAGTTTTACTTTTTAAACCAATCGACATTGAAAATGTTAGAATTTATGCTTGTGGCCCAACTGTTTATGATTTTATTCATATAGGAAATGCAAGGCCTTTAGTCATATTTGATATTCTAGTAAGATTGTTAAGAAAAATATATCCCAGCGTTACTTATGTAAGAAATATAACGGATATTGATGATAAAATAAATAAAAGGGCTTTTGATGAAGGTATTTCGATTTCTCAATTAACAAATGAAACAATAAAAAATTTTCATAATGATTGTGATGCATTAGGAAATTTAAAGCCAGATTTCGAGCCCAAGGCTACTGAACACATTAATGAGATGATTGAAATGATAAAAACTTTAATAGATACAGGTTTTGCATATTTATCATCAAGCCATATTCTTTTTTCTATTGATAGATACAAAGATTATGGTTCCTTATCAGGAAGGTCATTGAAAGAAATGATATCAGGGTCAAGGGTTGATGTGCAAGATTATAAAAAAAATCCTGGAGATTTTATTCTTTGGAAACCATCCTCTAATAATCAACCAGGCTGGGAAAGCCCATGGGGAAGAGGGCGACCTGGTTGGCATATTGAATGTTCTGCAATGAGCAAAAAATATTTGGGTGAACATTTTGATATTCATGCTGGCGGTCTTGATTTAATATTTCCACATCATGAAAATGAGATTGCACAATCATGCTGTGCTAATAATACAGATGTTATGGCAAATTATTGGATACATAATGGCTATGTCACATCCAATGGAGAAAAAATGTCAAAATCACTTGGAAATTTTGTATCAATTAATGATCTACTAATAGATTTTGCAGGCGAAACAATAAGGTATGCTTTAATGCAAGCTCATTATAGGGCTCCTCTAAATTTTTCAAAAAAATCTTTAATAGAGGCTAAAAAATCTTTGGCAAGATTATACAGGGCTACAGAAGGTTATGAAGTAGATGGTGAGATTGATAAAGAAATAATAGATAATGTTAACGAAGATTTGAATACGCCAAAAGCTCTTGCCAGAGCACATTATCTTGCGGATCAATCAAATAAAGGAAGTAGGGAGTGTGCACAATTATTAAAAAATTCAAGTAAGATACTTGGTTTTTTATCTCATTCATCTGACGAATGGTTTAAAAACAGAAATAATTCTAAAAGTTTAAATTCAACTGATTTAAAAATAACTGAGGAAGAAATTAACAGTCTTATTTTAGAAAGATATAATGCTAAAAATTCTAAAAACTT
>JADHRC010000011.1 GCA_016777645.1 Alphaproteobacteria bacterium
CTAATCATGGGAGCACTTGGAATTTCAGCTTGTATAGACATACGTTTATTAGTTAATTGACAAGTTCCATTACTCCCATCACTAAATGAAAGAGATAATGGAACATAAGCATCATTTGTGATTGAAGCACAGCCCATAGATAAAGTTATTCCTAAAACACATAATCCGGTAGTTACTTTTTTCATGACAATTTCCTTTTTGATTTGTTTTACCTTCTACTATAAACTTAGTTATAGCAAACATTTAATCTTCTAAGTAATCTTCTTCAAATAATATTAATAGCTAAATACCAAAGTCTTACTGTTTATTTTAAAAAAATACACCATTAACCTGATAAAATTTCCTAACTAAATATCAGAGCTATTTATCATATACAAACATTGCAGAATTTTAGGGTAGGGGTATAGATAAGCTCTAAATTTCTGTCACACTCCTGTCACACACTCATACAAAAGGGCTGGATATTTAGGTATTTTGAATTATAGTATTTTAAAAGTGATTGTATATTAAGTTTATGATTTACTTGAGTTTTTGAAATTCTCCGGAGGATGCTCAGCGGGAGAGCACTTCGTTGACATCGAAGGGGTCACTGGTTCAATCCCAGTTAGTCCCACCATAAATTTCAATAACTTAGTAATATTTTATTATGTAAAACTTTTTGAGACAATTTCTAATTGATAGATTATTTCTATGGAAATACGAAAGATTTTTAAAAATAAATGATTAAATTTTTTTTTATTATTTTAATTTTTGTTTCTAATCAAGTTTTTGCATCTCTTAAGGGTGAGACTTTAATTTGTGATAAAGATAAAATAGGTTATAACTTTTTATCTAAGAACATTGTGAATGTTTTAGGTATAAATTTAAATGAATCAAAAACATTTTCAGTTAAACACTTTTATCAACTTACCGAGAATGTAATTTTCATTAAAGAACAATCTGATTTAATAGACCAAGAAGAAAGTTTAACTCTAAGACCTATTGGTTGGATTTTTAGAAGAAACTTAGATTATGTATCTTTAGATTATGTTAATGGTGATTGGGTAAGAAAGTTTTCATGGACGTGTGATAAGACTTCGTCAGACCAATTAGAAATAAGAATAAATAATAAATTAAATAAATTATTGAAAGCCAATGAACCAAAATAATTCATTTGAAATAAGAAAATTATCTAAGAAAGATTTCATAAATTGGAAAAGTTTGTGGTGCAATTATTTAGAATTTTATGAAACTTCAGTTGATGATTTGGTTTATGAAACTACTTTTAAAAAATTGTTATCAAAAAGGCACTTTTCTCAAAATGCGCTTGTAGCACAACAAGGTGAATGCCTCATAGGTTTAGTACATTTTATTTATCATCCTCATAATTGGAAGTTAGAAGACGTTTGCTATTTACAAGACTTATTTGTTACAAAAGCTTTTCGAGGTAACAGGGTAGGCCGCTCTCTTATTGAGTCTGTTTACTCAGAGGCAGATAAAAATAAAACCTCATCTGTATATTGGCTTACTCAAGACTTTAATCATCAGGCAAGAAAGCTATACGATAATATTGGTACTGTAACTTCATTTATAAAATATAATCGTTTTTAATATAGCTGTTAATTAGTAGTCTTGTAACACAAGTTAAAAAATATATTAGTTAACTCATCTTCATGATTGCGCCATAAACATATTTGATATGCAAATGTATCTCTTTTTATTCATTTTTCTGTATAAATTGCTAAGATTTACTAAAAAAATAATTAACTTGCTAAATAAACAATTAGGGAGCATAGCTTAAATAACTTAGATTATTTAAAGCAAGGATTTGTTATGGACGAACAAAAATTCGAATTCACTGATAGCTTGTGGTCAGAAATTTTACTATCAATATTAATGGGTTTTCCTTTGGTTTTTTGTGCAACGGGTCTTTATTAATTATAATTTTTTTAATTTACCGTTATATAATTTTTAACTTAATTAGATAAGAGTACATATGATTGTACTCTTATCCAGTTATTTTTAACTAGCTAATCTACAAGTACAAGACTTAGCTTTACGATATGATAAAATTTTGTGAACTAGTGTACGTTTTCTAGCCTGCACAAATTTTTTCCATTGGTAAGGTATATAAGTCATTTCACCCTCCTTTTTAAAGTTAGGTGCGTTCCTTCGGCATCATTACCTACTTCCGTCTCTTTCGAGATGAACGATGATAATGCGTTCCTTCGGCTAAATTAGCCTACTTCCGTCCAAAAGGATGAACGAGTTAATATTTTACCATTTTCAAAATTAAATTCAAATTTAAAATTTTATTCTAACCAATAATTAAATTTTTCTAGGAGACTTATAAAAAAGTAAAAATTTATATTGCACTCAACCAGATATATAATTTAATATTTATGTTTCTAAAGTTTTTTAATTTTTTGTTTTAACAAAGCATTTGGTAACATCAATATGAATATTGGCATTGCCTCAAAGTTATCTAATTTGACTACAAAAGCAGTAAGGTACTATGCAAATATAGGTCTCGTTAAACCACATCAAAATACTACAACTGGTTACAGGGAGTATACTGAAGAAGATGTACTAAAGTTAAAATTTGTAGGCAAAGCAAGAAAATTTAATTTTAGTATAAATGAGTGTAGAGAATTACTCTCGCTCTATGAAAATAACAACAGAACTAGTAAAGAAGTTAAACAGATTACATTAGAAAAAATTAAAGAAATTGATAATAAGTTAAAACAATTAACAGATTTAAGAAAAGAATTGACTTATTTATCAGATAATTGTCATGGGGATGATAAACCTAATTGTCCAATACTTGATGCTCTATCTAAAAAATAGAATTTTGCATAATATAATTAATACTCTACAGGTGTAATTAATTAGTTTATAATTTAACTAATTGTTTTCCTGAATTAAGACCATTTAAAATTTTCACTAGAGATGATGGAGCACTTTTTAAGCCAGTGCTGATATCTTCTTTAATATTAATTTTTCCATTTTTATACCATTCTAATAATTGATTATATATTTCATTATATCTATCAAAATAATCTAATACCAAAAGCCCTTCGATTTTTGCCCTTTTTATAAGAATAGTCCTGTTAATCCTTGGTCCCATGGGTATAGGAAACGAGGGCATACCGATTGTACCGCAAATAAGAATGCGAGCATTTGTATTTAAATTTTCCATCACGGCGTCAAATTGTTCCCCTCCGACATTGTCAAAAAAACAATCTATACCATTGGGAACAAGTTCTTTTATGGCGGATGATAAATTGTTAACCTTATTATAATTAATAACATGGTCGTAACCAAATTCGTCTTTACAAATCTTTGCTTTTTTGTCTGAGCTTGTAACACCTATTGTTCGACATCCATAAATTTTTGCTATTTGTCCAACAGCTGATCCAACACTTCCTGCCGCAGTAGTGACTAATACAGTCTCACCTGCTAATGGTTTACATTTATAAATAAGTCCTGCATAGGCTGTTATACCGTTTAATCCGAGAACACCTAAATTAGCGGATAAATTATTTGATTTTGGATCAACTTTTATCTGTATTTGTTTTTGATTAACTATTGAAAATTTCTGCCAACCAAGCCAACCAACAACATATTCATTTTCTTTAAAACTATCATTTTTAGACTGAATTATTTTTCCAACGCCTAAACTTCTCATTGTTTCATTAAGGGGTACGGGTTCTGAGTAATTTCCAATCTCGCTTATCCAGCCTCTCATAGCTGGGTCAATAGATATATATTTCACTTCAACCAATATTTCGTTTGAAACTAATTCTCTAACTCCTTCAAAAATTAATTCAAATAAACTTTCATTTACTTCAGGGTTTGGTCTATTTTTTAGAATTATTTTTTCGTTATTTAAGGAGGATTTCATACTTATATAATTAACAATTTTTAATTATAAATGAAATACTTTTTAAACTAAAATGAACAATTTTTAATTTTTAATCATAAATTAAATACTTTTTAAACTTTTATGAACAATTTTTAATCAAATAATAACAACAAAACCATTTTCATTAAATATTTGTTAAAATATAATTAATAGATAATATATTCGTTTAGTTAATATTTAATTAGGAGAATAAATTGTATAAAATTCTATTGTCTATAATGTTTTTTTTAGCTTTTGGCTCAAAAGCTATTTCTGAAACAAAAATCCCATTTACCTTAGATTGGAAATTTGAGGGACCATCAGCACCTTTTTTTAATGCAATTGATAAGGGTTATTTTAAAGCAGTTGGTCTAGATGTTGAAATTTCACCAGGAAAAGGTTCACTAGATGCTATACCAAAGGTGGCAACTGGAGCTTTTCCTCTAGGATTTGCAGACATAAATTCACTTATAAAGTTTTTAGATCAAAATCCAGGCGCCCCAGTTACGGCCATTATGATGGTTTATGACAAGCCTCCTTTTGCGGTAGTTGGAAGAAAGTCGCTTGGAATAAATGGTCCAGCTGATCTTATTGGTTCTGTTTTGGGTGCTCCCCCACCAGATGGAGCATGGGCTCAGTTTCCCTCATTTGCTAAGGCTAATGGTTTGGATATGGACAAAATCAAAGTTGAACCTGTTGGGTTCCCAACTAGAGAACCTATGTTAGCAGAAGGAAAAGTTGACTCTGTTACTGGTTTTTCATTTTCTTCATATCTCAATTTAGTAAGATTAGGTGTACCTGAAAATGACATTACTACTATTCTTATGGCGGATTATGGTCTTAAATTGTATGGTAATGCTATTATTGTAAATACAGATTTTGCTTCAAAAAATACTGAAATAGTAAAATCTTTTCTTTCTGCGGTTGGAAAAGGTTGGAAAGATGCAATTTCAAATCCAGGTGATGCTATAGCATCTTTGGTTAAACGTAATCCTGCAGCTGATAATAAGTTAGAAGAGCGTAGGTTTGATTTAGCAGTTAAAAGTAATGTAATGACAGATTACGTAATTAAAAATGGCATGGGTAATATCGATAATGATCGTTTTGAGGCTGCCATAAAGCAACTTAGTGAAACTTACAAGTACAAAACTAAGCCAGACGCTAAATTATATTTTACAAACTCTTATCTACCAAGTGGTGGGTTTAAGTTGAAGTAATATTGAATAATCTGTAAAGTAGAGTGGTTAAACTACTCTACTTTTGGATAAATTAATGAATTCAAAAAATAATGATGCCATAATTATCAAATCAGTTTCTCATTCATACCAAACAGATACTGGCAAATTACCTGTTTTAAATAATCTAAATATTAGAGTTCCTTATCATGGGTTTACAGCTGTTGTTGGCCCTTCTGGTTGCGGTAAATCAACACTTACAAAACTAATTTCAGGTTTGTTAAAGCCAGATAATGGAGAAGTGTGGTTGAACAATGAAAAAGTTATAGAGCCCAAGCCGATTGTCGGTATGGCCTTCCAAAACCCTGTTTTGCTAGAATGGAGAACTGTCTTACAAAATGTTATATTACCACTTGAAATAGTTCCCAATAACTTTTCTCAGTTAGAAAAAGAAAAGCGTGCAAGAAACTTATTGTCCTTAGTAGGGTTAGAGGGGTTTGAAGACAAAAAACCTTCTGAGTTGTCTGGAGGAATGAAGCAAAGAGCTTCATTATGTAGAGCTCTAGTTCACAAACCTCAAGTTCTTATTTTAGATGAGCCTTTTGGTGCCTTAGACGCATTTACTCGAGAGGATTTATGGCAAGTAATGCATAAATTAAGAAAAGAAGAGCCCTTTACTGGTGTTCTCATAACGCATGACTTAAGAGAGTCAATATTTTTAACTGACGAAGTAATTGTTTTGTCAGGAAGACCAGCAACAAATCAATATTCAGTTAAGACATCAAAATCAGGTAATCCACAGCTTGAAAGTTTGTTTGAACCAAAATCTATAGAAATGTTAAAGAACCTAAGGCATCAAATAGAAATTGCTCAAGGTCATCTAGGAAATAAATCATGAGGCACATCTTAATTCCATTGTATGCAATAATAATATTTCTTCTTTTTTGGGAATTCCTAGTTTGGGTTAATGGCTGGCCGAATTATAAAATGGCTTCTCCTTCAGATATATGGCCAGCTTTTTGGAAATTCAAATCTCTTTTTTTATATTATGGTTGGGACACTTTATGGAGAACTGTTGTAGGGTTATTTTTGGCTGTTCTTTTAGGTGTTTTTTTGGGTATGATTATGGGATTTTCTAAAATTTTACGAGAAGCCATTTATCCTTTATTGGTAGGTTTTAATGCTATTCCTAAAGCCACAGTGGTTCCGATTATAGCATTGATGTTTGTTGGACGACATGATTTAAATACGATTTTAATAGCGTTTATGATTTCTTTTTTTCCTATTGCAGTCTCAGTATCCATTGGTTTGTCTACTTTGGAACCAGAATACAGAGATATTCTAAGATCTTTAGGTGCGTCAAAGTCAACAATTTTTTGGAAAATTGCACTACCAAAGACACTTCCAGAATTTTTTGGCGCTTTGAAAGTTGCGGTGACATTGGCGTTTATTGGAACAAACCTTATGGAAATTGTATCACCTCATGGAAGAGGCCTTGGCGCCCTTTTTGATAGTGGAAAAACTAATTCAGACTACCCACTTATGTTTGCTGTACTTATTGCACTGGCTTTGCTTGGTATTGCTCTTTATTATGTGGTTGTTTTTTTAGAAAAGATTTTTGCTGGTTGGGCTGAACGTTCAACTGAATAAAAATATAATTAATTCTTGTTTTGGTTCATTTATGTTTAGTTTCTTGTTTAATAGTAATAATGCAAACTTGAAAAATTCTTTTGGAAAAGGAATAGTCCTTGCCGCTTCATCAATAATATATGCTATCTCTAGATTATTTGGCTTTATAAGCAAACCAATGCTTTTCTTAGATATTTTTATAATAATTTTATTTTTTTATTCTGTTTTTTTAATATTTTTTAATTTTTATATCAAATCAGTTCCTAAATGAAATAAGGATTTTTAAATTATGTTAATTGAGGAGGGGAACCCTTCATCCTTGTCACAACATTTGTTACCTATTTCATCAGATCAATTGATTGAACAATTAAATTTTTGGCAAATAGAATATAAATGTTTCCATCATATTCCACTTATGACAGTCAAAGAATCTAAACTTGTTCAAGGTTTGTTTCTTTCAGAAAGTGAAGGTGGGGGACATATTAAAAATTTATTTTTAAGGGATCATAAAAAAAGGTTTTTGTTATTAGTTGCTCATCAAGATGCCTTTGTAAATTTAAAAAACCTTCAAATTAATATAAATGTGGGTAGATTGTCATTTGGATCAAAAGAGAGTTTATTTAATAAACTTGGTGTTTTCCCAGGAGCCGTCACACCATTTGCAATGATTAATGGTGTCAAAAATAATATTCCAATTTATATAGATAAAAATTTACAGTCCTGCAAAAAAATATACGCTCATCCTCTTGTAAATGACAAAACATTAGAAATATCCATTTCAGAATTAGAACGTTTTTTTGAAAAAATTGGTGTAATCCCAAATTGGATTCAATTATAGTTACATTTTAAAAAAAAGATTTTATATGAAATTTAAAACACTTGAAGAAATACGCTCGCATCCAGTTTGGATAAAATTACAATCACAAGGCACTGAAAAAGAAAAGCTTAACAAACAATTTTTATCCCTTTCAGTTGAGGAAAAAGTAATAGCAATAGATTTGTTTGAATCCTTAAAGGTTGTAGTTGAAAAAATAATTAAAGATAGAAACATCAATCATTGAAAGATAGATTTTTTTCATATTAAATAAATATGAACTATTGATATATTTGTTGTTATTAAAGGCAAAATCATGAGAAATATATTTATTCTAATAATATTGTCTAGTTTTATAAATTTTAAAGCATCATCTTTTGAACCTTATTCAGGAATATTTTGTCAAAATTTCACTTCTAATCATAAAAAAGAATTTTTTTTTAAGCATGATGAAGATTTTATTTATGCGACAGCGTTCAAAAGGGTTGATGGCCAATTTAAAAAGGTTGGCAATGTTGTAGGCCAAAAAATCTCTTCATTTATTTTGTTTGAAGATAATACGATAGATGCAAATCTGAATTTTGCTTGGCATTTGGACATGGTTACTAAAATTCTTAAACCATTTATCCTTACTGACGCTATTTCTTATGATATAGAGATACCCGAGAATATGGATTGTATTAGTAAGAACTTTTGGTTTTAATTGAAACTAACGACGGAACACATTGACATGGCGAAATCAAAAATAATGATTGATAACAAAGTCACAAGGGTAACTAAATGGTCATTTTTGCCGGGGGAAGATACAGGGCAACATATTCATGAATATGATTATGTTGTTGTGCCAATGACAGATGGAAACCTAAAAATTATTGATAATCATGGTAATGAAACTATCTCCAAATTAAGTAAAGGTATAAGCTATTTCAGAGAAAAAGGGATTAATCATAACGTTATAAATATCAATAATTTTTCATACTCATTTATTGAAATAGAATTTAAATAAAAAAAATATTAATTCCAAGGAGTGTTACATGTCAGAGTCTAAGTTAATAAGTTATATCACTTCAGACTTCCAAAGTAAAAGTGACATGAAAATTGGAGAAATAGAGTGGGAAAAAATAATGAATGACAAGTTTGATGAATTTAAAAAGGCTGGAGCGATTAGACAAACAGTAACTCAAATTTGGAACAAAGAAGGGGCTTTAAGGCTTGGTCATTTGTGGGAGTACAAAGATGAAAAAGCATTTATAGCATGTCAAAAAATTTTTAGAGAAGCTGAATTAGAGTTTAAAAAAAGAACGGGTATTATTTGGAAGGTTTTTCCAAACAGGGGTATCGTATTATATGATACTAAATATGATTAGTTTTCGTTAGGTTTGTTAATTAGTGAACGTTTTTACATTAAAATATATTTTTAATACTATAAAATTACTAATTTTAATTCTTTTATTATTTTCTAAAACTAGTTTTGCTTCTGATTTAACCCAATTTTTTTCTAATTTGAAAAATGCCTCTGATCATGAAATCGCTATGAAATATGAAAAAAAAATTTGGCACTATTGGCATAATGATGGCTCTAACGAAAAGAATAATGCAATGATGAAAAAATGTTTAAATTATCTTGATAATGGCGCATTAAAAATTTCTCTTGATTGCTTTATAACTCTAAAAAAAATAGAGAAAAATTGGGCTGAGCCAATTAATAAAATAGCCACAATTAAATTTCTTTTAGGAGATTATGATGGTTCACTAAAAGATATTAAGCTTACTCTATTAAAAGAACCAAGACATTTTGGGGCAATTGCAGGTTCAGTCCAAATAAATATAATTTTAAAAAAATATGATAGAGCCATAAAGGATTTGGATCGCTTAAAAGAAATACACCCCCATATTAGTATTCTTTCAATAAGGCCATTTATACTAAAATTATTAAAAAACTCATCAATATAATATTATAGAGCTATAATTAGCAGAACATTAAATTTTAATATTCGTTTAGTATATTTAATTTTATTTTTTGTTAAAATTAAAACCTAAAATTTTAATTGTTTCAATTTTTTCGTCCAAACTTTTCTTAAAATTAACTTTACTTAATTTGGCTTTATTTTTCTCATTTTCATAACAACTAAAACATAATTCTAAATATCTACCCTTAGGAGTTTTTAAAGTTTTTATGGGAATGGTTTCATGCATGTAAGAGTGATGAGGATTTGTAGTTCTTTTACACCAAAAACATTGAGCATTAAATTTATTATATTTGAAAGACATTTTCTTTTAACTGTTTTGTTTATGTATCAGTTCTTTTATCTCTTTAAGTTGGTTTTCTATCGACTTGATTTTTTTATAGACATCCTTCTCAATCAGACGATTATCTTTATCATCACCTGAAATTTGTTGCATGGCGTCAACTATAATACCTATGAATAAATTTAAAATAGCAAAAGTAGTTACAAGTATAAAAGGAACAAAAAATAGCCAAGCTAAGGGAAACTCTTTCATCACAGGTCTAACAATTCCCATGGACCAACTTTCTAAAGTCATTATTTGGAAAAGTGTATACATAGAATTACCAATTGTACCAAACCACTCATAAAAGCTATTTCCAAAAAAGTTAGTAGTTAATACGGACGAAATATAAAAAATTAAAACAATAATCGTTCCAACTGATAATATGCCTGGAATTGAGATAAATATTGCCTGAATTATTCTTCGCATTGATGGAACAATCGACAATAGTCTTAGGGTTCTGAAAATTCTAAAAGCTCTTAAAACAGAGAAGGGGCCAGAAGCAGGTATTAAGGACACTGCAACAATTACAAAATCAAAAATATTCCAACCATCTTTAAAAAAATTAAGTCTATAAACAATTAATTTTCCTATTAATTCTATAGTAAATATAGTTAAGGCAACTTTATCTATAAAAGATAAAACAAATCCATATTCAAGTGTAATATTTGGACTTGTTTCTAATCCAAGAGTAAGAGCATTAATAATTATAACTACTGTTATGAATGATATAAAAATCCGACTTTCTAGAATATTTTTTAGACTTTTCATTAAACAAAAACTCATAATTTTTTATTACTCCTTTTAATAAATAAATTTAAATTTACAAGGCAATTAATTTTAAAAATTTTGTATATTACTATTACTTAAATTATGATAATTTAAATATAGACAATCGTTTAAAGTAATTTTTAATGTATATAAGAACCATTAAAGTAACATTTAAAGACAAATTATCAAAAGATATGTTTGTTAATTATACAGATACTAATGCTGATGCAAAGGGTATAAAAAATGGTACTTTGATGAAAATACTTTTCAGTAATTCTGATGTTACTGTGACTTTGGTCCTTATTTTTCCTGATTATAAAACGTTTATGAGAGATCATAATAATTTAGCGGGCCCCATTATCGATTCTTTTAAGGATCAGGGCCTTAAAGTAGAATTAAATGATGGTGAAGTTTTAGGAAATACTGCTGTATCATTACAATTTTTAGATGTTTTAAAAAAAGAGGCAGCTTTTTATTCTCCAAATGATTGATTTTTTTATAACTTTATGATCTGGCATTATAAATGACTAATTTGAAATATGATTTTGAAGTTAAGTTGCAATTAGAATTTAATCTCTCTAATGAATTAAATAAATCCATTTGAATACAGTAATCGTGTATGATGAAGATGATAATGAAACAGTATATTTAGATCTCAATCAATAAGATAAGAGTAAGTTTTTAAAAATAAATTAGGTTAAAAAAATTGGAATTATAAATAAATTATTTAATAATATCATCTTAATTATAAATCCTTTACACATCTAAATCCTATGTATACTGCAGACATTTTTTTTGGTTTTCTAGCTTTGTGTGCCTTGTGCATTTGATCCTTTCCATACCACCATGAACCACCTTTTGTTGCCTTTTCATTATTATCTATAATAGATGCCCATTCCCAAACATTAGCACCCATATCATACAAACCATTAATACCCCTTCTTGTTTTTTTGATTTTAGAATGTCCGTGTCCCCGAGATAGAAGGTTTGTATAGTTTAATTGATTTTTAAATTTGCAGTCATTCAAGCAATTAGCTCCATAAGGTAAAGAACCAACTGGATAATCATAGGTTTTCCCTTTAACATATTCATCAAGTGGTTCTATACGTGTTTCTGTATAAGCGGCGTAATTCCATTCTTCTTCTGTTGGAATTCTTTTGTTGTTCCATTTGCAATACATTACAGCTTCATCGTAATTTATATGAACAGCAGGTTCATTTTTATGTCCTTTTAAACCAAATGGATATTTCCAATTCCATCCCTTTTTTTTAACCCATCCATACTCATAGACATAACCCCATCCTCTAACTTCTGCCTCTGTTTTATAATTAGTATTTTTTGAAAAAATTGAAAATTCTTCTATTGAAACCTCTGATGTATCAATTAAAAAATTTGTAATTCTTTGCATCTTGTCTTCATTAGCAAACGCATAATTACTCAATAGAAGAATTATTATATTTATATAAACATAACTGATTTTATTAAATTTTTTTAAAAATAAAAAAATACTCATATTTTTTTTCTTTCACTAACATAGATATACTCATCTAATTATATGTTATTAATTTTTTTTCAACTGGTCATATTAATTTTACAAGGATTTAGATATGAGTAATAAATTTAAACAATGGCATATAAATTTAATAGATAAAGTTCAAAAAAGTACGGGTATATCCAATTATCAAATAGTTTGGTTAAGCTTCATAGAGGGGCTTATTATTGGTCTTATTATTGGTTTAATATTATAGTTTTAAAGAATATAGAAGGGGTTTGTAATCATTAAAAAAAATTAGAATATATTCTTATAAAATTCATTATATTCTAAATGTTTAGGTGTTTTAATTCCAGTAATAGCCCTAAACTTTAGTATCAACCTTTCTATGTCTTTTTTTGAAAGACTAATCTTCACCCATTTATTATTTTTAATTTTTTCAGTTTTGACTCCAGGAAGATCTACAGGTAATTTTGCTCGGTTAAAAACCGTACATTCAAATAGATCTTGATTGGGTTGCTGGGTAAAACTTAACACATAATAATTATAATCTAACTGGCATATACCATTTATAAATTTTAGCTCATTAAATTTCATTTTATTAACCATATATTAAGCATAATTAAAAAATTTATTGCTTTGAACATAATAGGTTTTTAGGTCTTTCTTTTAGTTTAATTGTTCCTTCACTTAATAACACTGGTTTTAATCTCATCGTGTTTTGATCTAAATGCCATGCAAAATCAACACCTAAGTATTTATATTTATCTTCAAATAATATAAATGATAAATGTTTTTGCCCAACCACTTTCCCAGCAGAAATAAATTTTCCATTAATTTTTTTTAGTACTTTTTTCCAAGTTTTATTGTTGTCTATAGTTAAGATAAATTCTTCAACATTAGATTTATTTTTACATATAAATTTAATATTTTTTTCTGATGCAATTGATGATTTAGATAAAAAAATCACCACATAAGTTAAAAAAAATAATAAGGACTTCATTATTGTATCTTAACTTTTTTTTTAGTGAATGATATTTTTTTTTTAAATTTCTATTTTGCTTGAACTTACTTGTAAAGCATTTAAGATTTACGCATAGAATTGGAGTATTTTAATGTCTGATAAACCTCAATACATAACATTTAGATTTGGGAATAAGGTTTTAAACGTTAATAAAAAAATATTCAAATATACATTAATTCTAATTGTCGCCATTTTCGTTTTATTTCCTTACATGAATTTTACTATGCCAACTCATTTCATTACTAACTTAAAATAACTTCATGGATAATAATTTACCATGCCCTTATTGTTCTGCTAATCAAGGGTTCATTTATGTTCAGTCTCATTATCAATGTTTATCATGCAAAAGAGTTGTTGATGATTGTTGCAATGGAGAAGTCGTAAGTGAAAAAATAAATATTAAAGGTAATGCAAAAGTTACAGAAAGTTAATGGTTTTATGAACTTTAAATGTGAATTTGAAAATAATTATTTGCGTTTATTTCAAGCGCAAAATTCAGATTTTGAGAAGTTATATTTAGTTGCAAAAGACCCTAATATTTGGAAGGAGCATCCTGAAAATGATAGATGGAAAAAAAGTAAATTTTCTCTTTTTTTTAAAAATGGTTTATCAAATGAGTTTGGTCTCTTAATTGTTTTTGATAAGCGTGATAATAATTTTATTGGTTCAACAAGATTTTACGGATATGACATTAATAATAGCGCAATAAGAGTTGGTTTTACATTCATATCAAAGGAATATTGGGGAACTACAGTTAATTTCCATATTAAAAAAATGATGTTGGACTATGCCTTTAATTTTGTACACAATATATTTTTTGATATTGGTGTCAATAACATAAGATCTAGAAAAGCAGTAGAGAAAATAGGTGCCCGCTTGGTTATTGACAGTCCCACCGGTAATGTTGTCTATAGAATCGTTAAAGAAAATTTTAATGATGTATAATCCATTTATAAAATCTATTTTTTAATTTCTTTTTATTTATATAAAAATTTCACTATTAAGGAGTTTATAATGACTGATTTATCACAACGGCTTTCGAAATGTTACGCTAGCGCTATTCATGATGTATTAAGGGAGAAGGGATATGGTAATTGTGTTTTACCTCCTGAAATTCAAGCTCTTCAAAGGGGACAAAAATTATTTGGAGAAATTTACACTCTTTCCGGTCATGTTGACAAAACTCTTACCAGGCATGAATCCCTTCTATTATGGTCTCAAGTATTATCAAAAGTTCCCAATGGAAAAGTTATTGTTTGTCAACCTAACACTCATTCAATTGCATTAATGGGTGAATTGTCTGCTCGAGCTTTAATGGTTAAGGGAACAAAAGGGTATCTAATGGATGGCCATTGCAGAGATGTAGAGGAAATAATAGATGCCAAGTTCCCTGTTTTTTGTAGACTTTCCACTCCAGCTGATATTGTTGAAAGGTGGAAGTATGACGCTTTAGGCGATCCAATAACAATAGGTAGTGTTACTATTCGCTCAGGTGATTTTATAATTGCAGATATGGATGGCGCTGTAATTATTCCACAAGAAGTTGTAGAAGAAGTCGTTACTGAAACAGAAAAAGTTATGACTACAGAAAGCGAAATGAGAAAAGCTATATTAAGCGGCATGGATCCTGAGCAAGCATATCTAAAATTTCGGAAGTTTTAAAAAATTGATAAATTTTAAAATCTTATTTTATCTTCGAGTAAAATAATGATTATTAACAGAAAAAATATTTGGTCTCTGTCTTGGCCATTAATAATCGCTAATTTTACTATACCATTAGTAGGATTAACTGACACTGTCATAATGGGTCATATGCCCAACAGTCTATATTTAGCTGCCATTGCCCTTGGAGGTATAGTTTTCAACTTTATGTATGCTGGATTAAATTTTTTAAGAATGGGGACAACAGGAATTGTTTCTCAAAATTTTGGTGCCAGTAATTTTGAAGAAATTTTTTTCAGTTTATTAAGACCACTCTTTATAGCTTTCATCATAGGGATAATCCTATACTTTTGTAAAAATTTACTTTTTGAACTGTCAGTATATTTTCTAACCCCTGATAAAGCATTAGAAAAATTCTATAAAGAATATCTCTTTGTAAGAATGATTGGATTACCAGCAGGCCTTTTAAATATAGTTTTTCTTGGTTGGTTTTTTGGAATGCAAAAAACAAGATCTGTCATGTTACAATTGATAACTATTAATTTAGTAAACACGATTGCCTCGATATATCTTGCTGTTTTTCTTGATTATGGGATTTATGGAGTTGCTTTAGGAAGTGTCTTAGCACAATTTTCGGGTCTATTCTTATCAATTATAATTTTTTTTAATTTTTTTAAACAGTACAATTTTAATTTATTTAAGGTTACTAAAATGCTTAGCATTAGTGCCTTTAGTAATTTATTTTCTATCAGTAAAAATTTATTTTTACGCACTATGTTGCTAGTTTTTGTACAAGCTTATTTAATCAAAAAAGCTGGTTTAATAGGTGTTGATCAATTAGCATCAATGGAAATTTTATTAGTTATTTTTGGCCTGTCTTCTTATACCTTAGATGCTTTTGCGCATTCAGCTGAGTCTACGGTTGGGGTTTCAATTGGTTCTAAAAACAAAGAAAATATTTATAAGTCTATTAAAACTACAACTGAGTTAGCTCTCTTCTTTTCAATTTTTATAGGATTAATCTTATATATTTTTAACTATTATTTTTTAGCAATGTTTACTAACTTAATTGCACTAAGAGAGATTATTGATAATATTTGGGGTCTTGTTGTAATTACGCCATTTGTTTCAATGTTGGCATTCCAGTTGGATGGGATTTTTATCGGGGCTACTCTAGCTAAAGAAATGAGAAATTGTATGATTTTATCATCATTAATTTTTTGTTTAATTATAGAATTTTATTATTCAACCAACCTTGATTTTAAAAACCTCTACTCTTGTTTTCTCTTGTTTTTAATTTTAAGAGGACTTTTTTTAACAATGTATTTAAACAGAGTTTTTAAATTAGTTAAAAATTAATTCAGGGTATTCATTGAATTAATTAGGATAAAATATGAACCTTAAACATGAATTTACAAATAAAATAATTTTTAGGCGTCTGATTTTACTTATGGTTTTTCTCTCGATCTTGTTGGAATTAATTCCAACCATTTTCAATTTTGAAAGATATTATGGTTTAAGTCGTTTTATAAATCAGGGTCTATTGTCTATTTATTTTGATACCAAAGTTGAATTGTATTTAACAGCTTTTATGTCTTTTTTTTCTCTTACTAGTATAATTTTGATATATTTTTTCATTCCTATAGGAAAATACTTTTTTCTTATTTTCACTATTTTAAATTTTCTTACAATAATGTTTGGAGGAGATATTATTAATTATGGTTTGTTATATCCTATTCAGTGGTTAAAAAATGTAACTGAGGCATTTATAATTTATTTTATTTTTTGGGGACCACTTAAAAATTTTTTTAAAATAAACAAAGCGTACTTTCAGGATAATAATTTATAGTTTGTAAAAAAATTAAAATTAGGTAATTTTTGTTTTTTATAAAAATACAGAGGAGAAATTTAGTGAGTGGTCAAATTATCCCAGGCAAAAAAGCACCATCTTTAGATTTACATACTACTAATGGTCATACCTGGTCATTAGATGAACATTTTAACAAAACTAAGAGTATGATTGTATTTTATAGAGGTCTACATTGTCCAGTTTGTTCTGTTTTTTTAAAACAAATCGATATCCAATTATTAGAATATAAAAAATCTAATACTGAAGTAATTGCTATATCAATGGATAGTAAGGAAAAAGCACTTAAAGCAAAATCTTTATGGTCAATTAATAATTTAAATATAGCCTATGGTTTAACGGAAGATAATGCTAGAGAATGGGGGCTTTATATTTCAAAATCAATTAAAGAGGCTGAAAGTGACTTATTCTGTGAGCCTGGATTATTTGTAATTAAGGAAGATGGTACTGTATATCTAGCAAATACTTCAAATATGCCATGGGCAAGACCTGATTTAACAGACTTCCCAGCAAAATTAGTTTTTGCTCAAGAAAATGATTATCCAGTAAGAGGTAATTACTAAAATATTATCTGTAAAAATTATTATTTGAGAAAAATTTATAAAAAAATTAATTTTTAATAGTTTTATTATCTATAAAATTTGTCGCTTTTTCAAAAATCATATTCTTTCTATCTTCATTCATTCTTTCAACAGATTTTACTAATATTGAAAGTCTTGGGTTAGTTTTAAAAAAAGATAAATTATCACTCATAAACTTCCAATATAGACCATCAACTATATCGCACCATTCATCCTTCTTATAATTACTCATTTTTAAAATATAGTTTGAACCGCAAGAATAAGGCTTTGTGGCAAAAATGCCTCCATCAGCAAATGTACCCATTCCATAAACATTTGGAACCATTACCCAATCAGAAGAGTCAACAAACATTTCCATAAACCATTTGTAAATTTCATCAGGATGTATTCTAGAGAGGTTCATTATATTGCAAACAATCATCAACCTTGGAATATGATGAGTGTATCCATACTTCAAACAATCATTGATTACATCATCAAGAGGTTTAATGCCAGTTGTGCCTTCATACCAGTCTTTAGTTAATTTTCTGTTATGTTGCCAAAAATTCAATTTTTTCTCTTCTTTACCTTTATAATGATAAATACCTCTTATAAATTCTCTCCATCCTATTATTTGTCTGATAAATCCTTCTAGAGAATTTAGTGGTATTGAGTTTTTCTTTGAAAAATTTATAGCTTTTTCAACAATCTCTTTTGGTGTTAAAAGACCCATGTTAATAATTGGACTTAGTGCGCTATGATAAAGAAAATTGTTATTATCTATAATAGCATCTTCATATGTTCCAAAGTCATGAAACTTATTTTGAAAGAAAATCTCCATCCACTTTAGAGCTTCTTCTCGGTTTGTAGGCATCCATAAATAATCAGCAGAACCCGGATGATCTCTAAACAAGACATTAATTTTATGTTTTAGATTATTGATTCTTTGATCTTCGGTATTTATTGGAACTTTTGGAATCTTAATTTTTCCAGAAATTTTTTTTCTATTTTCTTCATCAAACGACCATTTACCACCAATAGGTTTTTTGTTATTGTCAATTAAGATGGACATCTTAATTCTCATTTTTTGGTAAAAACTTGCCATTTTAATTAAACTTTTTTGAGTTTTTGCAAATTCTACAAATTGAGACCTAGAGTTGAGAAACATGGGGCTTTGGAATAATTTAGTTTCTAAATTATTGTCTGATACAAATTTATTAAATCTATCTTCAAAAAAGTGATCTTCAATTTCAAAGTAGCTAATTGTTCGAACTTTTTCATCTTTTAGGATTTTAAGTAATTTATTCTCGTATGTATCTTTAAAGTTTTTATCATCTATTGAATTATAATAAACAATAAAGCCATTCTTTACTAACTGATCTCTATATTGCCTCATAGACCATAAAAACATTAATATTTTTAGTTTATGATGTTTTTGGTAGGTAGTTAGGCTAAAATCTTCAGCCATAAAAATTTTTTTAACTTTTGTTTTTTTTATATATTCTAATGGAAAGAGTTGATTGCCTAAAATTAATAATAAGTTGTTAGTCTGCATTTTAAATTTACTCAAACACACTTTTTTTTGTTGTATTTGAGGTAATGAAATCCCAATTGTATTTAACTCCTAAACCTATTTCATTTGGAACTGATACGCATCCGTCGCTATCTATGCAATCGATCATATCT
This sequence comes from Alphaproteobacteria bacterium, assembly GCA_016777645.1. Classification (GTDB taxonomy): domain Bacteria; phylum Pseudomonadota; class Alphaproteobacteria; order Puniceispirillales; family Marisalimonadaceae; genus Marisalimonas. The sequence continues at coordinate 18,853 of JADHRC010000011.1, forward strand.
GAATATCCACATGTATAAACAGGTGCCATTGTGTTTGGACAGTCTGGCCCTACTAAAGCCACCTCATAAAAATTAGAATTTCTTGTTGCAGCCATCACGTGTCTATGTGCAGGTCCACATGCATGAACTTCAACATCAACTCCAAAAGCTTCTGCCAGATGAGAGATTTTCATAGCCCCTGTTATTCCCATATCATATTCAGGATCAGATCTTAAAAAATCTGTCCCACCAGCAATTAAAAAATCACACTTGGTTTCAATACCTCTAATGTGTTCTGTCTGCAAAATAGGTGTTTTTAACATTTCACGAAGTCGTTTATGAGAAAAAGCTGAAACACCACTATCTCTATAAGGATCTTCTAGCCAAAAATAGCCGGCTTCGTCACAGGCTCTTCCTACATATAATGCGTCTGCAAAGGTTCTTAGTTGACAAGCTGGATCAAGCATTAGTGTCATTTTATCACCAACCTCTCTAGCAACATGCAAAACATTTTCTGCTTCTTCTTTAGCATTACCTTCGTGCCACCCATGGACTTTAAAAGCTTTATATCCCATATCAAAACAATGATGAGCAAAGTCCGCAAAGGCTTCTTTGCAATCTAGTCCTCCGTTTCTGTCACCATGATATGTGCTGGCGTATGCTGGCAAACGCTTTCTATATCCTCCAAGTAATACACTTATAGAGCAGTTCAAATTTTTTCCTGCCCAATCCCATAATGCTATATCTAGTGGGCCATGCCCCATATGATCAAATTGTCTTAATTCTCTTTTAAAATCATCATAAATTTTTTCTCTCTCACAAGCATCATACTCTAGAAGTTTAGGAGCTAACATCTTTGTTTGAGCGCATGCAACGCTATTACCGCCCCAGTGAGTTACATACTCGCCTTTACATCCATCTTTTGTTTCTATTACAATGGCATATTTATCTAATTTGATAGACTTGCCTTTAGAATATCCAACCGCTCCAATAGTATTTGCATTAGTTAAAAGACCAAGGTTTTGTACTTCATGAGTAAATTCATGGATTTCAACTCTCTTAATTTGACTCATTGTTACTTCCTAAAAATTTGAATAGACAAAATTTAAAAAACTTATATGTTTTTTTATTTTAAATAATCTTTATTTAAAATTACTTACTAAAATAATTCATGTAAAGGATATTAAATGAATTTAAATGATTGTTATAATTTTCAAGATTTTAGAAAATTAGCAAAAAAACGTCTTCCTTCTCCAATTTTTCACTATATAGACGGTGCGGCTGATGATGAAGTAACTTACAATCGAAACACAGCTGCTTACAATGATGCTGATTTGATACCAAATGTTTTAAGAGGTGTCGAAAATGTTGATTTATCAACCACAATATTCGGTAAAAAATTAGATTTACCGTTTTACTGTGCTCCTACTGCATTGCAAAGATTATTTCATTACGAAGGAGAGAGGGCCGTTGGAAAGGCTGCTCAAAATTTTGGAACTATGTTTGGAGTTTCTTCTTTAGGAACAGTAAGTGTTGAAGAAATTGCATCTATTGTTTCAACGCCTAAAATGTTTCAATTTTATTTTCATAAAGATAGGGGATTAAATAATAGCATGCTTGAAAGAGTTAAAGCAGCAAAATTTGATGTTTTAGCGCTAACGGTAGATACAATAACCGGTGGTAATCGAGAGAGAGATCTTAGAACAGGCTTTACATCTCCACCAAGATTAACATTATCAAGTCTTTTCAGTTTTGCTTCTAAGCCAATGTGGGCCATTAATTATCTTACAAAACCTAAATTTGAGCTTCCTCAGTTGCAAGACCATGTTAGTGAGGGAACTAATACTGCAACTTCAATTGGATCATACTTTTCTTCAATGCTTGATCAATCAATGAATTGGAAAGATGCAGAAGAGCTTTGTTCTAAGTGGGGAGGTCATTTTGCTCTTAAAGGTATAATGAGCGTGGAAGATGCAAAAAAGGCTGTAGATATAGGATGTACAGGTATTATGGTTTCAAATCATGGAGGTAGACAACTCGATGGAGCAAGAGCACCTTTTGATCAATTGGCAGAGATAGTGGATGCCGTTGGTGATAAGATTGATGTAATTTGTGAAGGGGGAATTCAACGTGGTACACATATATTAAAAGCCTTGTCAGTTGGAGCAAAAGCTTGTTCAGGCGGTAGAATGTATTTGTATGCACTTGCTTCTGCTGGTCAAGCTGGAGTGGAAAGAGCATTGAGTTTATATAAAGCTGAACTTGAAAGAGATATGAAGCTTATGGGCTGTACTAATATTAAAGAATTA
>JADHRC010000112.1 GCA_016777645.1 Alphaproteobacteria bacterium
TTTACAGCCCATTTTCTTCCTATTTCAAATTTAGTTCCTTCTAGAAGCCAAATGAGTAATCCTGCGTTAATACCATCTTCCATAGCTTGGGTAGGCTTAAAAGCAACTCTTCCTAATTTTCCTGTATCATTAACAATCTTTAAAAAAAGACGACAAGCATATGCCATTTGAATACCAGGTGTATTCATTTCTGTGTGTATTATGCCAGTTTGTTCATTGACTGAAAATTTAGATTTATCTTGAGAGTATGGTAAACAGGGCATGCATCTTACAACTGTAATAGGACCATACGGCCTGACATTACAATAAACTCCAGCCTGAGTTCTTAATGGAGCATTACCAGATTTACCCATGACAACAACTTTTTTGCCAGACTTATCATTTACATAAGCGTCACCAGCAGTAGACCATTTAATAGAGGTGTTTTGCATATTACCAAACCAACTTAAGGCCTCTAATTGAGTATCATGTCTGATTTGAGACCACATAGGCACTGCATAAAAAGGAAGGTTCAAAATATCAGCTGCTGCAACTGTTCCTAACAGTGCATAAGCATCGGTTAGAGAGTGACATATTGGATTAATTTTATTATCATGATTACCGCCTTTCCAAACTATAGCATTTGGATAACCTTTAGGTCTTAAATCTGTTTCACTATAGAGTTCACTTAAACAAGTTTTCAGATCACCGCCATGAGCTTCTGTAGTAGCAATTTTCATTAAGTCTAACATTTATAATTCCTTAAATTATTAAGAGTATCTTTTAAATGGAATAATCTTTGAAGATGTATTTTACTAGTTATTCATACATAAGTTTTATGTAAAATTAAATCATTTTTAAAAATTTTTTTAGTTCATCACTATTCTCTATGACTTGAAAAAAATTTAGATTATATTCACCCATAAACTCCTCATTTATTAAATGATTAATTAGGTTTAAAAGTGGATTCCAGTATCCTTCAAAATTTATGATTCCAATTTTTTTATTTTTTATCTGTTTCAATTGACACCAGGTCAAAACTTCAAAACACTCATCTAGCGTTCCAATTCCTCCTGGTAAAATTAAGAATGCATTAGATTCATTGTACATTTTTCTCTTTCTCTCATGCATGTCATTAGTAATTATCAGTTCTGAATTAAAATCATTTGAATGTTTTGTGTCTATAAGGTCATGTTTAATCAAGAAATCAGGTATAATTCCAGTTGTTTTTGCTCCGTTTTTTATAGCTGATGAAGCTGCTGCTCCCATAATACCAGTTTCACCAGCACCAAAAACCAAGTCAAAATTATTCTCAGCAATAATTTTACCAATCATTTTCGCAGAATCTTCGATATTTTTATTTTTACCAGTTTTTGAACCACCAAAAATACAAATTTTTTTTTTCAAAATTTCCTCAAAATTATAACATTTTTAAAAAAAGGGTTTCTTATTTATATGGTTTTAATTTAGAGTATAAATGTAATGAAACATAGGGCTTTTTATGAAATTTTCAAAAGTAATGTATTTATTACTAATTGGTGCAACACTTGCGGCTTTAGCTTTGTTAATCGATTTTTACAAGCCTTCTACTGTTGAAAATAAAGAGGTTGTTGTACCTCTTGTAAAAGATAAGGTTGATGCTAAACCAATTGAATTAAAAAAACCTAAGGTTGAAATTTCTCAAAATGCTGAAACTATTAAACTCGAAGTTATAAGAGTTAGGCCCGATGGTAGTTTAGTTATTGCAGGTAAAGCTATTCCTAATTCAAAAATAGATATAATTTCAGGTTCTGAAATAATAGCTAAAACTACCAGCGACAGAATTGGGGATTTTGTTGCAGTGCCTGAAAAGCAATTAAAAAGTGGGGATTATTTATTATCTTTTAGGCAAACCACCTCAGATGGAAATGTTATAATAGCTAATAAATCAGTAGCTATTAATGTAAGTGGAAATAAAAATGATACACCAATTGTAGCCATAATTGATGATAAAGGGCAGTCTGGTGCAAAGCTAATTCAGGCTCCGGGCTTCGATAATAATAAAGCAGAGAAAAAAGATGAAGTTAACTTTAAAAAAGAATCTAGTGAAACAAAGATTGATGCTAACCCTCATATTGCAATCTTAGCTTTAACCTATGATAGTGAAATAGGTCAATTAGCTTTGTCTGGGTCAGCTCATAACGGTATCCAAGTTAATGCTGGTTTTAGTGGGCAAGATACGTCTTCAACAAAAATATTAAATGATGAGTGGTCGCTTCGGATCCCAGGCAAATTAATAGCGGGGAAACAAAAAATATTTGCTGTTTTGTTAGGTAAAGACGGTAAAGTTCTAAGTAAAAGTTCTCTGGTTATTAGTGGAAAAACTATAGAAAGCGCGGATGGAAAAACCTTAGTTATAGTTCAAAAGGGCGACGCTCTTTGGAACATAGCATATCAAAGATTAGGTTTAGGAAAACTTTATTTAGACATTGTTGAACTTAACAGAGACAAAATAAGAAATCCTGATTTGATTTATCCTCAGCAACTTTTTATTATCCCTAATCAAAGCAAAAATTAATTTCTTAGTAATGGTTGACGAAAAATTAAATAAACTATTACAACCTGTTTTAATTCCCATTGCTCAAAATTTGATCAAATTAAAAGTAAAAGCCAATTTTGTAACTTACACAGGCTTTTTTTTTGGTGTCTTATGTGCGTATTTTATAATTAATTCAATGTTCATAACAGCCTTGCTTTTTCTTTTTTTAAACAGGTTTTGTGACGGGCTTGATGGAGCAATCGCTCGTTTAGAAGGTGAAACTGATATTGGGGCATTTTATGATATAGTTTTTGATTTCATTTTTTATTTTTTATTTCCAATTTCATTTATTTTTTTAGATATTAGTAATTCATTTCATATATGTTTTTTATTATTAAGTTTTGTAGCTACTCAATCTTCCTTTTTAGCATCTGCATGGATTATAGAAAAAAATAAAATTAGAGTTGTACAAAAACAAAAAAAATCATTTTTTTATTCTGGTGGAATAACAGAAGGTTTTGAGACAATTGTCTGTTTTGTTTTAATGCTTACTTTTTATGAGTATATTTCTTATATTTCTTATATATTTGGAATAATGTGCTGGATTACCTTTTTTATGAGAATTATTTTTATCAAAAAGTTACTAGAAAAATTTACAAAAATTGATTAGATATTATTTATAATTGAACTCTGACTTTTTCTTTTTAGGTTTAAAAATGAGTAAAAAAAATAACAACTTAACTGATGAGCAATATAGAATTACTCAAAAGCATGGTACTGAGGCTCCTTTTACAGGTGCTTATTGGGACAAAAAAGATGATGGGCTTTACAACTGTATTTGTTGTAACGTAACTCTTTTTTCTAGTGAAGCAAAATTTGAATCTAATTCTGGTTGGCCATCTTTCTTTAAGCCTTTTTCAGAAGACGTGGTCGGAAAATCATTGGATAATTCCTTTTTAATGCAAAGAACTGAGGTTCATTGTTCTAATTGCGAAGCTCATTTGGGCCACGTGTTTCCTGATGGGCCTTTGCCAACCGGTTTGCGCTATTGTATTAACTCAGCATCTTTAAACTTTGTTAATAAGAAATTTTCTAAATAATGTTTGCAACAACAAAAATTTATGGCTGCATTGCGCATCCAATTGATCATGTCAAAGCACCTACATTATTTACATCAATTTTTAAGGAGAAACAAATTGATGCAGTTATGATTCCTATTCATGTTCATCCAGATAATTTAGAGAATGTAGTGAACTCTCTTAAATTAGTTAAAAATTTTTGCGGCATGACAGTTACTATTCCGCACAAAACATTAATTACAAAACTTTGTGATAATCTTAATGATGAGGCTTTTTTTACTGGTGCGGTAAACTGGATTAAATTTGATAAAGATAGAAAATTAATTGGAAATAATTTCGATGGACAAGGTTTTGTCAATGGCTTTCTTGAGCAGAAGAAAGTTTTGAAAAATAAAAGGATATGTATTTTTGGAGCAGGAGGTGCTGCTGTTGCTATAGCATCAGCATTGGTAGATCAAGGTATTCAATCTCTAGCAATTGTAAACAGAGACAATCAAAAAGCATTTGCACTCAAAGAAAAACTTATTACTAAATCAAGCTCCTTGAAAGTTGATGTTTTTAACAGCAATACGTACGTAATTGATGATTGCGATGTTATAATAAATGCAACAAGTCTTGGCTTAAAAAAAGATGATATAATTCCGTTTGATATAAATAAAAGTCCAGAACATTCAGTAATAGCTGATATTATAATGGAACCAAAGGAGACGGAATTGTTAAAAAGAGCAAAAAATTTAGGTCGGTCTATTCATTACGGGAAATATATGATAGAAAGTCAAATTGATTTGGCCGGTAAATTTCTGGAAATTTGGTAATAGTATAGGATATTTCATGGATAAGAATTCTGTTTGGGACGAAAAAAAGTTAGAAAAACTCAAAAAATTGTGGGATGAAGGCTTGCCTATTACTAAAATAGGGTTGAAGTTAGGTGTGTCCAGAAATGCTATTGCTGGTAAGGCTCATAGGTTAGGTCTTCCAAAACGAAATTCTCCAATTTCTAAATCTGGTGAACCACGTAAAACAAATAATAATCATAGCAATGAGATAGCAAAAGAATTACCTCTTAAAATTTTGCTTAGAAATGTGGAATGGTCCCGAAACAGGTGTTGTTGGCCTAATGGAGACCCTAAATTACCTGGTTTTTCGTTTTGTGGTACTTCTATAGTCCCGGGTAGACCTTATTGTGAAGAACATTCAAATCTAGCTTATACGAATACTAGAGAGAGTTAAAAAAAATGTGTAATGTCTCAGCATATTAAAAATCGGTTAGATTATAAGCCATTATTTTGGCTTCCAAATGTAACTGATTTACAATTTTTTATTTATCAAAAATTCACGATTGTTAAGTCAGCTATATCTTTTAAGAAAAATGAATCGTCTATCATTAAAGAGCATAATCTCGAGAATGTACTTGAATTAAATGGAAGTAATTTAGAGACTATTAATTTCCAATTGAAGATTAATAAATCTAAAAATATAAATATTGAAATT
>JADHRC010000113.1 GCA_016777645.1 Alphaproteobacteria bacterium
TTGATTTCAAAAACAATAAATCTGACGAAGAGTTTGAAAAATTATTGGAATAAAATAAAAGATTTTTTTTTAATTGTTTTACTTTTTGTTCTTTTACTACCTTTGCCTAATCAGGTATTTTCTGAGGAATTAGAAAAGAGTAATCAATTAATCGAAGAAATGATTATTAAATCAAAAAAACATGCAATAGAGACACTCGAACTAAATAAAGAAGAACGTTCCGAAAAAATCACTCCTTTAATTCGACAATATGTAAATCTAGATTTTATGGCAAGAGCCACAACTGGTAGTTTTTGGTCAAAGGCTAATGATGAGCAACAACTAAGATATAAAGACGCTTTACTTCACCAAATAGTCAATACAGTTGAAGAACATTTAAATACCCTTGCAACATTAACTTACACCCCTTTAAATTCAGAATTTAGAGGTAAAAAAATTATTTATATAAGAGGTAAAATTGAAGACAAAAGTAAAAATAATCCACCTATTAACTTGTTATGGAAATTAGCAAAAAGCCAAAATGAAACAATGAGTATTATTGACTTGGAAATAGAAGGTATATCATTAGTGACTTCACATAAATCCGAGGTAATGTCAATTCTTAGAAAAAATAAAGGTGATTTTGATTATTTGATCGAAAGGCTTAATATAAAAAAATAATCTACCTTGAAATAGGTTTGTATTTCATTCTTTTAGGATTTAATGCATCTTCACCTAATCTTCTTTTTTTGTCATTTTCATAATCTTGGTAATTTCCCTCAAACCACTCAACATGACTTTCTCCTTCAAATGCTAGTATGTGAGTTGCCAGTTTATTCAAAAACCATCTATCGTGAGAAATAACAACTACACATCCTGAAAAATCTAATATCGCTTCTTCCAAAGCTCTAAGAGTATCTACATCTAGATCATTCGTTGGTTCATCAAGTAATAAAACATTGCCTGGTGTTTTCAAAGTTCTGGCTAGATGAACCCTATTTCTTTCACCTCCAGATAATTGGCTAACTATTTTTTGCTGGTCTCCCCCCTTGAAATTAAATTGTCCAACATATGCCCTACTTTGAATCGTTTTTTTACCTATTTGAATTTCATCAAGTCCATCACAAATGGATTCCCAAACATTCTTTTCAGGCTTTAAAACATCTCTAGATTGATCTACATAATTTAAACTAACTGTTTCACCAATTATTATGTTTCCAGCATCAGGTTTTTCCTCTTGCGTAATCAGCCTAAATAAAGTTGTTTTTCCAGCACCATTTGCACCAATTACGCCTATTATTCCCCCAGGTGGAAGTTTAAAAGATAGATTATCTATTAATAATTTTTCTCCATAAGACTTACTTACTTTATCAAAGCTAATGACCTCGTTCCCTAATCTTGGAGCAGGAGGTATGACTAGATTTCCAAGATTAATTTCTTTTTTCTGTTCTCTTGCAACAAGTTCTTCATAAGAAGATATTCTTGCCTTAGATTTTGCTTGTCGAGCACGTGGTGCTGATTTGATCCATTCTAATTCTTCACTTAGCTTCCTTTTTCGTGCTTCTTCAATTTTACCTTCTAATTCTAGTCTTTTCTGTTTTTGTTCTAACCAACCTGAATAATTTCCTTTGTAAGGAATTCCCTCACCTCTATCTAATTCCAAAATCCATCCAGCAACCTCATCTAAAAAATATCTATCATGAGTAATGGTGACCACAGTTCCCGGAAAATCATGAAGAAATCGTTGTAACCAAGCTACTGACAAGGCATCCAAATGGTTTGTCGGTTCGTCTAACAATAGAAAATCTGGATTTGATAAAAGTAACTTAGCTAATGCAACCCTTCTCTTCTCGCCACCTGATAAATGATCTATTTTTGCATGTGCTGGTGGTAGACTCAAAGCATCCATTGCTATTTCAGCTTTTCTTTCTAAATCCCAAGCATCCATATTATCAATCATTTCTTGAAGTTCTGCTTGTTTTAAAATTGTTTCATTCATCTCATCTTCAGTTAAATCTTCTGAAAACTTAAGTGAAATAGTATTAAAGTCATCAACAAGTTTTTTAGCTTTTGACATTCCTTCCATTACATTATCATAAACATTTAGTTCTTGATTAAGTTCTGGCTCTTGTGCGAGGTACCCAACATTAATTCCATCAGTAAGTTTAGCTTCTCCATTATAGTCCTTATCTATACCAGCCATTATTTTAAGTAATGTTGATTTACCAGCACCGTTACCACCCAAAACACCTATCTTAGCACCAGGTAAAAAAGATAAACTTATATCCTTAATAACCTGCTTGCCTCCTGGATAAACTTTATTTAATTTATACATCGAGAAAATATATTGTGGATTATTCATAATGCACCTTTATTTATTGAATTTACTGTTTTATTGAGAATAAAAAAAATAATACTTTTTCATTTTAGGTTTATGTTTATATAATTATAATATGATTAACTCATTTCCTATTTGGCTTGTTATATTAGACTCATTATTAGGTTTACTAATGATAATTTTAAGCCTTAAGTTTTTTCTAAATCTTTTCATTAACGAGGATAGTAAATTAATTTTTTTTCGTATGTTTGATAAAGTAACATCACCCTTTTTAAATGCAACTTCTAAAATAACACCTAACTTCATTGTTCAACCATTAAAACCACTTTATCTTGCTTGGTTAATTTTAATGATTAGAATTTATCTTCTTCCAACGTTAATTGGATATTCATACTTAGGTAAATTTGCTTTTGTTTTTGAAAAAAATGTAGTTTCAAAAATTAATGAAATATCTTTGAATTTAGCTCTTTATCTAAATTATGGTATTTAGTTTTTAGAACAAAAACTCTTAATTCTTTTTATTAATTCATCTATTTCAAAAATCTCAGTTTCAAAAGAAGTCACAAACCTTACTATTAATTTATTTTCATTTTCCATACCCCATAAATTTGATATTATATTTAACTTAATCATATCTTCATAAGTCTTATTAGAAATTTTAAAAAAAACTTCATTAGCTTGGGTTGGGTATACAAGTTTAAATTCTTTGAATTCAGAAAGTCTATCACTAAGATATTTTGCAGTATTATTTGCTTTTTCTGCTAGAATCAACCACAAACCATCTTGGAACCATGCATTAAGTTGCGAAGAGATAAATCTAGTTTTTGCTATTACGTGTCCTGTTTGCTTTACCAATTTTTTTGCCTCTATTGCGAGATCTTTGTTAAAAAAAATAATAACTTCAGCAGCCATGGCACCATTTTTTGTTGCACCTAAAGATAAACAATCAACACCTACTTTCCATGTCATTTGTGCTGGAGATAGAGGTGACTGACAAACTAAAGCATTTGAAAATCTGGCACCATCCATATGAAGATATAGATTATTTTTTTTACAAATATTACTAATATCTTTTATTTCTTTTTGAGAATAAGCGGTTCCGTTTTCAGCAAGTTGAGTGATTGATATACCACTAATTTGAGAGTATTGTTTTCCTTTAAAATTGACTTCTTGTATTTTTTTATTTAAATCTTCCGCGTTTATTCTTCCTGAACTATTAGAAATAGTTAACAATTTCCCTCCACATGAAAAAAACTCTGGGGCCCCTCCTTCGTCCTTATTTATATGAGATTCTATATGACATAGAACACTTCCATAGGAACGTAAAAAGGATGACAAAGCAAGAGAATTAGATGCAGTTCCTGACATCATAGGCAATATTTCTATATCTTCTTTTTCAAATATTTTTGAAATATTTTTTTTACATTCAATAGTAAAAATATCATTCCCGTATGGAAGTGTTTTCTCTTTAGAAGCCAAAGCTATTGCACTTAATATCTTGGGATGTATTCCTGATACTGTATCTGTTCCAAGAAGAATTTTATTATTTTTATTCATTATAAGAACTATTACTTATTTTTGTTTCCAAAATCTTTTCCTATTTTAAGGGTAATGATAGATTTAACTTCTTTTTTTTCAGTATTTAGTATCACTAAAACATTATTACCCTGATAGAGATACCTCAACAATATTTCATTATTTTCACCTAATGAAGATGAGATTAATTGAGAGCCCTTAGGTTGAAAAAAGTCAAATTCACTAAATTGAAGATCATCAGAGACTAGAAAACTCTTGTCTTTTATTTTATTTTTTTCAAGATTATTATAACTTTTTGCTAATCCCCAAAATAAAAAAAATAATCCCAATATAATAAGAATACCTAAAGTAATAGCAATTATTTTTAGAAGTTTTATATTGGAACTTAATTTAGATGTATTTACTGGTTTCAAATCAGAGATTTTAGACATGACAAATCCTATAAAAATTTCCCTTGCTTTTAAAGACTTTGATATACCATCATTACGCTTAGATACATGGGTTACAGAAGCTATTAAAGAAAGTACATTAGCAAAACAAGTATTAAATAAAAATAATTTTTCATTATCAAGAAACAGAATTAAAAACCTTATTGAAGAAGAAAACGTATATATTGATGGCATTATTATAAAAGATCCATCCTATAAAGTAAAAAATAACAATATAATTACTCTTTTGTTACCAGAGCCAATCAACCCCGCGCCTCTACCAGAAAAAATTAGTTTAGATATACTTTTTGAAGATAATCATCTGATCATATTAAATAAAAAAGCAGGAATGGTTGTTCATCCCGCCCCCGGTTCACCAAATAAAACATTAGTAAATGCTTTGCTTTATCACTGTGGTCAAAGCCTAGCGGGTATTGGTGGTGTGAGAAGACCTGGGATAGTTCATAGATTAGATAAGAATACTAGCGGTGTTATGGTTGTTGCTAAAACAGAAATAGCTCATAAATCTTTATGTAATACTTTTAGTAATCATGACATTGATAGAAGATATAACGCAATTGTTTGGGGACAGCCTTCAGATGAAGGCCTTATAGAGAAGCCAATTGGACGCTCAACTTTGAATAGAAAAAAAATGGCTATTTCCTCTAAAGGCAAACTAGCAATAACAAAATGGAAAATATTAGACATCTACCCACCCTACGCAAGCTTGATAGAGTGTAAACTTGAAACAGGTAGAACTCACCA